>JAGOKS010000044.1 GCA_017994425.1 Bacteroidales bacterium | reverse complement strand
TAACACAACTTTTGTCTTAAAAACTGATGTAAACTTTCTTCTTGATTTTTTCATATTTTGACAGATTTTAACGTTTATTTTACGATGTTTTTTTTGTTAAGGTTACTGTTCTATTTTTTTAAACCACTTTATTTAGATATAAAAAAAGAGAGTATTTGTTTAAGCACTCTCTTATTGTTAAAACTCGTATGAGTTATTTGTTTTGATTATTTATTTTCTGCTTTGTTGTTTTTTCTATTTAAATCATAGGCAATAGGTGATCCAACAAAAATAGTTGAATAAGAACCAATAATAACTCCCATCATTAAAGCAAAGATAAATCCTCGCAGCACATCACCACCGAATATAAAAATAGTAAGTACGGTAAGTAAAACTGTTCCTGAAGTATTAATCGTACGTCCTAATGTACTATTAATACCATGATTTATGTTATCTCGGAAAGATCGTTTCGGATACAATGTTTTATATTCACGAATACGGTCGAAAATAATTACGGTATCGTTAATAGAAAACCCGATAATTGTTAATATAGCTGCTATAAATGTTTGGTCTACTTCCATTGTAAAAGGAAGAATGCCATGAAAAATTGAAAACATTCCAATTGTAAACAAAGTATCATGTATCAAGGCAAGGATACCACCCAAAGCAAATCTCCAATTTCGGAATCGAAAAGCAATATAAATAAAAATTCCTATCAAGGCAAAAATAACTGATAAAATTGCACCTCTCGTAATATCTCTTGAGACTACAGCGCCTACTTTTACAGCACTAATAACTCCTATATTTTGATTTGTAACACTAAAATCATTTTTAGTAATATCTGATTTGAAGAAAGGTTTTAGCCCTTCATATAATTTTTGTTCAGCAATGGAGTCAACTTCTCTACTATTCTCATTCACACGCCAATTAGTAGTAATTTTCATTTGCTTATTTGACCCAAAAGTTTTTACCTCGGGAGCAACGCCATCAAAAGCTTTAGTTAAACTTTCACGCAATTCATCGCTTTTTACTGACTGGTCGAATCGAACAGTATAGCTTCTTCCTCCGGTAAAATCAATCCCATAATCCAATCCTCTAACAAATAAGGAAACTACGCCTAACCCTAAAACAATACAAGAAATAACATAAAATATTTTACGTTTCCCAACAAAATCTATGTTGATCCCTGTAAACACATTTTCAGTCAACGTATTACTATATGTAACTTTAATATTGCGTTTTAACATCCATGTAAAGATAAGTCTTGCAATAAATATAGCTGTAAACATAGATGAAATAATCCCGATAATTAAAGTTACTGCGAATCCTTGAACGGGACCGGATCCAAAAATAAACAAAATGATACCCGTAAGAATGGTGGTAAGGTTACCGTCAATAATAGCCGAATAAGAAGCTTTAAAACCATCATCAATAGCTAATCGAGCCCCTTTTCCCGCTCGAATTTCTTCTCTAATACGTTCATATATGATTACATTCGCATCAACTGCCATACCTAAGGATAGTACCATACCCGCAATTCCCGGTAATGTTAAAACAGCTTCTAAAGATGCCATACATCCCATTACTATTAAGAAATTCAACATTAGAGCAATTCCTGCAACGACACCTGCTTTATTATAAAAGAAAATCATATAAAGAAGTATCAAAAGAAAAGCAACAAAGAAAGAAATCATGCTATCATGAATAGATTCTTTTCCTAAAGTAGGTCCTACAATTTCTTCTGAAACAATAACGGCAGGAGCAGGCAATTTACCTGCTTTCAATAAATTGGCTAAATCTTTAGCTTCTTCTAAAGAAAAAGCACCGGTAATGGAAGATCGACCATTAGGAATTGCTTCATTAACAACAGGGTAAGAATATACTAGATTATCCAATACGATGGCAATACTATTTCCTTTATTATCCTCGGTAATTTTTTTCCAAAGTTTTGCTCCATTGGCATTCATGGTCATGCTAATTTCATTGCCTGCTCTTTCATTAAAATCCTGACGAGCATCAATTACTACATTTCCATCCAATACAGCTCCTTTTTCTCCGGAAGCTTTCAAGGCGATTAACTGATGGAAAGGAGTTTTATCTTTCCCGGTTTTTGCATGCCAACATAATTTTAAATCTTGTGGAAACAGCGCTTTTACCCATGGTAAATTTAATATTTTGTTAATTGCTGCGGTATCTTTTTCATGACAATACCCTACCAAAGGTCCTAATTTACCTTTTTCGGAAATTCTGTCGTTTAATTGTAACTTTGAGAATAAGGGATATTTAGCTTGAATTTCTTCTTGCGACATTTGTCCGTCAGGAGTACTGCCCACATCATCGCTTAAATCAAAAGATGTATCTTTTGTCGTTTCCGATGCTAAAGCAAGAGAATCTTCCGAAGTGCTTGATAAACTATCTGTTTCAACAGAAGTAGTGTCTTTTCCTTCAGCAGATTGCAAAGCAGCTAACTTATCATTGATTTGAGTGAAATAATCTTGTATATCTGCAAATTCATAGGTTCTCCAAAATTCAAGATTAGCAGAACCTTCCAATAATTTACGTACACGTTCGGGTTCTTTAACGCCCGGAAGTTCTACCATAATACGACCAGATTGAGGCAAACGTTGAATATTAGGTTGAGTTACCCCAAATTTATCGATACGGGTTCGTAAAATCATGAATGTATTATTTAAAGCAGCTTCTGTTTCTTCACGCAAGGCTTTTAAAACATCATCATTGGAAGGATTATTTTGATTTAATTCCAATTTTCGGAATATCGTTGCTAATTTTGCATTTTCCGGAGCTATTTCTTTAAATGATTGTTCAAACAATGAAATAAAATCCGATTGAGAATATTTTTGTTTTTCAAGAGCTAATTTCATTGTTTTCACAAAAAGAGAATCTTTCGCTCCATTGCCTGCTAAGGAAGTAATAATGTTAGGAACAGAAACCTCAAGCATTACATTCATCCCTCCTTTTAAATCCAATCCTAAATTTAATTCTTTTTCCTTACATTCTTTGTAAGTCCATTTTGCAAAAAGCAAATTATAAATTACGGAATCCGACATTTTTTGAATATACTCATATTCACGTGCTTTATATATAGAATCCAATAAATACGTTTCCATAAAAGGATCTCCTGCTGATTCTACTGAAATATTTTCTCTGTCAGGAATATTCAATGCATATTCTTTTGCCTTATTTTCAACATTTCTTGTACAGAAAGTAAATGAGAGTGAATATATACAAATTAATCCTAATGTAATAGCGATAAATAAAATAAAACCTTTGTTTCGCATTTTTTAAGTATTTTATTATGTGTAAGTTATAAAATTATTTTAAATTTATTTTGAGTTTGCAAATATAACATAAAAAAGATATCAATTATTGATAATATTTGTATTTTTCAATTCATTCCTTAAATTGATATGTATCAGTTTGTTTAATAATAAATTAAATTGTTTATATAAAATATCATACGGGATTTCTTTTTTTTCGGTATAAATTAAAAAAATTAGCAATTCCATTGCGTGATTTTCAAAAGTAGTATATAAAGTCGTTTTATTTAAACGGTAGGTTTCTCTAATCATGCGTTTGATACGATTTCTTCGGATGGCTAATTTAAAATTTTTTTTAGGTACGGAAATCCCTACTTTTACGATAAATGAATTAGCGGGACGAACCAAATATAAACAACGGAAAGGATATGAATAAAAAGAAGTAGCTTGTGATGAGAGTAACTGAAAATCATTTCGTTTACAAATACGTTCTTTTTTAGAGAACTTAAATAACTTCATTTTATTAATTATTTTCTTTTCCCGTTTACTTTAAACAGATAATCATCTATTGCTGTAAAAATAGAAGGATGTTCAGCTGTAGGAGCCATAATTTCAATATTAATACCTAATTCTCCTGCAACTTCTAAAACTTGATGTCCTAATGCTGCAATTATGGTTTCCCCTTGTTGATAGTTGGGAAAGTTAGATTTTAATGATAGGATTCCATACGGACTAAAGAACACTAACATATCATAATTTTCAATCTTCGTGTGATGAAGATTTGCCATTACAATTTGGAATACTTCTGCTTTTTGGTAGTTAATATTTCTTTTATCCATTAATGACAATAAAGGATTTACGCATGAATCAATAGAACAAGGAAAGAGAAATGGATGTTCCATATTATTTTCTAAAATATTAACCAGTTCTTTTGCTGTACCGTCAGAAATAAATATTTTACGTTTACGATATTTAATATATTTTTGAAGATATAATGCTGTTGATTGGTTAATACAAAAATATCGTACCTCAGGAGATAATTTTATTTTCATCTCATTTAATATAGCAAAAAAGCTATTAATAGCATTCTTACTAGTAAAAATAATGGATGAATAATCAGGAATATTTATTTTATTTTTTTGAAATTGATTTAGAGAAATTCCTTGAATTTGAAAGAATTTAAAAAAATCTACCTGTACATTGTGTTTTTTCGACAATTCAGCATAGGGCGTTTTATCAAAGTCAATGGGAGGATTTTGTGAAAAAAGTATACTTTTTATTTTCAATATTAATACATTTTAAGTTACACAATCTATTGACTACACATAATTTAATGATATTTTCATCCCTAACAATAAGGGTAAAAATTCAATCGTACAAAAGTATAAAAAATTTTCATATATATAAAACTTTGATTTAAAAATAAAAAAGCCCAAACCTATGCGATACAGATGTGCTAATCCCCATAAAATAAAAAATAAATAGATTAAAAAATCAAAAGGATAGTAATGATATATTAATGCTATAGGAAAAAGAAAAACTATTATATAGTAATTAATGACAATAATGTTTTGAAAATATTGTTGTGTTTGGTCTTTGATTTTAAATAAAACACCGCTAAAAATATAAATCATACTTTTAAGTAACATCCAAGACGAAAATCCTCCAATAAAAAAGAGTATTTTAAGAAGTTCATTTTTTATTGGCAACAAATATCCTAAAAATGAATATAATATCAATCCCATGCCTATACCTATATACATTATAATAAATAGTAAAGCTCCCGAGTTAAAAAAATTATTTTCTATAGACAATGGGATTGAGTAAAATTTATTATATAGACTTTTCAGACTCAATACTTTTATTAATGCCAAAAGAGAAAATAATAAAATAAAAAAAATAAAAAACCAATCAAACTGTTTCTCTAAGAGTTTTCCTTCATTGTAATCGATTTTTTGTTGTACTATAAGCTGACTAGGATATATTTGTTCGCCTTCTAAGGAATCTTTTTGTGTTTGTTTAAATAAAATATTAGATTTTAATTCTTCTTCTAAGCGAGAGCTCCAGCTTTTTTTGTTGATAATATGCGCTGAAGGGCTCACATCCTGCAATGTATATTCCATATTATCAACATAAAAAGTCTTTTTTATACCAAGAGAATCCTGCATACGCATGAATAAAAAAAAATTACATTTTTGTTTTCTTATTAATTTCATCCCGTATCAAGGTAGCATATTCAAAATCTTCATTTTGTACGGCTTCTTGTAAAATAATTTCCAATTCCTTGATGGATTTATTGGATAAATTAGGGTGTGATTCTTCTTCAGGAGTGGTCTCTTCCAATGCATCGGAAGATATACCAACTCGTTCTAAAATAAAGTCTTCAGCATATATCGGACATTTGTATTTTAAAGCTAATATAACCGCATCTGATACTCGAGATTCAATATTAAGCTCTTTATCTTCTAATGCACAATTTATTCTGGTATAAAAGATACCTTCCATTAAATTATAAATTTGCACATAATTTATTTGTATATTAAAATCGATAAGGATATTATATATTAAATCATGAGTTTGTGGTCGTTTAAGTTGAATTTGTTCGATTTCTTTCACTAAATTAAATGCTTCATTTTCTGCTATGATGATGGGGAATGATTTCATTTTGTCTTTTGTTTGCAATACCAAGACTCGCGCTGATTTATCAGTCCATTCTGCAACATAATTAATCGTAATTTCTACTTGTGCCATTATTGTATTCTATTATAGAAAAACACCAAAGGATTTATTCATTAAACGAATATACCTGCATTAAATTTTGTAGAACGACATAAAAGTTTTGAATAAATTAGCATCTATATATGATATGATAAAATAATTATTAGGATTAGTTTTTAAATTTCTTCTTTTCTAACAATGAATAAGAAATAGAAACGTTACTATTTTGTTATGATTTTAATGCTATGCGAACAATATTAATTCTTATAAAAAAAGAATTTATTCAAATTTTTCGGAATCCGATACTTGCCCGATTAATTACCGTTTTGCCTTTGGCATATTTGCTTATTTTCCCCTTTTCTGCTGATATGGAAATTAAAAGTTTAAATGTAGCTGTGATTGATTACGACCATTCTTCCCTCTCACGTAATATTCAGCATTCCTTGGAAGGAACAAATTATTTTAAAATCATTGAAATCATTCCCACCAGAAAAGAAGCAGATTTACAAATGAAAAAAGACAATGTAGATATTATCTTGGAAATTCCCCAGCATTTTGAAAAGAAAATTTTTCTCAAAGAAAAACCTGTCATTGGTATTTCGGCTAATGCAGTCAATAACATGAAAGCCGCTGTGGGAGTTGCTTACTTACAACAATTTTTAAGTGATTATATGATTTATGTGGCAAGTATATATAGTCAGGAAATATCCGAAATACCCATTCAAATACATGCTTTTACATCACGATGGTTCAATAAAAAAATGGATTATAAAAATATTTTTGTGCCCGGAATCCTCGCTGTATTGGTGTCAATGATTGGTTCAATGCTCTCTACATTGAACATTGTCAGAGAAAAAGAATTGGGAACTATTGAACAAATGAATGTAACTCCTATTTCTAAATGGCAATTTTTTATCGGTAAATTAATACCCTTCTGGATTATTGGCATGATTGAATTTGGAATTGGATTGATACTCATGTATTTTTTATTCGATATCGCCATTCAAGGTTCTATATTATTGTTATTGGTCTTTACGGCAATTTTCTTATTTGGTATGCTGGGCTTGGGGTTTATAGTATCTATTTTCTCTACCAATCAAGTGCAGGCTACTTATATCATTATGTTTCTATTCATCATTTTTATTTTGTTAAGTGGTCTCTTTACTCCTATCGACAGCATGCCTAAATGGGGACAAACAATAAATATCATCAACCCGATTGCACATTTTATGGAGATACTCAAATATATTGTTTTAAAAGGGACTTCCTTTTCTGACTTAAAAGGATATTTTATTGGATTAAGCGTTTTTGCAGTTGTGGTGAATACCATTACAATCTCACTGTATAAAAATACAACAAAATAAATGCAGCAAAAAGCTTTATTTGCAAATATACAATGACTTAATAATTTATATAAAAATTATTATTATTTTCAAAATTGATATTTAAAAATTTATTACTTTAGTTTTTTTTTTAACGCTGCTATACATAAAAGAAATTATGCGATTAAGTAATTGTAAACATGGTTGTTGTCTAAAACTGAAAATTTTACTTTTTGTCAACATTTTACTACTTATGCTTCCAAAAGCAGGAGTTGCTTCAGGCACTAATCCTGAAAAAAAAGCTTTCGATGCCGGCTCTACCATTATCGAACATGTTGTTGATGCCTATGAATGGCATATTATGACCGTAGGTGAAAAACATATCGCAATTCCCTTGCCTGTACTATTAATTAATGATGGAAAATTATATGTATTCAGCTCGGGTAATTTTCATCATGGGCAGCAAGCCTATAAAGGTTTTGCCATTTGCCATGAGAAAGGACCCAACAAAGGCAAAATAGTCAAAGTAGACGATAATGGAATGATAGATAAAGAAGCTTCAATTATTGATTTATCCATCACAAAGAATGTTTTATCTCTCTTTATAAGTCTTTTTTTATTGATATGGATATTACTGTCCGCAGCAAAAAGTTATAAAAAACATGGATGTACTGCTCCCAAAGGAATGGCACGTGTAATTGAACCCATTTTATTGTTTGTCCGTGATGATATTATTAAACCTTCAATCGGACCTAAATATGAAAAATATTTACCGTTTTTACTCACTTTGTTTTTCTTCATTTTATTCAATAATCTTTTCGGGTTAATTCCTTTTTTCCCGGGAGGTGCTAACCTAACGGGAAATATTGCAGTTACATTCGTTTTGGCAATGTGTACCTTTGTTATCACTAATGTTAGTGGTAACAAAGATTACTGGAAACATATTATTAATGCACCGGGTATACCCTGGTGGTTAAAAATCCCACTCCCGATTATGCCTATTGTCGAATTGGTAGGAGTATTCACAAAGCCTATTGTTTTGATGATTCGTTTGTTTGCAAACATTACAGCAGGACATATCATCGCATTGGGTTTTATCAGTTTAATTTTTATTTTAGGCGAAGGGAATATCATTGCCGGATATGGAGTATCGGTAGCCTCCGTACTCTTATATGTTTTTATGGGGCTCCTGGAATTATTGGTAGCCTTTATTCAAGCCTATGTCTTTACATTGCTTTCCTCTATTTATATAGGAATGGCTATCGAAGAGCATCATCATGAAAATCATGGTGTAACAGAAACACATTAAAAGAAAATAATTTATTTTATAAACACTTAAAAATAAAAAAAATGTCAATATTATCAATTTTATTAGAAGTTGCAACAGAATTAGGTAAAATGGGTGCAGGAATAGGTGCGGGAATTGCCGCAATCGCAGCCGGTATAGGTATCGGAAATATCGGTAAAAGCGCCTTAGAGTCATTAGCTCGTCAACCGGAAGTAGGCGGTGATATTCGTACTAATATGATTATTTCAGCCGCCCTTATTGAAGGGGTTGCCTTCTTTGCTATTGTTGTTTGTATGTTGATAGTTCTTCAATAAGAACATTCACAATTTCGTTAATAAATTGCACTTATAAGCAACATTTTTATATGTTGCTTGTAAGTTTTTAAAGAAATATCATAGTTAAAATATAATAATATGGAACTTGTATTACCCGGAATCGGTTTGATATTTTGGATGACTTTGTCATTCCTAATATTAGTTTTTATTTTGGGCAAATTTGCATGGAAGCCCATCATGAATATGCTCAAAAAACGTGAAGATAATATTATGCAAGCTTTGGAAGAGGCTAATAAAACCCGTGAGGAAATGAAACTCTTAAAAGCTGATAATGAAATATTATTGAAAGAGGCTAAAAATGAAAGAGATGCTATCTTGACAGAAGCACGTAAAGTAAGCCAAAACATGTATGATACAGCTAAGGAAAAAGCAAATGAAGAAGCAGAACGTATCATTGTAAATGCTAAAGAAACCATTCATTATGAAAAAATGAAAGCTATCGCAGAGATTAAAAATATTATTGCCGATTTCTCGATTGAGATAGCCGAAAAAATCATTGTTAATGAATTAAAAGACAAACAAGCCAATACACAGTATGTCCATAAATTACTCGATGATATTAAATTGAACTAATTCGCTTATGAAAAGAACAAAACTTGCCGGTCGGTATGCAAAAGCTCTTTTTGATTTTGCCGAAGAAATCAATGAAATCGACAAAGTTAGCGAAGACATAGTGTTAATTAATAATATCTTTCATAGTTATAAAGACTTACGATTAACCATTAATTGCGCTGCTGTTCGTATCGATAAAAAAATAAATATCATCAATGCTATTTTTAAATCGAGAATATCCGATATCTCCTTACGATACCTGACACTTATCCTTCATAAACGCCGGGAAGTACAAATTACGCTTATTTGTGAAGAATATGTAAAACTATATAAACGCTTTAAAAATATTATTACACTCGATATTTTCAGTCCATGTGCTTTAGATGAAGATACCATTAAGGATATAAAAAACAAAGTAAAAGCATTTACAAACGCGGAAACAGAAATCATTGAACACATCAAACCCACATTAATTGGAGGTTTAGCTTTTAAATTTGATGATTATTACGTAGATGCAAGCATTAAAAAACAAATAGAACTGTTAAAACAAGAACTAATGGATAAAAGCTACCAATCCAATTTTTAATCTAGATAAAATAAAAATAATAAGAAATGGCAGAAATAAAACCTTCGGAAATTTCCGCAATATTAAGACAAGAATTAGCTAATTTTAACCATAGTGTTGAATTAGAAGAAACCGGTATTATTTTGGAAGTAGGTGATGGCATTGCCCGTGTATACGGACTTTCCAACGCACAAGCAGGTGAATTAATTTATTTTGAAAAAGACGACATCTACGGCATTGTGCTTAATTTGGAAGACGATAACGTTGGTATTGTTCTTCTTGGAGAATGTAAACAGTTAAATGAAGGTGATATATGTAAACGTACCAAACGCATTGCTTCTATTAAAGTAGGAGAAGGAATTTTTGGAAGAGTTATCAATACACTGGGAGAACCTATCGACGGAAAAGGTCCTATCGAAGGAAAATCCTATGACCTTCCTATCGAGCGAAAAGCTCCGGGCGTTATTTTTAGACAACCGGTTAAAAGACCTTTGCAAACCGGTATCAAAGCCATCGATGCAATGATTCCCATTGGAAGAGGTCAAAGAGAATTAATTATCGGTGACCGTCAAATAGGGAAAACAGCTATTGCTATTGATACCATCATCAATCAAAAAGAATTTTTTGATAAAGGCGATCCGGTATATTGTATTTATGTTGCTGTCGGACAAAAAGGTTCTACCATTGCTAACATTGTTAAGACCTTAACAGATCACGGTGCTATGCCTTATACGGTAATTGTAGCCGCTACCGCTTCCGATCCTGCTGCCATGCAGTTCTATGCTCCTTATGCCGGTACTTCTATCGGTGAATATTTCCGTGATACCGGTCGTCATGCTTTGATTATTTACGATGACCTCTCTAAACAAGCCGTGGCGTATCGTGAAGTCTCCTTATTGCTTCGTCGTCCTTCAGGAAGGGAAGCCTACCCGGGAGATATCTTCTATTTACATTCCCGTTTACTTGAAAGAGCTGCGAAAATTATCGAATCGGACGAAATTGCACAAAAAATGAATGATGTCCCCGAATCCTTGCGACCTATCCTTAAAGGTGGTGGCTCCTTAACAGCACTCCCTATTATTGAAACACAAGCCGGTGACGTTTCCGCTTATATTCCTACAAATGTGATTTCCATTACCGATGGACAAATATTCCTGGAAACAAATTTATTCAATGCCGGGATACGTCCTGCTATTAATGTTGGGATATCTGTTTCCCGTGTTGGCGGCAATGCACAAATAAAAGCCATGAAAAAAATTGCAGGTACCTTAAAACTTGACCAGGCGCAATATACCGAATTACAAGCATTTGCAAAATTCGGTTCTGAAGTAGACCCTGCTACGCAAGCAGTATTGGATAAAGGAGCACGTAATGTTGAAATATTAAAACAGCCCCAATATTCTCCTTGTAAAGTAGAAAATCAAATAGCCATTATTTATTGCGGCACCAATGGGTTGTTGCAAAAAATACCTGTTAACAGAGTGGCTGATTTTGAAGCAGAATATTTACTTGCTTTACATAATAATCATGCCGACACCTTAGAAGAACTCAAAAAAGGAAATATTGATGATGCTATAACAAAAGTACTTTATGACGTTTGTACTACCATAGCTAAAAAATACGAATAAATCATATGGCGAGTTTAAAAGAAATCAGAACCAGAATTATTAGTGTCCGCTCAACACAAAAGATAACCAGCGCCATGAAAATGGTTTCAGCTGCTAAATTGAGACGGGCTCAAACAAGTATTCTTAATTTCAGACCCTACTCAACCAATCTTTCCGACATCGTATGTCATTTGGTTTCTTTGAAAACAGAAGAAAACACTAACCCTTTAGAAGAAATCAGAAATCAGGAAAATATTGTTATTGTTCTTATTACTTCTAATAAAGGTTTATGCGGAAGCTTTAACAATGCCATTTTGAAACATTCTGAAAATGTGTTGTCAAAAACCTATAAAGACCAACTCCAACAAAATAAAGTTCAATTTATTTGTATAGGGAAAAAAGCAAGCGATTATGTGAGAAAAAAACGCTATCCTTGCTTGGGGGCTTATAATGAAATAGTCAATACTTGCACGTATGAAGGAGTCAGTGAAATTGCCGTTAATTTAATGAATCTGTATATTGATAAAAAAATCGATAAAGTAGAAATTGTGTATAGCAAATTTAAAAATGCAAGCAATCAAACAATTGTCAATACTCCCTATTTGCCCATTTCATTCGATGGTAAAGCTGAAGACTGTTCTCCTATTGATTTTATTTGTGAACCTCCTAAAGAAATATTGTATCAACAATTAATTCCTGCTTTGATAAAAATGAAATTGTATCAATGTGTGTTGGAATCGTTGGCCTCAGAACACGGTGCCAGAATGACGGCAATGCATAAAGCGACCGAAAATGCAAATGATCTTATCAAGGAATTAAATCTTACGTATAATAAACTCCGTCAAGCTTCTATAACCAATGCATTGATTGAAATGGTGAGCGGTGCGGAAAGTTTAAATGCTAAATAATTAGCAGCATCATCTTATACAATACTCCTTTTTATAACGGAATAAAGGATTTCATTCTGAAAGAAAAATTGAAAAACAAAGACTTATCCTCCTCTTCCCTTCTTTTGAAAGAAAAGAATTAAAAATGTTATGCTTCTTTTACATTTTAATATATCTTTGCAAACAAAAAAAATTGTACTAAGAAATAATTATTTAATTGAATATCTAAATATTACACTATGCTTAACGCTAAGAAATACAAACTGCTTTTGGTTAGTTTATGTTGTTTTTTAATAAATTCCGGCAATTTTTCCTATGCCCAACAAACGGATGATTTTTTGTTAAACCAACAAAAAATGACACGGTTTCTTCATTTTTTAAAATATTTTTATGTCGATAGTGTTAATTTTAACCAAATCGTTGAAAAAGGAACGATAGAGATGTTGAAAGAATTAGACCCTCATTCCATCTATATTCCTAAACAAGAAGTTACACGAACAAATGAACCTTTACAAGGTAATTTTGAAGGAATAGGCGTTCAATTCCAAATTATGAAAGATACCATCGTCGTGGTTCAACCCATCAAAGGAGGACCTTCCGAAAGTGTAGGCATTATTGCCGGAGATAAAATCATTAAAATTGATGATTCAAGTGCTGTAGGGGAGATATGTACCAACGCATGGGTTTATTCAAAATTAAGAGGAGCTAAAGGCACAAAGGTAAAACTGCATATTAAAAGGGGGAAAGAATCAAATCCGCTGGTATTTACCATTATCCGCGATAAAATACCCATCAATTGCATAGAAGCCTATTTTATGGTAGACAAAAAAACAGGCTATATCAAGTTAGAACGTTTTTCACAAACTACCAAAGAAGAATTTGAAAATGCTGTGCGTGAGTTAAAAGCCCAAGGTATGCAGCATTTAATTTTCGACCTGAGGGGAAATACCGGTGGCTTTTTAAGCGCAGCGATTGATATCGTCGATGAATTTATTGCCGACCAGAAATTGGTAGTCTATACCCAAAACAATCAAACTTACAACAAAACAAATTATAATACAAAACTAAAAGGAGAATTTGAAACAGGAAAATTGGTTATTATCATTGATGAATATTCGGCATCAGCCTCCGAAATTGTTTCAGGTGCCGTTCAAGACTGGGACCGTGGTATCATTGTCGGCAGACGTTCCTTTGGGAAAGGCTTGGTACAAACACCTACCATGTTGCCCGACAGTTCCATCATCCGTCTGACGACCTCTCGTTATTATATTCCCAGCGGCAGATGTATTCAAAAACCGTATGAAGGCATTGAAGATTATAACAGAGAACTGATTAAAAGATACAATGCCGGTGAATTAATACACGAAGACAGCATACATTTCCCCGATTCTCTTAAATATTATACCGATAAAAAAAGAGTTGTTTACGGTGGAGGAGGTATTATGCCCGATATTTTTATCCCCATGGATACCATCAAAGTTAGTGACTATTATTGGCAATTATTCCGTCAGAATATTTTCAACCAATTTGTGATGAATTATTTAGAGGAAGAAAAACAAACGCTTTTAAGCAAATACCGCGACTTTGATACGTATAATGCTCAATTTACTGTAACGGATAGTGTGTTACAAGATTTTTATCGTTTTGCCACGGCCGAAGATGTAAAAGATACGTTTTTGTTCGATTTCAGTAATTTTCTTAGCGATTTCAGTAAAACCTATGCCGATACCTTAAACAAAATCTATGCGTCTCCCGAAGACACCAAAAAACACGAACAACTTCAAAAAATGCTCGATACTTACATCTCAACCGAATTGGCAGCCTATCATAAAAGACAACAGGAGTTTGATACGGAGAAGTTTATTAAAAAACAAATCAAAACTCTCGTTGCTCGTAACCTGTATGATGCCAATAAATCAACTAAAATTTGGCTCGAAGATGATCAAACCTACTTAAAAACCTATGAAATCATAAACAATACCTCTTTGTTTGAAAAGATGAAAATAAACTATTGATTTTATGCTCTATAATTTTGACTCGCAAATAGAAAGAAGTCATACGAATTGTATTAAATACGATTTCCGGGAACAGGTTTTCGGTGATTCCGATATCCTCCCCATGTGGATTGCGGATATGGATATTGCAATTCCCGATTTTATTATCGATGCTGTAAAGAAACGTGCCGAACATCCGGTATACGGCTATTCGTTTTTTAGCGATTCTTATTACGATAATTTTATCCGTTGGATGTATAAACGTCACGGATTACACATAGAACGTGAATGGATTTGCTTTTCACCGGGAGTGGTTCCGGCTTTAAATATGGCTGTATTGACCTATACCCGTCCGAAAGACAAAATCATTATTCAACCGCCGGTGTATCCTCCCTTTTTTAATGCCGTCAGCGATCATGACAGGGTATTGCTCGAAAATTGCCTCCTCCTTGATAAGGGTCGTTATACTATGGATTACGAGGATTTGGAACGCATCACCGATACCAAAACCAAAATGATAATCCTGTGCAATCCTCACAATCCCGTGGGCAGGTGCTGGGAAAAAGATGAACTCGAAAAATTATTGCATATCTGTAACACGCATCATATCACCCTTATTTCCGATGAAATACACAGCGATTTAATTATCAAACCTTCTAAACATTGTAGTTTACTTACTTTAACAGACAAAGTGATTGCCTGTTTTTCACCCAGTAAAACCTTCAATTTGGCAGGCATGTCCACCTCCATGATTGTTATTCCCGACAAAGACTTACGCGAACAATATCAACAAACTGTCAACGGATTACACATTGCGTTTGGCAACCTCTTTGGAGGCATTGCTACCGAAGCAGCCTATTGTCAAGGGGAAAAATGGTATCACGCCTTGTGGAAGTATCTACAGGGAAATATTGAGTATGTGATAACTTTTTGCAAAAAAAATATTCCTGAAATTAGCATCATTCAACCGGAAGCAACCTACTTACTATGGCTGGATTGTCGTAAAATTTCAAGCTCGGCAAGCGATTTACAGCAGTTGTTTGTCAACGAATTAAAATTAGGCTTAAACAATGGCAATGAATTTGGCAGTGTTGGCGAAGGGTTTATGCGCATGAATGTCGCTTGCCCTCGTAAAACCTTGGAAACAGCCATGGAACGATTATGTAAACTCAAAAATAAAATCTAGACCTTAGATAATAAAAAAAACAGGCATTTAAGGTATTAAACGTTGCACGTATTGAAACACACTCTATGGATACATTTATACATCTTGGTTATTGGGGATTGTTTCTATCTTCCTTTTTAGCATCTACCATTGTCCCTTTAAGTTCGGATGTGATATTAACGACGCTTATCCTTTTAAAATTTAATCCCTACGCCTGTTTGTTGATGGCTACTGCCGGAAATTTCTTGGGAGGACTTACTTCTTATGGCTTAGGATATATCGGCAAATGGGAATGGTTGGAAAAATTCATGAAAGTCGATAAGCAAAAAATCGAAAACTTCCATGTAAAAATAAAAAAGTACGGTATTTTTGCTGCCTTTTTGGCGTGGCTGCCTTTTATAGGCGACCTGATTGCCATTTCGCTGGGCTTTTTTAAAGTCAACCCGCTCGTGGTTGCTTTGTTTATGCTGATAGGCCGCTTTGTTCGGTTCTTGGTTGTTACACTAATAGCTATGTCTTTGATAGCCTAAACCCCTCACCTTATCTGTCGGTAATTTCGATTTTAGAAAGAAACAAAGGCTTTCGTTTTATTCCGAAAAAACAACATTAAGAACTACTTCAACCCCAAAATGATTAAGATTACCATTTTTAGTATTGGGGTAGGGTATCGCATTAATATTTTCATCAACCGATTCAAAGTTATAAGGTAAAAAATCAAAACGGTAATAAGGTCTTATGGCTATACCAAGTCCATTATCTTCATCATCGAAAATAGGGGCATACAACATACATTGTATCCACACATTACCTCCGCTAGAAAGGATATTGTGAATATCTTCATAGTCCGGTTTTCCGATAGTATTGATTATTCCGGAGCAAACTGACCCCCCGATTCCGGAGCAAATTGATCCCTTCAATCTTGACGCTCACCCACCCTCAAACACAGAACCCTATATATTCTATCAATCTTGTTATATTTAGACACCCACACACACATGACCAATATGCAAACATTATAAACATCAATAT
>JAGOKS010000043.1 GCA_017994425.1 Bacteroidales bacterium | reverse complement strand
CCTACAAAAGTTCATCTAGCTCAATTTGCGTATGCCTCCGGTTCAGACATTTCTTATTGGGAATGGAATATTTCTAAAGTCAGTGAAAATCAAGGGACAGAATATATGTCCGGCGATTCTTCTTTAACCTATGAATTCCAAGATACGGGTCATTACAAAATATTATTAACAGTATATACTGAAAACGGTTGTGCTGATACCGCTTCAGCTATTATCTATTCCTATCCTGCTCCGGTAGTATTAATAGACGCTCCCGATTTGATTTGTAAATATACGGAAACAGAAATATTTGCGACCGGAGCTACTACGTACCAATGGGGAGGAGTGAAAAGAAAAAATACCGATACTTCTGCTATTATCGATAGAGGAGGTATGTATACGGTAAAAGGTACCGACGATAGAGGGTGTTTTGGTTATGACACTGTCTATGTTGATGATTTGGAATTTGAGATTGAATATACAACCACAAATAATCCTTGTTACAGTTATGATACAGGAACCATTAAAATCACCAAAATTACCGGTAATTTTGTAACACCGATGTTCCATTATTGGGCAGATTTGGGATATACCAACGGAATGCCTTCCGATAATAGAAATGAACTGGCAGCAGGGTTTTACGTAGTATATTCCGAAGATGATAGAGGCTGTTTCCGCTACGATACCATCGAAATCAAAGAGCCGGAAGATGTAACGATAGTATTGGATACGTTGGTAGGTGAACGTTGCCGTATACCGGGATACATAAAAATACATGCCAAAGGGGGAACGGCACCCTACAACTACTCTTGGACTTCCGATCAATTTCCATCGGATGAATATCCTAATCCACCGGTTACTAACCAAAATATCAATGAGCTGACACCGGGATTCTATACGGTTAAGGTTGTAGATAAAAACGGATGTCCTGAAAAAGAAAAGACCTATGAGGTTCCGATTGTGGAAAATCCTATTATTTCGGTATTACAGCTTATCCATGAAACCTGTAGCGATGAAAATGGAAGTAT
The DNA here is from genome assembly GCA_017994425.1 of Bacteroidales bacterium. GTDB lineage: Bacteria > Bacteroidota > Bacteroidia > Bacteroidales > WCHB1-69 > UBA5266. The sequence continues at coordinate 15,914 of JAGOKS010000043.1, read as the reverse complement.
TCGCGTATTGACACAAAATCCTATTCCTCCTTTAGCCTATACATGGTATTATAATAATGAAGTTCTGGATGCAGCTACACCGGATGATATGAAAACCGGATTAAAAAATGGAAATTATAAAATAGTTGTATTAGCAGGTAATAATCCGAATTGTGTAGATACGGTAGAAACCAATATCTTCGATCATCCTATACCGGCAATCACCTTAGATACACTTTCACCGGAATACTGCCACCGTTCGGATGGATATATTAAAGTATCTGTCAAAGCGCATACGACGGATTCATCAGACTTTAACGACTCATTGACCTACTCATGGTCGCCTGTAACGGGAGATACCTGCTTTGTTGACAATTTGCCCAAAGGTACGTATACGGTAACTGTGAGCGATGGGGTATGTAAAAATACAGCTACTTATGATGTAAAATTTGTAGAAGGACCGGTTGCGGATTTTGTAGCAAACAGCTATAATGTGGCAACGAATGTAATGTTTACATTGACAGATAATACGAAAGGAAATCCGATAATATGGTTATGGAATTTAGATAACGGCAATACAGAAAGCGGTAGCGTGGCAAGGGTTAGTTTCACAGAAGTAGGGGATTATTATGTTACACTCTATGTTGAAGATCCCAATGGATGTTTTGACAGTATCACGAAAAAGATTCATGTTTATGAAGAGTTAACGGTTTATGTTCCGAATGCATTTACACCCAATGGGGATGGGGTCAATGATGTATTTAAGCCGGAGATGTTGGAAAACGTGAAAGAAGGGTATATTTTTGAAATCTTCAATCGTTGGGGAGAAAAAATATTCTCGACAACCAATACCGAAGAAGGTTGGGATGGAACCATTGATAAGAAACCGATAACAACGACGAGTGTATATTCTTACCGCATCGTTGCCCGAGATTTTACCGGTCAGGATCATGAATATGTAGGACATGTAACTCTGTTAAAATAAAAAATTGAAAAAAATTGTTTATAAAGAGAGTGCTCCTTAGTACTCTCTTCTTGTATTAAAGGAAACAATAAAATTATAATTCTTGTTATAGAAAGAAAAGTAACAGATATTATGTTATAGAGGATATGTTAAAAAAAATAAAATAATGATTTTTTTGTTACAAAAATGCAACATTTTTGCAACAATTTACATCTCTTATATAAATTTAGTATATTTTTGCATTAATAAATATAATCATGAAAAAACATATAATCATGAAAAAGAAGTTAACTCTAAAAACAATATTACTTATAAGCTTTACTGTTTTTTACAGTTATTCGCTTAAAGCACAGGTTGGTTCCGCTTGCCCGAATCTTAATTTCAGTCAAGTTAATTTCACCAATTGGGTATGTAAAATTTCCAGTTCCAGTGGAGTAGGGAATACAGCTTACCAGTATTTAACATGGACAGGAAGCACTGCGGTTTCTGGTCGTCATACTATAATGACAGATATTTACGGATATGACACCCATACGTGTAATGGTACTCCTAATGCACAATTGTCATTAGTGCCGGATGGTTTTAATCAAAGTGCAAGAGTTGGAAATGATTACACCATGTATGAAGCAGATGCGATTATCTATCAAATGACGGTTGATACCAATAACGCCTTGTTGCTGTTACACTTTGCTGTTGTTTTTGATGATCCGAGTCATCCGGCAGAAGCGCAACCTTATTTTGAATTACGTATTCAAGATGCAAATGGAACGTTGTTAAATGTACCATGTAACAGATATGCTGTTACATGCGCTGCAGGTATTCCTGGTTTTCAAGACTGTGGTTCTAATTTACGTTGGAGAGATTGGACGACAGTAGGTGTTAGTTTATACACTTTAATGGGGCAAACCGTTTATATTGTATTAGCAACAGCTGATTGTGGATATGGCGGGCATTATGGCTATGGCTATGCTGTTGGTGAATGTCGTCCGATGAGAATTAATGTGCAATATTGCGAGGGATCTACCGTAGCTCGTTTGGAAGCTCCTGAAGGCTTTGTTTCTTATGTGTGGCGTAATCAAAATGGAGGGGTGGTAGGAACCAATCAGAAATTATCGATTCAAAATCCACCCGACGGAGCAACCTATACCGTAACCATGACATCTGCCATTGGTTGTACTTCTACCTTGTCTTGTGTGATAGAAAAGACCATGATTGCTCCTGATTTTACTATCGATTCCTTAACGAATATATGTTATCCGACAAAAGTGCATCTGGCTCAATTTGCTTATGCATCCGGTTCGGAAGTTTCTTATTGGGAATGGAATATCTCAAAAATCAGTGAAAATCAAGGGACAGAATATATGTCCGGCGATTCTTCCTTGACTTATGAATTCCAAGATACGGGTCATTATAAGATATTACTGACGGTTTATACCGAAAACGGCTGTGCCGATACCGCTTCTGCTATTATATATTCATACCCAGCTCCGGTTGTATTAATAACCGCTCCTGATTTGATTTGTAAATATACGGAAACAGAAATATTTGCCTCCGGAGCTACTACGTACCAGTGGGGAGGAGTGAAAAGAAAAAATACCGATACTTCTGCTATTATCGATAGAGGAGGTATGTATACGGTAAAAGGTACCGACGATAGAGGGTGTATCGGCTATGACACTGTCTATGTGGATGATTTGGAATTTGAGATTGAATATACTACCATGGATAATCCCTGCTACGGCTATGATACGGGAACGATTAAAATCACCAAAATTAAAGGGGAATATTTAATGCCTATGTTCCATTATTGGGAAGATTTGGGATATACCAACGGAATGCCAACGGATAAAAGAGATAGTTTAAAAGCCGGATTCTATGTAGTCTATTCGGAAGATGATAACGGCTGTTTCCGCTATGATACCATCGAAATTAAAGAGCCGGAAGATGTAATGATAGTATTAGATACGTTGGTAGGTGAACGTTGTCGTGTTCCGGGATACATAAAAGTACATGCCAAAGGAGGAACGGCACCATACAATTATTCATGGACATCGGATCAATTTCCATCGGATGAATATCCGAATCCGCCGGTTACTGACCAAAATATCAATAAGCTGACACCGGGATTCTATACCGTTACGGTTGTAGATGATAACGGATGCCCTGAAAAAGTAAAAACCTATGAAGTTCCCATTGTGGAAAATCCTATTATTTCGGTATTACAGCTTATCCATGAAACATGTAGTGAAGAAAATGGGACAATCAGAGTCTTAACGAAGAATCCTATTCCACCTTTAGCTTATACATGGTATTATAATAATGAGGTTCTGGATGCAGCTACACCGGATGAAGTGAAGACAGGATTAAAAGCGGGTAATTATAAAATAGTTGTCTTGGCAGGGAATAATCCGAATTGTGTGGATACGGTAGAAACCAATATCTTCGATCATCCTATACCGGAAATCATCTTAGATACTCTTTCACCGGAATACTGTCATCGTTCGGATGGATATATTAAAGTGTCTGTTAAAGCACATACAACAGATTCCTCTGATTTTAATGACTCATTGACATACTCATGGTCGCCTGTAACGGGAGATACCTGCTTTGTTGACAATTTGCCCAAAGGTACGTATACGGTAACTGTGAGCGATGGGGTATGTGAAAATACAGCTACTTATGATGTAAAATTTGTAGAAGGACCGGTTGCGGATTTTGTAGCAAACAGCTATAATGTGGCAACGAATGTAATGTTTACATTGACAGATAATACGAAAGGAAATCCGATAATATGGTTATGGAATTTAGATAACGGCAATACAGAAAGCGGTAGCGTGGCAAGGGTTAGTTTCACAGAAGTAGGGGATTATTATGTTACACTCTATGTTGAAGATCCCAATGGATGTTTTGACAGTATCACGAAAAAGATTCATGTTTATGAAGAGTTAACGGTTTATGTTCCGAATGCATTTACACCCAATGGGGATGGGGTCAATGATGTATTTAAGCCGGAGATGTTGGAAAACGTGAAAGAAGGGTATATTTTTGAAATCTTCAATCGTTGGGGAGAAAAAATATTCTCGACAACCAATACCGAAGAAGGTTGGGATGGAACCATTGATAAGAAACCGATAACAACGACGAGTGTATATTCTTACCGCATCGTTGCCCGAGATTTTACCGGTCAGGATCATGAATATGTAGGACATGTAACTCTGTTAAAATAAAAAATTGAAAAAAATTGTTTATAAAGAGAGTGCTCCTTAGTACTCTCTTTTTTATTTGGATAGGGAATAACAAAAAACGTCGATGGAATATTTTTTTCAATATAAACAATAAGAAACTTGATTTTACATTAATACTACATACAAATTCATTGCTTGTTTAAATGAGGAGAGTGCTATTATGTTTGTATTTTTTTATTACTTGCATTCATGTGTATGCTACTCATGAGCGGGCGGGAGAAATCTTATACAAACATATAAGTGGGTTAACGTATCAAATTACCTTGATAACCTATACCTATACTCCCAGTCCGGCGGATAGAAATGAATTAGAGGTGTTCTGGGGAGATGGTACATCCGAAATAATTCAGCGTTCATCGAAGACGAATTTAGGAAGTGATGTGCAACAAAATGTGTATATCGGTACCCATACTTATCCTGCTATGGGTTCTTATATAATTTCCATGGAAGACCCTAATCGTAATCAAGGGATTATTAATGTTCCCTATTCTGTGGATATTCCTTTTTATATTGAATCGGAATTAATCATTAATCCTTTCCTTACCTTTAATAATTCTCCAATATTGGAAAACCCTCCCATTGATATCGGATGTGTCAGTAAACCTTTTTACCATAATCCGGGAGCCGTTGATTTAGACGGGGATAGTCTGGCTTATTCCTTGGTGAAATGTAAAGGATACGGCGGACAAGATATTCCCGGCTATACCATTCCGTTAACATCAAACAGTATAGGTATTGATGCTGTTACAGGGGATTTTTATTGGGATAGTCCTGTTCTTCAAGGAGAATATAATATTGCTATTTTGATAGAAGAATACAGACACGGGGTGAAAGTAGGATCGGTTATTCGTGATATGCAAATTATCATTATGGCATGCGATAATAATCCGCCCGAAATTGTAACAATCGACGATACTTGTGTAAATGCAGGGGATACGCTTATCTTTAAAGTACTTGCCAAGGACAAAGATTATAAACAAGTAGTTACAATGACCGCTGCTAGTGCGATTTTCCATTTACCGGATTCATTGGCATATTTCGATCAACCGATAGCCGGAAGAGATTCTGTATTTACCTATTTTTCATGGCCTACGAATTGTTATCATGTGCAAAAACAAGCCTATTCCATTGTCTTTAAAGCCAAAGATAATGGTGCACCCGTGAGTCTGGCAAGCATGAAAACAAGCTGGGTTACGGTTGTTGCTCCGGCTCCGCAAAATCTACAGGCTTTCCCCTTTGAAAGAACCATTCTCTTGTCGTGGGATTCGGCTTGCAGTAATGCGGCGGGCTATAGGATTTATCGACGCGAAGGTAAGTCGGGATTTATTCCTCAACATTGCGAAACAGGAGTGCCTCCGTATACCGGATATAAACTCATCGGAGAAGTCAAATCCCCGAATATTACTAGTTTTGTCGATGATAATGAAGGATATGGACTGAGGTTCGGAATAGAATATTGTTATGTGGTCATTGCTTATTTTGATGATAATGCCGAAAGTTATGCCTCCCGTGAAATCTGTGCCATGTTGAAAAATTATCTGCCCATCATCACCCATGTCAGCATTGAAGAAACAAATAATCAGTCAGGGAAAATATTAATTCGCTGGACACTTCCCGACGATATAGACACGATCCAGTATCCCGGACCGTACTCACTGGCCATAAAAAGGGATATAGATACGTTTACCAATGTGGTTACGATTCATACGTTTCCCTCTTTATCGGATACTGCGTTTATCGACAGTTTGCAAAATACGGAATCTCATCAATTTTATTATGTATTGGGATTGTATAACCATACCAATTCTCCCCCTACTTTAATCGATTATTCCGACCCGGCATCGTCTGTTTTTTTAAACATAGATTCTACCGATAAAGCATTGTTATTGTCATGGGATGAAGCTGTTCCCTGGCACAATACATTGTATGAAATCTATCGTTACAATCCAATCACGCTTCAGTTTGATTCTATAGGCAGTACAAATCAACAGTTGTATATTGACAAGTCGTTAACGAATGGTGAAAGATATTGTTATTACGTTCAGTCTGTAGGGAATTATGACGATACAAACCTAGTAAGACCTTTGCTGAATAAGTCTCAGATAAAATGCGGTGTTCCTGTCGATATTGTTTCCCCTTGTACGCCTCTGTTATCGGGGGAAACAGATTGTATAGATATAGATTTGGAATGGAAAATGCCCTTTGATTCCTGTTTTGACGATATAACAAAATATTATATATATTATACAGAGAAGATTAATGGCGATTATCGCATCATTGATTCCGTTCTTGACGGATTAAAACAGACCTATTCCTTAAAGAACCCCATATCCATAGTGGGATGTTTCACCGTCAGAGCGATTGACTCTATTAATAATTACAGCGACTATAGCAATAAAGTTTGTTTTGATATCGATTTGTGTAATCCGTATTATTTACCCAATATATTTTCGCCAAACAGTGATGGCATTAATGATTTGTTTACTCCTTTTTATCCCTACGAAATGGTCGAAAGTGTGGACATGCGTATTTACAATCGGTGGGGAGCATTGGTGTTTAAAACAGACAATCCCGATATATTGTGGGACGGTACCAATCAATTTAATACATTAAAATGTGCCGAAGGAGTGTATTATTATGCATGCGATGTCAGAGAATATACCCTTTTCGGTATCAGAACACGGTTTTTACAAGGTAGTATAACGTTAGTGAGATAAAAAATAATAATTATGTTTACAGGTATCATTGAAAAAACAGGAAAAGTAGTAGATATTATTCACGAAAAAACAAATGTGCATTTTGTGATAGCAGTTGATTTTATCGATGAGTTGAAAATAGACCAAAGCATGAGTCATGACGGTTGTTGTTTAACCATTGTTAAGATTGACAGAGAGAAAAAACAATACGTGGTAACGGCCATGCAAGAAACGCTTATCAAAACCAATTTATCAACATGGCACATCGGCTATGAAGTGAATTTGGAACGCAGTATGAAAATGGACGGTCGTTTCGACGGACATATCGTTCAAGGGCATGTAGACCAGACGGCTCGTTGTGTGAAAGTAGTGGATGAAAACGGTAGCTGGAGGTATTTCTTTGAATATGAACCTCAAAAGGAAAATATTACAGTACCCAAAGGCTCTATTTCCGTTAATGGGGTGAGCCTTACGGTAGTGGATTCTCAACAAGGTTTATTTTCCGTTGCTATTATTCCCTATACCTATGAAGTAACGAATTTCCATAACTTCAAAGCAGGAACCATCATCAACATTGAGTTTGATATTTTTGGTAAATATGTTGCGCGTTTATTGGAGCAATATTTTGAAAATAAGAAAGAATAAAATCAAAAATCACTATTGTCCGATGAATCTCTAAGAAATTTCTAATCTTTATCGGAGAATAATAATTAAAAATTAACCCTTATGGCACATCACCTTACATTTTCGGCAGCAGATAGAGAGCAAATGAACAAGTTAGGAATCGATATGGAAACCGTATTTCAACAGATGGAAATCCTATCACGCGGAAATCGCTTTGTATGGGTCCATGCACCGGCAGTACGCGGCAATGGAATCAATGTCTATGATGAGGAGACCATCGAAAAGCTTGTAAAAGAATTTGAAGATGTCGTCAAGAACAAAAAACTCTTGAAGTTCATTCCCGCTTCAGGAGCAGCCACACGCATGTTTAAAGATTTATTTCAAGTATTGGAACCTCATACCCTTGATAATACCTACTTAAGTCCGGCAGTTAAAAATGCCTTGACATTGATGCAATCCTTAAAGCAAACCGCTTTCTATGATAGGTTGAAAGCTACTTTATACAAACATGATTTACATCTGGAGCGTTTGCTCGACAATAAAGATTACGTCCCGGTTATCAAATACATGCTCGAAAAAGAGGGCATGCATTATGCGGCTCTTCCCAAAGGATTGTTGTTGTTTCATTCCTATGAAAATGAGAATCGTACGGCTTTTGAAGAGCATTTCGTGGAAGGGAGTGCCTATGCTAAAAATTCCGATGGGCAGGTGCATTTACACTTTACGATTTCTCCGGAGCATAAACAGTGGTTTGAAAATCTGTTGCAGGAAGTAAAACAAAGCTATGAACAACGTTTTAACGTCAGCTTTAAGGTCTATTTTTCCTTTCAATCGCCGGCTACAAATACCCTTTCGTTAACGGAAGATAATGATTTATTTCGCAATGAGGATGGAAGTTTGGAATTTAGACCCGGAGGACACGGCAGTTTACTCGAAAATCTTTCAAACATAGATGCCGATGTGGTTTTTATTAAAAATATCGATAATGTAACCGTAGATGCTCGTAAAGCAGACACGATATTATATAAGAAATTACTCTGTGTGTTGTTGCTCAACATGCAAGAGCAATGCTTTGCCTATTTACAGATGCTGGAATCCCCGTCTATATCGCTTTCAGTACTGGCAGCCATCGAAGGGTTTGCTCAAGAGCAGTTGCATATTGTTTTCCCCGGCTATTATGCTTCCATGCAGCCGGAAGAAAAACAAGCCTATTTATTCCGTCAATTAAACCGCCCCATACGCGTTTGTGGCATGGTGAAACGTGAAAATGAGCCGGGTGGGGGTCCTTTTTGGGCAGGCAACGCAAGCGGTCAATTATCCTTGCAGATTGTGGAAACTTCCGAAATCGATCTCTCAGATCCTACACAGGAAAGCTGTTTGGAAGCTTCCGAGTATTTCAATCCTGTGGATTTGGTTTGCGGGTTAAAGAATTATAAAGGAGAAAAGTTTAATTTGCAGGATTATGCCGATAAAGAGCGTTGTTTTGTTGCCATCAAATCAAAAAATGGTAAGGTATTGAAAGCCCTGGAACATCCCGGATTGTGGAACGGTGCCATGTCGGATTGGATTTCAATATTTGTGGCAGTGCCTTTATCTACCTTTACACCCGTGAAAACCATTAATGATTTATTACGAAAAGAACATCGTCAATAAAATAATCTCTCCTGCCTTTATTATTGTCGGATAAATTTCAGCAGATTCTTCACTTCACTTTCTTATGCTCAGAATCTGTAACAATATCAGAATTTATATCCGAGAATAATGATTTCTATATAAATTTCTTTGATGTATATTTTTTTAATCAATCCTTCTATAAAAATAGAGTTTCCGAATAAAATATTATTATTTATTTTTATCACATTGAATATCAAAAATAAAGAATAATTAAAAATGTTCTTTTGTATTAAAAATAATGTATAACTTTGCAGAAGTAAAATTTAGATTATGAATAATGTTTACACAAAGATAGAGGACTATTATGTTCCGTTTATTGAGGAAAATAAATAAAATATTAATTTTAAAACTAAGTAACATGAAAACAATAAAAACATTCAATAAAATCCATAGTATCATTTTTCTACTTTTAGTTGTTACTACAATCCTAAATGCTCAAACCGGATATCAATCATTTTTTGGCGATAGTACAACTACCTACCATGTATTTACCTCTATGACAAGTTATACTCATGATCCGGGATTGTTAGGTTGTGGTTCGACATTTCAATATAAAATAAGTAAACAAGACACTATTATGGTTCACGATACGGTTTATTTTAAACCGCATGATTTATATATACGTGAAGATACAACTTATGGTAGAATTTATCGCTATTTTCCGGATATGAAAAAGGAGTTTTTAACCTGTGATATGTCACTTAATGTAGGCGATACGTTTCAATTACCTGTCTTTTCAGATGATTATTTTTATGATTTTTTTTATGAAGAAGCCGGTTTTAAACTTGTTGTTGATTCCATTGCTTATATCAACGGGAAAAAGGTAATTTATTTTCCATTTATAAATGTTTATGATGAGTTATCTCATCTTATTTATTCTTCCCATTATTTCAGTGGTGCTTGGTATAAGAAATACAATATTATTCCAGCCTTTATTGAAGGAATAGGTCCCACTTTTAGCCCGTTTGTATTTGCTTGTTATTCAATGGAAAGAGATATGAGTGTGTTGCTGTGTGTAAATAAAAACGACACCCTTAATTTTATGCTTAATGAACAATTAGGCTGTTATCAGTCAGCAGCAAAAATTACGGAAATAGAAAATGCCAAAATACAAATTCTTCCCAATCCAGCTAATGATTGTATTACACTAACATTTGAAAATATGGATAATATTACAGGGAAAATAGTAATTATTGACATGATTGGCAATGTGGTTTATCGAAATACCATAGTTAATAATTCCACACAGGTGAATGTTTCCTCTTTTTCACAAGGTATTTATACGGCTGTGTTTACTAATAAAACAGGCAAATTAGTATCGAAATTTATAAAAATCAATTAAGTATGAAAAGTAAAATTATTCTATCTTTATTGGTAATAATGCAAATTACATTGTTTGGCCAGATTAGACATAGTTGGGATGGATATGGAATAAGTCCAAACAGTAAATTCAGAGCTTTAAGTGTATTTATAAATGTTATTTTTGATGTTAATCCTAATTTTTATGATTCGGTACCACCTTCTCAATATTGGGGACAGGCATCGGTAGAAGGAGTAAACAACGAAGCAATACCAACTTATCTATTGGATTTTGTGGATACCGCTTATAATTTAAGTAATCTACATGCAACTATGACACGCTTGTATGGGGAATCGTCGTTCGATTCATTGCAAATAATTAGCGATTTTGTGGTTGTAAATGTAAAGGAGAGTAGGGTGTTGAATACATATAATTCTTTTAATTATAACACTATAGGTAATACAGCAATTAATATTATCAACCAAAATGGTTTACAAACACTGTATCATCATGACAGTATTGATGATTATGACTTTTTAAACAATAATACCATTTTCTTTGCTCAATTTTTAATTCGTAATATTACTCATGATTATGGTGGGTTATCCTCAGGAGAGGGTTATGGTAATCATTCTACTAATAATAAGATAAAAATCGGAAATAATTTTTATTCAATTTCTCACGGTTCCATGCAAGGGTGTGGTTCTATAAATATATCTTATTATACTTCTCATGTTGTTTTCCATGAATTCTCGCACTCTTTATTTGGATCTAATGATTTTCATACTTCCGGAGGCAATCATCGCGGCTGGGGAGGATTTATGCCTTTTTTTACTTTACAAGAAGGATACGGCTTAATGGGACAAGCAAATAAGAGTTTAATGAGTTGCAATGGGTATGAACGCTGGCGCATGCATTGGAAACATCCGAATACTCCCGATTATATAACAGCTCGCGACAGTGTAAATGCCACTTATCTTATTTCTGATATTAAAAAGGAAGATGGGAATAAAACTTTCTTATTAAGAGATTTTGTAACTTACGGTGATGTGGTTCGAATAAAACTACCCTATAAAGACAGTGAAAGTGCCTCGAACCAATATATATGGTTGGAAAATCATCAAGTAGGATATAATAATAAATGGGATTTTTTTCAATATTCCAATACAGCCAATTGTCGTCCACAAGGTAATGCAGGTATCTATGCTTATTATCAAGTGGGAAGAGATATATTAAGTGGTACATCTTCAGATGTATGGTTTAGCGATGAAAGGGATAATTTAAAAATAATACCTGCCGAAGGGTATTGGGATTATTCGGTTCATGTAGATATAAATAATCCGTATAAAGTACAATGTGTAAATTGGGAGAATCATACCTATTGTCATTCAAGAGAAACTGCAAATCCTTTTTGCGGGTATCAAGATCAAGAAGTTCAAATTCACCCCGATACAACAGACATGATAATTAATCTTTCACAAGAATATGGAATGTGGAGAAAAATAATAGGTAATAATATCATAGACAGTTTGGCTGCACTTGGAGACAACAGAGACGCTTTTTCTGTATATTCAAAAATAAATATGGGAACAAACCCAAGTACATGTAATACGAAGACATATTATAATGGTATGTACGAGAATGGTAGTTGTATTTTTACTTCTGATACATATCGAAATAATCAAACAACGTATTTAACCGGTTTAAGTATAGAAATGATACCACAACCCAGTCATGATTTTCTTGTGCGCATTCGATGGGATGACTATTGCATTAATAACGATGCGAGATGGACAGGAACAATTGCATTAAAAGAAAGGGCAATTCTTACAAGTTCAAATACTATAACGTTAACTCAAAACCTTACTCCGGCAAAACCCTATCGCGATACAGTAAGTGGAGTATTTGCCTCAACAACGATATTAACCTGTGAAGATAGCTCTGAATTTACTTTACAAGCTCAATCATCCGTTAATTTAGAGCAAAAAAGTAAAATTTCATTAAAAACAGGATCTATTTTTACTATTTCTGATGGTGCTGATGTTTTTGTTGGATCAGGATGTGTATTTGAAATTGAACCATGTGCCAAATTGATAATTGAATCTTCAGGAGCATTGCATATTGATGATAGTGCAACGTTTATAGTTCATTTAGGTGCTATAGTACAAATAGATGAAATCAATAATATACGTATTCCGATAAATTCTAATTTTAGTACGGGAGATGGATTAACATTTTCGTCGGTTGAAGAACTATTAGATGGCTTAGGAATTCCTGCAGATTTTTCAATTGACCAAGACGTAATTTGGAACACAGATAAAATACTTACTCATGAATTGATTATTGAATCGGGAGCCACATTAACTATAAACAACATTGTACATTGTATAAAAGATGTCCAAATTATCATTCAATCCTGTGGCAAACTCATTATTGACGGTGGCGCTTTAACCAATGCTTGCAGCGGAGAGTTGTGGCGAGGCATAGAGGTACGTGGCAATCCTTCATTATCCCAAGATTTAAATAATACAAATCAAGGTATTTTAATTTTACAAAATGGGGCAATAATTGAAAATGCCGAATGTGGGGTATATGTAGGAGAAAGGAATACTATTTCGGTTTCTATTAACGGAGGAACAATAATTTCTATTCCTGAAGGATTTGAAGAGCCTATAAGTATGTCGTCATCTGGAGGAGGAATAGTTTCTGCTACAAATTCCTCATTTATTAATAACAAAAAAGCCATTAATTTTCAAGATTATATAGATTTATCTAATAATATGGAAATTGATAATAAAAGTTCGTTTATTAATTGTTCTTTTATTGTAAATGACGATGCTTTATTTATAGTGGCTGATAATGAAAGTCAAGTTTCATTACAGAATGTAAAGGGTGTTCGCTTTAACGGATGTGTTTTCGAAGATGCTCAATCAAAATCTTCATTAGATAATTATGGGATTGGTATTTATTCTTATAATGCCGGAATTTGCCTTAATGATAATCGTAGCCCTTTTAATCCCATTCCATATGTTACGACACCCTGTAGTTTTACGGGTTACGGCACGGCAGTACTACTAAAAAATTCAGGAACAAGACCTGTACGAATTTATAATACTTTGTTTGCCAACAACCAGACGTCTATAAACGCCTTATCATCCTATGCCTTAACTATGCAAATGTGTAATGTTTATAATTCACAATACGGTTATTTCCCAAGCTTATATGGATTAGTTCTCAATAAATGCGATAATTACAGTGTTGCAAATAATATTTTTCATGGCGATGGGACCGGCATATTATTTTTAGGAGAAGTGCCAAATAATAATCATATCAAAAACAACACATTTTATGATATGTGTTCAGCTTGTTATGTGGAAGGAGTACAGGGATGTGATGAAGATAATATTCCACATGTTGGATTAAAGTTCTTATGCAATTTTTTTTATAATAACGATGAGGATATTGTTATATCTGATAATAGTCGTATTTGTCCAAGACAAGGATATTTTAGTAATAACTGGAAATATTTAGGTACAGGTAATAAATTTGGTCCAACAATATCTTTAATGAATATAAATAACGTTGGCATTAATTTTATTGGGTACTATTATGATTTTTCTGATGCAAATCAAAATCCATTGTATTATTATAATTATCCTACAACTTTTGATAAACAAGGAGTAAATGGTAACAAATGTATATCTTCTGGATATATAGGAGAAGATTACTATCTTAATGTTTATATAGGTTCATTGACAGAGTTAAATAATAATTTTATATTATTACAAAATCAATATACGAGTGTATTTAATGAATATGATAATTTATATGGAGATACTCCTATTCTTGATGTAATAAAACAATATGGATTACCTATTATTTCAGGAACTGTACCACAATTTGATATGTATGCTGAGTTAACGGATTTAAAAGATTCCTTAACCATTATCTGTCAAAATGCCTTACAGTTGTTATTGACAAGTGAAGAATTAGACAAATCGGAATATAATACTTGGTTATATCGTTGCCAAACCATAGATGCTGAGTATGTATTAGCGGAAAGTTATTTGAATGAAGGAAATATTACACAAATGAATACGGTATTGGATAGTATACTAATTAAATATCCAAATTGTGATTTGGTTGAAAATGCACAATACAACATCTGTTTGAATTATTTATATCAATGGACAAGTGTAGATATAGATTCTTTGGTTATTACACAAGAAGCTATCGATACCTTGGAATTAATTGCTTCCGGTTTCAATAGAGCATCATTGAAAGCAGAATCTATGTTGGAAAGACTGGGAAAAGATATTGTTCCTCGTTGGGAACCGGATAGATGCAATTGGTGGGTTATTGGAAATGCTCCTTCGGAAAATAAAAATGAAACTTCCATAAAAGAAACAAAGATTAGCTTAAAACAAGAGATGATTTTAATGCCCAATCCTGCCACCGATGAATTAACGGTTGACAATGGACAAATATACATGAAAGAACTGTATATCTATGATGTTGTTGGTAAAGAAGTAAAGCATTTAAAGGGCAGCAATACCAAAATTACAGTTTCTGTTGGCGACTTATGCCCGGGAGTGTATATGGTTAAAGTACTAAGCGAAGATGGAATTGCAATGAAAAAATTTGTGAAAGAATAAATAAAAACAATAGCTTATGAAAAAAGGAAATATTTTAAGTTTGTTATGCATGGCGTGTGTGCCCATGTTGTTTGCCCAAAATTATGTAACTTTAACCTTTACGGCAAAATTACAGGACGATACATGGCTTGCTATTGACAGTATTCGGATTAGCAACCAAAGCCGTACGTGGACGGAAACGCTATATTATCCCGACACAACTCTTCGAATGGTTAATAGTGTAGGCATAGAAGAAAGCGAAAACTGCGAGTTTACTCTTTATCAAAACATGCCCAATCCGTGCAACGGAGCTGCTGCTTTTCGCTTGCAATTGCCTGTCAGCGAAAGAGTAGATATAAAATTGTATGATATGAACGGCAAAGAAATCACCTCCTATTCGGAGCAATTGGAAAGGGGGATGCATGAATTTAAGCTTACGGTAGCGGCAGCTCAACTCTATGTTTTGCAAGCAAAAACAGCCACTCAAACGCAAAGCATTTCTTTAGTGTCCATCGAATCGGGCAAAGGAAACGGCATCAAGCATGCTTCCTTTACTCCCATGCAGCAAATAATTCGTCAAAAAGGAAATACCGATAAAAAGTTTGTAAGTAACGACACTATGCACTACGTAGCGTATTGTACTTACAACGGCAGTGTAAAAACCAAAACCATAACGCTGGCACAAACCGGCAGCAATACCACCCATACCTTTGTGATTCCAATGGGGTATGCCGTAGGGGATGTATATTATAACTCCGGCGGAACAGCCGAAGGCATCGTGTGTTGGTTAGCCGATAC
>JAGOKS010000042.1 GCA_017994425.1 Bacteroidales bacterium | reverse complement strand
TCTTTGTTGTCGATTATTCTTATTGTGATATTTCAATTCCTTTATGGTGCGATTAAAAGTTTTAATAAACTCGCCGTGTTTTCGATACCTTGCAAATTTCAATTCCTTTATGGTGCGATTAAAAGTCAGTAACTGCGGGGACTTCTATTGTTGCTTCAAAATTTCAATTCCTTTATGGTGCGATTAAAAGCCGTTTGAATTTCAAAAAAAATTTACTGAAATTCAAAGTATAGTATTTTTGTTTCACGGTTGCAAAGATATAATAAATTGTCGATAGGTAATTGTATAAAAACACCCTATACTTCGACATTTTTTCTAATGTTTTCATCTTCACTATTTCAAAGAACTTAAAATTTATTATTTCGTATTATAATTCTTTTCGATGTGTGTTTTTCTACGGTATCGACAATAAGCAAACTACAAAAAATTGTCGGTACTGCTTCTCTCTTTGCCTATTATCTCTTTTGCTAACCACCGTTCATTGCGACTAAGAAAAATAATCAAACTGTCGTCCTCTTCCTTCATAATTTTCTTTGCTTTTATTTTTAATTCTTCTAATTTCACTTCTGTAATTTCTCCTTCAAATACGGAATTTTGTATCCAATTCAAATATTTCCGACAAAGCTTTAGCATCTTCCCTACCCGCTTTTCACCGCAATCATATACCAATATCACATACATTTTACCAATACATTTTAAAAGGTTTATACTCTTCAATATTCAACAAATGCTTGCTTAATTTATAACATTCTAACTTTACTAAATGTTTATAACTCACATTTCTATTTAAACTTTTATGCATAATGGTTTCATTCAAGCGTTCTTCAAATGCTTTTACAAATATTTTTTTGCCACTTTCATTCAATAAACATTTGTTTAATTTTCTATCAAATTGTTTTTCTTGTATTTCTCTTTTGTTTAACACTTTAAATATCACCCTATCGACAAGTAAGGGTTTAAATATTTCGGAAAGGTCTAAAGAAAGTGAATATCTCCTTTCACCGGGCGAATGTAAATAACTGATGGTCGGATTCAACTGGGTTTGATGTATGGCTCGCAAACATTGGGAATAACACATCATATTTCCGAACGAAATCAACGCGTTTACTTCATTCCTTGGAGGCTGTTTGGTTCTAAGTCCCATTTGAAAATCATTCAATATACAATCAAAAGCGTCATAATAACACATCCTAACATTGCCTTCTAATCCCATTAAGGCATCAACATCTTCTACCTTGTCCATATTCTCGGCATAGCTTTGAATCGCATGAATGGTTGATTCCAATTCTTTGCCCCTATTATCATAATATTTTAAATTTTTAACAATATTATGTACAGCCCCTTCCAAAAAGGCTTTTGCCAAAAACATACGTTTCTTTTTGTTTTGATAATGACTCGTCTGTGCCAATATCATCTTGCCTGCCAGCAAACTATCTCTCGGCATAAAGGAACCTGTATAATTCTCATAATAATCAAAGAAATGCACGGCAATATCCTTTTGACCAAGAAAATTATACAAAGAACTTTTTGCTGTTAATGAACCGAAAACATATAAATCCTCAATATCTTCTACCGGCAAATAGCGCGGCTGCCCGCACTGCTTATTCCCTTGCTCATCCTCGCTAACAGGCGTAAATTTTAAGGTATTGTCCTTACGCTCCAACAGACCCGGATTAAATAAATAATATGTCTTTTTCATCTTTATTATTAACAAAATTACAGAATTTGCATAATTTATAAATAAGTTTTATTCCGTTCATTTTGACAATTTTGGCATTATGTTTTATTGCTCTAACAAAATTACAGAATTTGCATAATTTATAAATAAGTTTTATTCCGTTCATTTTGACAATTTTAGCATTATGTTTTATTACTCTAACAAAATTACAGAATTTGCATAATTTACAAATAGGTTTTATTTTGACAATTTTGATATTCTGTTCTTCTATACACCCTGAATTTACGTTTGACTTGTACGGATGACGAACCGAAATTTATCAACAAGCCATCGTCTATTTTTGTTGCTGTTAAATAATTAACTAGCTGTTTTTCGTGTGCAGATGATACATTCTCTACCGATTTTAATTCTACAATAAGTCGTACTTCAACCAACAAATCCGCAAAATAATCACCAATTCGCTCGTCTTGATAATAAACCGGTATCGGAAATTGTTCTTGAAAGAAAATATTCGCCTTCCTTAATTCAATAGCCAATGCCTTTTCATAAACCTTCTCCAAAAAGCCACATCCCAACGCATTATGTACTATATAGGATGCTCCTATCACCTGTTTTATCAAATCATCTATATCTTTCATAATTTTTAAAAGTTTTATTTTGTTCATTCTGAAAATTCTGAAATTATGTTTATTCACTATAACAGAAATCGTAATAGCTGCAATTTTTACATATTTTCTTTTTTCCTAAAGGTGGACAATTTTCATCCTCAATTATTTGTATAATTTCTTTTTCCATTTCTTTCAGCCTGTCTCTATCTACATTACTCAACAGAATTTCATCCTTCTTTCGTAATACAGGATATTCCAATATTCCTTTTACGTCTTCTATCCCATTTCGTTCAAAGACATAGATATAATATTTTAACTGCCATTCATGCGCCTTCTCTACTTTATCAGATTTCTTGATTTCATGGATGACTTTATTTTTCGTATCATAATAATCCACCTTTATTCCGTCCATCTCTATTTCTTCGTATTTCTCGGAACGTTGGGGATAGCTCTCTTCATGGATCAATTTGCCGGCATATACCAAATCGGAAGTGTGCTCCATACCGATACCGTTGGCAAACAGCCATAACTTTCGTCTGCATACTTGATTATAATTAAAATGTGTGCCGGTGATAAATCTAATTAATCCCATTTTATTTGTTTACAAACATTTTTTAATTCGTTAATAACTTCATCCACATCGGTTAAACTGCCCTCTCGAATATGAGATTTCAAACTGTTATTCCATTCTTTCTTCATATTTTTCAATCGATATTCTACAAAAAAATCCTCATAGTTAGAAAATTGTATTTGTTTATATTGCATCTTCTTCTTAAATGTAGATGCAACTTCGTCGATGTTAATTGTTTTATAATGAGTGAAAATATACCATAAATCATAATAATCTCTGGGTGCAGCATAAGCTCGTTGTATCAGCGCTCTGAATTTTTCTGCCAAAATTTCAGAAATAGTATAACAGGGAATACAAACTCCTTCAAAAGAATTTTTATCTGAATATGCGCTATACAATAATAATTTTTCAGGATTATTCACCATTTCTTCATAAAAAACAATTTCAATCTTAATTGATGTTTGCCATCGTTGCGAATCTGGAGGAGTCTGATTTCTTTTATGATTAGCACCCCAAAAATGAATGCGTGTTTCATAACCGACTCGGGTGTTTTCCCACCTAATCGGTTCAAGTTTTACTTTTGAAAACAAGATATCGTATCTATCCGAAATCGTATTACATACCGATTGCAATAACTTATCGCTGATAACAAAATCCTTATCTATCAATGTAAAATCCAAATCTTCGGAAAAACGATAATCCGGGAAATAGCACTTCTTTAAACAGGTTCCTCCTTTAAACACAAGTTTTTCCTGTGCCCAATTTTGTTGAAATAATACGGACAGAAAATGTCCCAATACCCAATCCTTATCAATTGTATCGGGAGGGACTCCTTCTTTCTCGGCTCGTTGTAATATTTCGTTTTGTAATAACACTAATACATTTTATTTACAATTTCCAACAGCTTATCTTTTTCAATATTCAAACGAATACGCCATTTGGCATTAAAAGTACCTTCGTTGCTTCCCATGGGATTCAACAGCGTATATCGTTGATTACGGATTTTAAGCACTTCATTTTGAAAATAATTAAATCCTTGCATTTCGAATAATTCGGATAAAAAAGCCAAACGCTTCAATACCGACAGATTCCCCATTTGCTTTCCATAATCCAACAACTTACGGCTATTGATTTTTGCCTGAAAAAAAGCACGTATCAATTCTTCATAGCCTCCGGCATATTGCGGTAAATCAAAACAATCTAATAAAGTCTTTTCGATATCGGTAATCCTAAACCGTTCGTTGCCGTAACCCATTTGTGTAATGCCGCATATCTTTTCTTTCTTTACCTGAATAAAACGATACCGGACATTAAACACTTTTTTATCGTTCTTGCGTTTGCCTGATTGGAGATACACCACATTGGGAATTTGTTCCGTTAACCCGTGTAAATTCAAAGCCGACCAATAGGCTATTGCACCATCGGAAAGCATGGCATTGGCAATAACATAGGGATTTCGGAAATTACGAACAGCATATAATCCCTTTTCTATCGGGAAAAGTTGTTCATTACGCACTAATCTGCTCAAAACAGCTTTCAAGTCCGGGTAGGATCTTCCCGTTATTTCCATAAGCTTAGCCGTATTGACAAAATTTAATTCATTGTCAACTACCTCATTAAACACCATCGCATCACTATCCGGACTTTTCATCTCTCTTTGTCTCATCTTGTATTACCTTTTATTGTAACGAAAGTGCAAATATAACACTTTTTTTATGATAAAAGGTAATAATATTTTATTACAAAATTACAGAAAGCAATCATCGTTATTTAATTTATATCCTATTTCTGAATCGTAATTTTCCAATCCTATTTTATATATGCCACAAATTGATTCCGGATAAGCCAAAATTGGAAAATTTGTCGAATCTATGATTCGTACGCTAATAATTCGACTACTAATCTTTTTTAATTGAATGTCGATGTCAATTTTCGTTTTACGTGAAGATTCGAAATCATTACCAGATATGGAATGTATTAAACCGGCCAAATTTTCAAATTGGGTATCCTCATTGCTTCTTGGAACATAAAATTGATATTGCTTACCAAACGTTTTATTGTTTATCAACTGAAATTTGCCAACATTTTCAAATTGTGCTTTATTGACCTCCTCAATTAAATACATATTCTCCTCAGGATAAGTGCCAATTTCAAGGTTCTGAGCAATTGAACAGAAGAATCGTTGTTGGATAGAGAATAACTCCTTCTCTTGAATTACTCCTTGAATATTCTCTTTAATAAAATCAAGAAAAAGCTTGGCTTCATTCCGGTAAATCAATTCGGAACTGTACTTTCCTTTGCTATTTATAAATCGAAACAGATAAACCTGTCCGAACAGTTGTTTTTTGTTTCGATTACATCTTCCGGCACTTTGAATTAAACTTGGTAAAGGGCATAAATCCCTATAAACTACAGGAAAATCAATGTCAACGCCAGCTTCAATCAATTGCGTCGATATTAATATTACTTTTCCCGTTGCAAGCAGATTCTTGGCTTCTTCAATTTTTTTCAATCTGTCTTCCGGCGTAAAATGCGTATTTAACAGTATGACATTTCCGCTCCCTTTTAGCTCGTTGTATAAGTCTTTGGTATCCTGAATCGTATTTAGGATAACTAATGATGATTTTTCCTCTTGAAGAATTCTATATTTTAAATACTCAAGCGTAAGCTCTTCTTCAATAACATTTATTTTGTATCGGTTAAAAACATCATTCTCAAAGAATTTTTGAGGTTTCAATAAATCAGTGGGAGCAGCATATTCTTTAAATAACAACTTGGGATTCTTTAATACATAATTTTGATTGTTTTCCAATTCAACTTTATCCGGAAATTTTAAATTTGGCATTGTTGCCGTTGATAAAACGGCATACGAATTATATTTTGTACAAAAAGCATCAAGCCAAGCCGAAAAAAAGATGTACAATCGTGGTGGAAGCGCCTGAAATTCGTCAATCAGGAAGATTCGGTTTGAGAAATTGGGTAATTTCAATAAAGTCGAATTTCGATTGCTTAAAAGAGTTTCAAACAGCTGGACAAATGTTGTTATAATAAACGGATGGTCGAAAGTATTTTCAATAAAATCCTCGACCAATAAAGCTTTTAATTTATTAGACGTTTGTTCCGTTTCATATTCTTGTTGTGCTTTTTCTATACGTTCATTAAATGATTTAGAATTAACCGGTAACACATCAATATTCAATTCTTTTGAAATGATATTCTGTACCTGTTCCGTGATAGAAAGAAACGGTAAAGCATAAATAATTCCCAGATTGTCTTTTTGGCATTGAATTTCTCTTGCGACGTCAAGCAATGTAAAGGTCTTACCGGCACCGGTAGGCGCTGTCAATGTAAAAACCCTTTGCCCTTTATTCAATAATTCTTTAACAGACAAAACAGCTTCTTTTCTTATCTCTGTCCTTAATTTATTTAGTTCACTTTGACCCTTTGATTCTAAATCTCCAAAAAGTTTTTCCAATGAATTTTCTGTAGTATTGACATTGTCAGACAAAAGATTGGAATAATTATAGAACTCATTATTTCCAGCATCCCTTTTGTCAGATTCTATCACGGATGCAAAAGAAAACTGCGTGTCTAAAAAATAATTAAGGCTGTCTTTCCTCCAATATTCTATTTCTTTGTTTCCTAAATCAATATTAGGAATTTGATTTTTATACCAAGGCTTAATTGCCATATTAAAGGGTTTATGCTGAAAATGCACTTGCTCATCCAAATATGCAGATATGGGAAGTTGCTCTGAATCTGTTTGCAGAAATTCAGTCATAGCATCCATCGAATTGGTCGAAATATTTTCATCCATATTCGGCAGATTTCCGTGATGGTGAAGAATAATTGCCGTTATCAGCTTAATTTTAGTAATATCCTGTCCATCAGATTCTAAAATACGATTTGCCTCTTCGCGATTACTTATGTACCAGTTCAGAAACGAAAAAGCAGAGATATAAGAGTGCTGGGAATACCCGGCACTCCTAATCCCTTGTAGCTTTTTCTGAAAATTAGGATTAACCTTTCCAAAATCGTGAAACAGTGCCGCATATTCCGCCAATACACTATTTGTACGTTTAGATGTTTTTTGCCAAACGCCTTTAATATGACCCTTAAGCGGCTTACCGGGATGCGACTCTATTGCTTCTAAAGCATATACCATTGTGATGTCTCATTTGGAGTTTTTACATCATAATATTCTCCGTTTTTCACTTTAAAACAACTTCCTCCACTACAATAAGCCAATTCGGCATATTTGTCGGGGTCGTTCCAAAAGTCATTATTTTGATACGTTGGAATTTTCTCGAAACCAATACGAAAATTAAAATCATTACCTATTTCAATTTGATGATATTTGGAGATAATTCCCTGCGTTACAAAGTCTCCGACTTTTTTATCGGATGCTGTTGCTCTGCTAATAAAATACAAATCGGCAGGGCAATTTGCCAATCCAAGTGTCGGGTTGTAACAAGCATTTCCTTTTTCAATGTTCGTACAAAATTTCTCAAATACATTCTGACTTCTGTCGGTTTTTAATGCAATTACAACCGTAAAGTCAGGACGTTTTAAAAACTCAAACTGCCAAGGTGATTTCTCAAGATTTACTTTAACCGACCGAAGCGTAAATCCCCAGCTTTCCTTACGAACCTGATTGTTTAAGGTGACACCATAAAGCAAGTCTTCTGATAATTGAGGGAACAATTCTTTCATTTGTTGTCGCTCAATTCCGTTAACAGCTCCGATTAACCCGATTAATGCCGTTTTTGTAATAAAATCGTGCGTCAATGGATTATTGTTTGTGTCCACCTTTTTGAAATGCCCCCAGTTTCCTGAAATTCTCATAAATAGAGCGTCCATAATTATAAGCTCATTTTTGTGAATTTATCTCCCAGACCGATTAATTGGGATAGAATTTCTTTTGATTCACTGTAATATTTTACTTCTTTTATTTTGTCCGAAGCAGCTATTTCTTTCAATGCTCCAAAATCAAACGTAACATCAGAAATATCTCTCAGTTGTTCGTCCAATTTGTCGGAAGTAAATGAAATCAATTTGTCGGTTCCATAGACTTTATCTGTATCTTTTGCATAAATCAGTTGCAACAGAAGTAACGAACTTTGATTGGATTTGCTTCGGGTATTCGCATTATTTATGCTTTTCCAAAGAGCCTCAAACATTGTGGCGACATCCTTATCTTCCAATCCTGAAAGTTTGGCTGCAAACGGATTAATCCAACCGTGAATTTGATTTAGTGAATAAGGCACCAAAGACGTTGTTCCAATTGCTCCACCTGATTTCGATACATCGGATGAAAAAACAGAGGTGTTTTGGTGCATACGCAAATCAACGGAATTCAAAGACGGATTAAGCAACGCAAATTGTACAGGACCAGTAAGATTGACAGCAGCATTTTTTTCTGTTGATATGCCGCCAAAAAGCCTTACGTCAATACACTTGGTAAGTAAAAATAAACCATCGTCTTTTATTCCTGCTTCTTTCAGTTCTGCACCAAATTTCTTGCGTAAACTTTTTACTCGTGCAGCAGACCCCGATTCATTTCCTTCCATTTGTTCTTTGTCGTTGATTACATAAATTGTTTCTCCAATATTATGCAAATAATCACGGATGAAGCGTTTAATGCGGACATCGCTTACCAATACTTTCTTTGTCTCTTCGTCGTAGCGTTGTTCACTTGTAAATGGGTCGCCATTAGGCATTGAGAATTTACTTTCGTATAAAAAGATAATTTCCGATTTTTCTGTTAATGTTGACATAGCGGTAATTTTTTAATTTATTATTTATTTTTTGTTGTTACTGTTTGTTCCTGATTTTCTATTTCTTCCTTGAAATATGTATAGTAAGTTTCAAAGAACCCTAAGGCACAATAATGCCGATTGTATTTTTCTTCTTTGGGAAAAGAATCTAATAATGCTGTCAGTTCTCTTGATGCATCTTTTATGCTCGGATAGCCTTTTTGATGAATCATTAATTTTTCATTCAGATAATTGGCGAATTCAACCAAGTTATCTAAACTGGCTATACGTTGGGAAAGATTTCCGACATAAGCCTTCTCGAACGATTTAATACATTGGGCAACTGGCTTAGCCATAATACCCAGTTTAGTACCCAATAGGTAACTTTTTGATTGTCTTATTTCCATAATGATATTATTTATTTGAAGTTTTGATAAAAAGTAAAAGTGATAAGCATAAGTTAAAAAGCCTCCTTTTCCATTTCTTATTCCGTATTCTGTTTTTTGAATAAGTGCTGGGAGCAACAAATCATCGAAACAATAATTGTCTTTATATATCAGCGGTAATATTTTTAAAAGATGGCTAGTATATTTTTTATCATCGAAAAGCATTTTCAGAGCAAAATCGATGGTGTATTTGTAATTCAACTCTGTTTTTGCTTTCCCTATTTTTTTATTGACTCTTAAAAGTAGATTCTGGTCAACATCAGTCATTTCCAATAAATCGGCTCCTATAGGTTTTACATATTGCATAGGTCTTGAAAAAATTATATCAAATTTTTTTATTCCATCTATTTCTGGATTAATAAATGGTTCTGCAAAAGGATCAGTATCTTCTGGTTTTGGGTTTTTAAAGTCATAATTAGAAATTTTATCAAAATATGCAATAACACCTTTGGCTGTTAAATTTCCTATTGGTAGCATATTTATAACGATTTCGCCATTAGAAGATTTTACTTTATATTTTTGTTGAAAATCTAAACCATAAAATAAGTCCTTAACATCTTCGATGCTTTTAAAAGTTTTATTCTTAAAAGCATTTTTAACATCAAAATTGACCATTCTTTCAAAAGATTCCTTTCCAGCAAGAGTACGAGTTAAAAAAGTATTCAGACTAATAAATCCATCGTTATCTTGTACATATTTTGACACGACATAATTTTCTATTTCATCAAACAGTTGTGTTTCAAACCAAGTTTTTCCAGAAAAATTAAAGTGTATATAACAAAATCTATTTTCTTCAAATAGTTGAATAATATTTCCCATACAGCTTTCAAAACTTTGTCGAAAAGACTGAAATTTGCTGTCTGCTATCGAATTTGCATCAATTTTACCTCTAAGAAAGGAGTTTACTTGTAAGGATTTTACATTGTTTTGTGGCTCTCCTAATTTAAAAAAATCAGGGTAAGCAATATCTCCAAATAAGTACTTTACTTGATTATCAGCTTCACCTGTTTTATATTTCAAATAATAAAACTTGTTACTGATAACGGTTTGGTCATTTACTTCGTGCAAAGTATTATAATCTATTTCAAAATTATCTTTCACATCTATTTGATAATAGCTATAAGGTTGTCTTGCACTGTATTCAGGTGCTTTTTTTATATACCTATGGTACTGAAGACTTTCTTCTTTGCTTAATTCATTTCTAATTTTATGTCCAATTTGGATGATTGTTTGTAAACTCATATCTAAAAAAATTAATATTTATTTATGCATCTTTTATATTCCTGGTCAGCCATTCGTAGTCAATTGTTTTGTAGGTTTGTTTCATATTATATATTTTTTTATTTTTTCAGTTTTCCTTTCCCTCACGCACCCAAACCCCTGAGAGCATTCTTGTCCGATACCGCTTTCGTAGGCGATTTTCATTAGTTCGACGGGGGCTTTAAGTGTGAAACTGCATTTATAGCCTCTAACTTTTGTTTGTGCAGATGAATTTGCTTTTATTGTTATCATCTTGCTATATGCAGATTTGGCGGCTTTAAAATCAAAATCGAAAGCGGAAGGGAAGGATTTGCCGTAAAAGGATTCGTAACGACTTAACAGACCGCTCAAAACAGCATCTTTAGCTCGTGGGTCTTCCGGAGAAATATATTCCGCACTCCCATCTTCTCGCTTTACACTCAGACACATGGGCGACATGGTTTCAAAATGCATCGTTTCAGAAAATTCAGGCGGGGGCAATACTTCTACTTGTTGCACTTGAAATTGAACCGTCGTTTTTTTATCTCCTATTTCAAACACCTGATTGACAAACAATCCTTGAATAAACTTTTCGGTTGATTGTTCGGGCAAAAAGGAAATCTGCCATTCGACCGTATCGGACAAAATGTGAATGCGATCGTTATCTTTTGGAATAAATCTTTTGGTAATTTTCAATGGAGAATAGGTAAACAATTTGAAATTTTTTCCGCTTTCTATGCGGTATCCGTTTTCATGCAACCAATCGGCATATTCCTTGCTTGCTTGCGACAAAGTCCTATATATCACCGCCGATTGTTCATACTGATAATTAATGGGTAAGATGTTGCCAAAAATTTGTTTGTTTACTTCTAAGGTTAGCTTAAAACGCATAATGCATATTTTTTGTATATTTATCTCCTTTATTTGCTAATTTACGCCAATAGATGAATACTATTTTTGATAAATTTTACTTTGCAAATATAAACTTTTTTTTATTTTTAAATGATTTTTTGAAATATTTTTTTATTATCTCATATCTATCACAAAATCTATTTGATAATTATGATTTGACATTCCTCTTTTATTTCGGCAAAGTTATTGCTATAGGGTATTTACAAAAATTTTTATTTTTTAACTTGCATGCATAAAAATATTAATTATTTTTGCAAAAATTTTAAAGAACCTTTTAAATAATTATAAAAATGAGAAAATTAAATCCTTCGTTACGTATCTTATTACTGACAACGATGTGTATTTCCTTCGCTGTTTTAACTGCCTACGCACAAGAAAAGACTGCTCCCAAAACAAAATCAAAAGCGCCTGTTATTCAATTTGAGAAAACTGTTCATGATTATGGTCAACTTATGCAAGGTGATGATGGGGAGTGTGAATTTAAATTTAAAAATACCGGTAAAGAAGCATTGATTTTATCGAATGTTTTTTCCTCTTGCGGATGTACGGTGCCTGTATGGCCCAAAGAACCGATTATGCCGGGAAAAACAGAAGTTATCAAAGTAAAATACAATACCTCTCGCTTGGGGACTATCAATAAAAAAGTAACCGTTGTTTCCAATGCCGAAAACGGTGCCATTGAATTATTCATCAAAGGAAACGTCTCTGCCAAACCGGCCGAAACTTTACCCGAGAAATCTCAAAGCCCGGTTGAAACCCAAGCTCCGAAACAGCCTTTTTAATCGTTAATTTAATCCGAAGTTTATATTTGCAAATGGTTTAATAGAGCTCTATTAAGCCATTTTTAATTCAGAATTTGTCTTATCTAAACACACATAATATGAAAAATAAAATTGTAGCCGGAAACTGGAAAATGAACAAAACTTTTCCCGAAGCGGAAGAATTATTGGTAGCAATAGCCGAAGGTCTGGACGACATGCCCTTGGAAACCGATGTGGTGATATGTCCGCCTTTCCCTTTTTTGGAAATGGCCGCCGACGTATCGGAAGAGAGCAATTTCTCGGTAGGAGCACAAAATGTAAGTGATGAAAAAGCCGGTGCCTTTACCGGCGAAGTGAGTGCCGCCATGATTAAATCGGCAGGTGTCGATTTTTGCATTGTAGGTCATTCCGAACGCAGAGCTTATTACAAGGAAACGGACGAAGTATTGGCGAAAAAAGTCAATTGTTTGTTAGAAGAAGATATCATTCCTATTTTTTGCATAGGAGAACAATTGGCAGAACGCGAAGCAGGAAACCATTTTAAGGTAGTGGAAAAACAATTACATAAAGGTTTATTTCATTTATCTGCGGATGCCTTTGAAAGCATCGTTATTGCTTATGAACCGGTTTGGGCTATCGGCACCGGAAAAACAGCCAGTCCGCAACAAGCCCAGGAGATGCATGCCTATATACGCTCCTTGATTGAAGCAAAGTATGGCGCTGAACAAGCCTATAACACCTATATCCTCTACGGAGGCAGTTGCAACAGCAAAAATGCCCTTGAGCTTTTCTCTTGTCAAGATGTTGACGGAGGTCTCATCGGCGGCGCCTCTCTGAAAGCCGAAGAATTCATTGAAATCATCAATGCTGCCGAGACTTGTACAAAAAATAATTAAGGTCTTTTCCCGTACACGGAAATAAGCCTATCATTCTCTTACACAAAAAGCCGCCGCTGCGGCTTTTAAATTTTGCTGTTGACAGTTCTTTTCTATTATAAAAATTGCTATTTTTGCAGATAAATTAAAGCCCGTTTATCGATAAATAAAGCATGATGAAAAAGAGTTTTTTAATACTTCCCATTATCCCTTTCCTATTCTTTTTAAATTTACACGCACAACACGAAGACTATCCGTTGGATGTTCCGAATGAATGTACCAGTATCACCATGGGTAAAAAAGCTACCGACGACGGTTCGGTGCGTACCTCCCATACCGACGACAGCCACCGCACCCGCTCCAATATTTTTGTAACTCCGGCTAAAAACCACCGCGAAGGGGCAAGCATTACCATGTATAAACGTTTGTGGGACAATACAAGCCCTATGGTAAGCTATCGCAATGATTCCATAGGCACCATTCCTCAAATTGCTCATACTTTTTCCTATTTGAATACCGCCTATCCGTGCATGAACGAGAAACAACTCGCCATCGGCGAATCTACCTTCGGCGGGAGAGGCAGTTTACAATCTGATGTGGGATTAATTGATTGCCAACGATTGTGTACTTTGATGTTGGAACGTTGTTCCACCGCACGGCAAGCCATTACAGTAGCCGGCGAATTATTGAAAACCTACGGATGGATAGATGCGGGCGAATGTCTGACCATAGCCGATAAAAACGAGGTGTGGCATTTTGAAATAATGGGTCCCGGCAAAGGCAACAAAGGAGCTGTTTGGGCTGCTCAACGTGTTCCCGATGAGCATATTTCTGTTAATGCCAACGCAAGCACCATCAAAGAGATAGATACGACAAACAAGGATTATTTTATGTATTCCGACAATATATTCTCATTGGCTCTCGACAGCGGATGGTGGGACGGCAAAGAACCTTTTCGCTTTTGCTATGCCTATGCGCCGGCAAGTCGTGCTTTATTGGCTGCCCGTCGCAGAGAATGGCGGGTGTTCGACCTCCTCGCTCCTTCCCTGAAATTAGACCCTAATATGGAAAACTATCCCTTTTCCGTCAAACCCGATACCTTGGTTAGCCTTGAAAAAATGATGAGCGTTTTCAAAGATTATTACGAAGGAACGGAATATGATTTACGGAAAAACATTACCGTTAAAGGCGATAGCGGCAAAATGGTGATATCGCCTCTTGCCAATCCTTTTATGTCGGTAGATGAATTGAAATTGCATAAAGTAAACGGCGGATGGCATCATTTAGGGGAACGCAATATTGCCGTGCGGTTTACGATGTACGGCACTGTCATACAATGTCGTAATTGGCTGCCCGACGAAATAGGCGGACTGGTGTGGTTTGCCTTGGATAACGTGGCTTCGTCGGTTTATGTGCCTATCTATTGCAGCGTTAGCGATTTACCACCGGCTTATAAAACCGATGGCCGAAAAACCGGCTTCAGCCGCGATGCCGCCTGGTGGGCCTTTAACCGGCTGGGAACCCTTGCTGCTCAACGCTGGGGAACCTTCCGCTATGAAATCGACAAAACATGGTTGCCTTTCCAAAAGCATCTTATCGACAACCAAGCGGCTATCGAAAAACAAGCCCTGGATGTGTATAACGCTAAAAAACCGGCAAAGACCATTCAACTGCTTACAAATTATACCGACGAATGGTGTAGAAAAGCCGTTGACGCCGCCTGGGATTTGGGCGATTATATCTGGACAAAATACGATGGTTACTGGTAGTTATTAAAAAAATCAGCTATATGAAACATAGATTAAAAGGTACCGGAGTAGCCTTGATAACTCCTTTTAAAAAAGATTTCTCTATCGATTTTAATACCATTGAACAATTGGTAGAATACCAGATTCAAGAAGGAATCGATTATATTGTTGCTTTGGGAACAACTGCCGAGACTCCTACTTTATCTTTTACCGAACGCAACGAAATTTTAAAAACCGTGGTAAAAGCGGTGAAAGGAAGAATCCCTGTCGTTGCCGGCATAGGCTGCAACAATCCGGTGGAAGTAATCGAACAAATACATCTGTACGATTTAAAAAAGGTAGACGCCATTTTATCGGTAGCGCCCTATTACAATCGTCCCCAACAAGAAGGAATTTTCCAACATTACAAAGCCATAGCCAAAGCATCGCCTTTGCCGATAATCATTTATAATGTAGGCTCCCGTACCGCTGTCAATATTCAGGCAGAAACAACACTTCGTATTGCCAACGAAATTCCACAAGTAATCGGTGTGAAAGAAGCTTCGGGGAATATAGCTCAAATTATGGAAATCATGGCTAAGAAACCCAAAAACTTTTTGGTTATCTCCGGCGATGATGCCCTTAGCCTTCCCTTGCTTGCCTGTGGTTTAGACGGACTTATTTCTGTTGTTGCCAATGCCTTCCCTAAGAAAATGAGCGAAATGATACGCTTCGGCTTAAAAGGTGATTTTAATACAGCTCGCAAACTGCATTATCAACTGCTGCCTATTATGAGTGCTTGCTTTAAAGAAGGAAGTCCATCAGGCATCAAAGCATTCCTTGCCGCTAAAGGAAAAGCTCCTATTATCACACGGTTACCTCTGGTAGAAGTAAGTCCCGCATTGAAAAAAGAAATTAAACAAATAATCAACGGCTTGGCATGACCTACGAAAAAATTATAGATGACTTCAAAAAGAAAATCTATGTACCTGTCTATTTGTTAATGGGCGAAAATGCCTACCACATTGATAAAATCACCCATTTTATTCAAGAAAATTTCTTTGAAGACGAAGGCGTGAAAGAATTTAATATGGACATTTTGTACGGGAAAGACTCATCGGTAGATCAAATCGTTTCACTCGCCAAGCAATATCCGATGATGTCCAATTATCGGCTGGTGATAATCAAAGAAGCCCAAAGCATTGCAAAAATTGCCGATTTAGCCCCGTATGTACAAAATCCCCAAAAACAAACGGTGCTGCTGCTATGCTATAAATACAAGAGTCTGGATAAACGTACCCTCTTATACAAAGCCATCGATAAAATGGGAGGTGTGTTCGAAAGTCCGAAAATTTATGACAACCAAGTCTCTAAATACGTGAAAGAAATTGCTGCCGAAAAAAAATTCATTATCGACAATTATACCGCCGAATTGATTGCATCACATATAGGCACCGATTTATCGCGTGTGGATAACGAATTCAACAAATTCAAAAACATCATCAAAGAAGGAGCAAGCATTACCCCCGAGTTGGTACAGGAATACATCGGAATAAGTAAGGAGTACAATGATTTTGAGTTAGTAAATGCTATCTGGGCAAAAAATGCTCCCAAGGCTTACGAAATCATTTATCATTTTCAATCCAATCCCAAAGCCTACCCTATTCAGAAAACCATTGCCGTTCTCTATAATTCTTTTATGAAACTTGTACACTATCATTTTTCTGCCAACAAAAGCAATTTAAAACAATACAATGTATTTACGGCTGAAGCCGAAAAAGCCTTCCGATACGCTACTACTGCCTATCCCTATCCTATTATTATGCGTATCATTCATCTCTTACGGATGTACGACTTAAAAAGCAAAGGCTTTGAAAATTGCGACACCCCCGACCAAGAACTACTCAAAGAACTTACCTTCAGAATCATCGAAGGACGATACGAGGGATGAAAAAAGTTGTCAGTTTTTTGTCCCGAGTGCCGAGTCCCGAGTCCCGAGAAGAGCTCTCAGCCTTTTCCCTTTTACCTTTTACCTTTGTTTAACCGCAGAGAACGCAAAGGATTTACGCAAAGAACGCAAAGAGTATAGACATTTCTTTTCTATTTTTCTCTATAAAATAAATACGTGTGAATTGATAACATACGAATCCCGAAAGGGATTCAATGTGAATAGGGCTGCATGAAATGCAGTCATAGACAATCGCATGTATTATTGCCAACCGCAAAGCGGTTGAATATTCCTTTTTTATTTTAATTCAAGCCCTTCAGGCTTGTTGACTATGGCTTCGTCTGTTTTTGCAACCATCGATTTCATCGATGGCTATTTAATTTTAAGCCCTTCAGGCTTATGTTTTGTTATAGCATATA
>JAGOKS010000126.1 GCA_017994425.1 Bacteroidales bacterium | reverse complement strand
TTTACATGCTGATAAAAAAGAAATAATAAAGGCTTTTCTTTTCCCTTTAGGTTTTTTGTTTTTATTATGGACTATCTATTTAATAAACGATCAGATATCCTTTAATTTAGCTACGCTCGGGATTCATCCGCTTCATTTCAAGGGACTTATCGGAATAGTTTGTGCTCCTTTGATACATTTGGATTTTGATCATATTTTCAGTAATAGCACTTCATTGTTAGTGTTGGGGTTCGGTTTATTTTTTTTATATAAACGCAAAGCTATACCCATTTTCTTTTTCATTTATTTTGCCAGTAATTTATGGGGTTGGTTTTTTGCACGGGGCGGATACCACATCGGTGCCAGCGGTTTGATTTACGGTATGTTTTTCTTTTTTATAACTTCTGCCCTATTAAAACGTGAAAGAAGTATTATTGCCTTTTCGCTGATAATTACTTTTTTATATGGTGCTATTGTGTGGGGTTTCTTTCCGGAATTTTTCCCCGGAAAAAATATCTCATGGGAAATTCATACAACCGGAGCACTTGCAGGAGTAATTGCTGCTTTTTATTTTAAAAAAGAAGGTCCTCAAAAGCCTGAATTTTTCTCTGACGAAGAAGATGATGAAAATGAAGACGAAAATGCATACTGGAAAAGACCTAATCAAAATCAAACTCCATGAAACGTTTATTTATAGCCATTCAGATTTCATTTGATAATAAATTCGTAACAGCTTACCAAAGTTTAATCCAATCATCTAATAAACTGGATAAAATCAATTGGATTAAACCTGAAAACATGCATATTACTTTAAAATTTCTTGGTGAAACAACACTCGACTTGATTCCTTCCATTGAAAATAGTATAGAAAAACTAACAAATGGTATTGCTCCATTTAATATTTCATTAAACCGTATCGGTGCTTTTGGCAGCCGTTATCATCCACGAATCATTTGGCTGGGTTCTGATGATATCATTAATGAAATCAATATGCTGCATAAAGAATTGGAAAAAAGTATGCGTGCTTTCGGTTTTAAACCTTCTTTCGGTAATTTCGTTCCCCATGCTACCCTAGCCCGCATTCACAAAATAGACGATAAAAAGTATTTTTGGAATGAAATTGAAAAAAAATCTTCCCTTTTTTCTTTCACCTTTCAAGTGAAAGAAATCATACTTTTTGAAAGTATATTAACAAATGCTTTTACTCCTTTATATAAAAAACAAAAAACATTTTATTTAAAATCAGGAAAATGATGCTAATGGACTACTCAATACCTATTTTAGTAAGCGTTTGAATGTTTCAAATTTTCCTTTATAGGGCGGATATTTAATGGGAATATCGAAAGATATACTTGACATTACCGTTGCTTTTTTATGAGTAAATGTATCAAAACTGTATTTCCCGTGATAGGCTCCCATCCCACTATTGCCAACTCCTCCGAAAGGAAGTCGATGGTTGGCAACATGAATTATCGTATCATTGATGCATACTCCTCCCGATGATGTTTGACGCAACATTTTATTTATTTGTTTCTTATTTTTTGTGAAAAAATAAAGCGCTAAAGGTTTTTCTCGCTCATTTATATAAGTTATCACTTCCTCTATGTCGTCGAATGTCATCAAAGGGAAAATGGGTCCGAAAATTTCTTCCGACAAAATTTCAGCATCATTGGGCAAATTATCAATAACGGTAGGTTCAAAATACTTATCTTCTAAATCGAAATTACCACCAAAAACTATATTTCCTTTGTCTAAATAAGAAATTAAACGTTTCATGGCTGATTGAGAAACTATACGAGGATAATCGGACGAAAGATCAGGACTATCTCCAAACATCACTTTAACTGCTTGTTTCATTGCTATAATCAACTCATCCTTTATGCTTTTATGTACAAATAAATAATCGGGAGCAATGCACGTTTGACCTGAGTTAATTGTTTTTCCCCAAACAATTCTATGTGCAGCAATTTGTATGTTAGCATCTTTATCTACAATACAAGGACTCTTTCCTCCTAATTCAAGGGTAAGAGGCGTTAGATTTTCAGCAGCTGCTTTCATCACTACTTTCCCTACAGCAGGACTTCCTGTGTAAAATATATAATTAAAACGTTGTGACAGCAATAGTTGATTTACCGTTCTGTCTCCGTGATAAATAGCAATGTACTCTTCCAGGAAACAGGTTTTGATAATCTTATCCATAATTTTTGCAGTAGCAGGTGCATTAGGTGATGTTTTCAAGACTATACAATTCCCTGCACTTATGGCTCCTATCAAAGGGCTGAATAACAACTGAAATGGATAATTCCATGGGGCTATTATCAACACAAGTCCGTAAGGTTCTTTGATAATTTTACTTGTGGAAGGAAAGAATAAAAAAGGCATCATTTTTTTTTCTGACTTTTGCCAAGATTTTAAATGTTTGATATGATATGTAATCTCTTTTAGCACTAAGCCTATTTCCGTAGAAAAAGATTCAAAGTGTGATTTATGTAGATCTTCATACAAAGCTTGCATTATTTCCTTTTCATACAATACGATAGTTTTGTATAAATTTTTCAAAATATTTTTTCGATAGCTTATATCTTTTGTGATTTGGCTTTCAAAATATTGACGCATTAATTCAAGTTTGTTATGCATTTCTGTTGCTTCCATCTTTCAAAATATTAAAAAATATAAAAAAATAACGCCTGCAATTGTTTTGCAAGCGTTTTCATTTGGTGGGAGTTAATGGATTCGAACCATTGACCCTCTGCTTGTAAGGCAGATGCTCTGAACCAGCTGAGCTAAACTCCCTTTTTAGGGTTTGCAAATGTACAATATTTTATAAGATAAAAAATCATTTCTTTATAAAAAAATATTTAATTTTTATTTATTTGTTTTTCATTTACATACAATATCATTTTCTATCAAAGAAAATATTTTTTTCACTTATTGAAAAGGGAATAGCGAAAATTAATGGTATATTTTTATCAAAAAAACCTAATTTCAATGCTGCTTTACCGGCGGAATACAATATACGATTATCTATTTTGTAGAGCATCGCTGAAGAAACTGCAGAACCCATTGCAATTCCCAAATCAATAATGTTAAACACACAATGGATATCGTTGCTTTTATCTTTGCAATTGGAGCCACAATATCCGCAATTTAAACCTCTTACTGTATTGTTCGTTGCCAACAACAAAACTACTTGAGATTTTCGTATGTTTTCGGCATCTCGATGAAAAAAAGCTGTCGCTGTTTCATTACCTATCTCATCCATTGTTTGTGCTAATCTTTCCTTTTCGACATCAGTAACATATTTCATTTCCAAAACATCTACTCCTTTTCCTTTGGGGGCCGTTTTTACTGCCAACATTATTTGACAAACCACATTTTCTAGTGCTTGAATGATTAAAGAATTATCTAAAGATTGTAACATATATTTTTTTGAGCAAAAATATATTTTTTTTCAGTATTGTCCGATAAAAATCTACAAACAGCTAAAATATAATTTAAGGTATTGAATATCAATTCCAATTATTTTTTTATGATTTAGAAAGTAAGCCCTCTTAAAACTAAGATGGGGTAGGTAATTAGGACAAGTTTATATCTTTTATAAAA
>JAGOKS010000041.1 GCA_017994425.1 Bacteroidales bacterium | reverse complement strand
AAAAAAATATTTTTATTTATGTGGTGCAAAGATATAACTTTATTTTTTATTACTAAAAAAAAAATAAAAAAAATAAAAAAAAATTATTTCTGTGTAAACAGCAGTAATACTGCCATTTATTTTTTTGTTGCTTTCTTTTTTGTGCTATATGTAAGTGAATTGCGATTAAAATTTAAAAAAAAATGGAAGCAAAATATTTTTTTTTGAATTTATTTCAGCAATGACTTAATTTCATTGAGTTTCATCAATGCTTCCATAGGCGTTAAGGTATCTATATTAATAGTTAAAATATCTTCTTTTATTTGGATTAACAATGGATCGTCAAGGGTAATAAAACTTAATTGCGTCGATATTTCATTCTTTGTATGGATAAGTTTTTTGTTTAAATCTTCATGTTCAGACGATTCGAGCTTGCTTAAGATTTCATTGGCGCGTTTCAGAACTTCAGGTGGCATTCCTGCCATACGTGCCACATGTATGCCGAAACTATGTTCAGTGCCTCCATGAGCCAGCTTACGTAGGAAAAGAACTTTATTATTGATTTCTTTGACAGTTACATGAAAATTTTTTATACGTTTAAACATGTCTGCCATTTGATTTAATTCATGATAATGCGTAGCAAATAAGACTTTTGCTCGTGCGACAGGATGCTCGTGTAAGAATTCGGTTATTGCCCAGGCAATGGAAATCCCATCGTATGTACTGGTACCTCGACCTATTTCGTCCAATAAAATTAAACTTCGGTTTGAAATATTATTTAAGATACTCGCTGTTTCATTCATTTCAACCATAAAAGTAGATTCTCCCGAAGAGATATTATCGGAAGCACCTACACGTGTAAAGATTTTATCAATTAATCCTATGGACGCTTCCTCAGCAGGTACGTATGAGCCAATCTGTGCCATTAAGACAATCAGTGCCGTTTGACGCAACAAGGCTGATTTCCCCGACATATTCGGACCTGTTATGATAATAATTTGTTGTTTCTCATTATCCAGATACATATCATTGGCAATGTATTTTTCTCCTACAGGCAATTGGGTCTCTATCACCGGATGCCTTCCATTTTTAATATCAATACTATAGGATTCATTGATACGAGGTCTTACATAATTATTTTTTATTCCTGTAATAGCAAAAGAATGTAATACATCCAAACGAGCTATTAACTGAGCATTTCTTTGAATGGGTTGAATATAATGCAACATACTTAGTAGTAAATCGCTGAATATCTTTTGTTCCAAAGCTAATATTTTATCCTCAGCTCCCAATATTTTGGTTTCATATTCTTTTAACTCTTCGGTAATATATCTTTCCGCATTAGTAAGTGTTTGTTTTCTAATCCAATCACTTGGAACTTTATCTTTATGCGTATTGGTTACTTCCAAGTAATACCCAAAAATAGTATTATAGCCTATTTTTAATGACGAAATATCGGTTCTTTCTATCTCTTTTTTCTGGATTTGCAACAAATAATCTTTACCGGAATAGGCTATCCGACGCAATTCATCCAATTCGGAGTTAACCCCTTCTTTGATAATACCTCCTTTATTCACATGGGCAGGAGCTTCAGGATTCAGTGTTTGTTCAATGATAGATCGGATGCTGATACATGGATTTATTTGCTCGCTTATTTTACTCAAACAGCTATCGGGAAACTGTTCGCATGCTAATTTAATACTTTCAACGGCATACAATGATTTTTGTATTTGCACAACTTCTCGCGGACTAACTCTGGAAACAGCTACTTTGGAAATCAACCGTTCCAAATCTCCTATTAATTTAATTTGAGAGGATATGGTTTCCGAAAATTCTGATTGATGCATAAATAAATCGACAATTTCAAGCCTTTCTTCTATCAATATCTTATCTTTTAATGGAAGCATCAACCATTTTCTTAACATACGCGAACCCATAGGCGACAAGGTACTATCCAATACATCCAATAAAGTAACGGCATTGGCATTTTGCGAATCCAACAATTCCAAATTACGAATGGTGAATTGGTCTAACCACACATAATGATCTTCTTCGATACGGGTGATTTTTGTAATATGACTTACATTGTTATGTTGGGTCTCAAACAAGTAATGCATTGCCACACCGGCAGCAATCAAACCTTGCGGGACATTTTCAACTCCGAATCCTTTAAACGATTGTACTTGAAAATGTTTTAATAAAATATCATTGGAAAAGTCAGGGGTAAATACCCAATCTTCAAACGTCGCACATAAGAATTTATCTCCAAATAATTGCTTAAAAAGAGATAATTTACTTTTTTCAACCACTACCTCACTGGGTTTAAAACTTTGCAATAATTTTTCAATATAATCCGTATCCCCTTGAGAGACATAAAATTCTCCTGTTGAAATATCTAAAAAAGAAATACCAAAATATTTATCACTTACATGTACACTAGCCAGAAAATTATTTTGTCGGGTTTCAAGAATTTTATCGTTATAGGAAACTCCCGGGGTAATCAACTCGGTTATCCCTCTTTTAACGATAGTTTTAGCCAATTTAGGGTCTTCCAACTGATCACAAATAGCTACCCTTAGTCCGGCACGTACTAATTTCGGTAAATACGTATCTATGGCATGATGCGGAAATCCTGCCAATTCAACATAAGCAGCGGACCCATTGGCTCGCCGAGTTAATACTATGTCTAAAATTTTTGAGGCTCGTATAGCATCTTCACCGAAAGTTTCATAAAAATCACCCACCCGAAACAATAACAAAGCATCCGGATATTTTGCTTTGAAAGAATTATATTGCCTCATTAAGGGAGTCTCGCTAGCTGCTTTGTTAGATGATTCGGCTTTCAATGATGAATGATTTTTTAATGATTTTTTTTTGCAAAAATACAATTTTTATGATTTAAGAATAGAATTAAAACATAATTTATTCAACACATAAAGACATATATTAAAGCTATGACATTAAAAACCAAATACTCATAAATATTTATATTTTAATAAAAAATATAATTTATTAAACTGTACTATATTAAAAATTTATATACTTTTGCATTACGATATGATGCCATATTCTTACTGGCATAATAATTGATAAAAATTCAGGACGTAATTAACTATAATTAATGTAATTTAAAAAATAAAAAAGATGAAAAAGATAGTATTATCTCTCACATTTCTAGCGTTTATGATAAGCTTAAATGCTCAAGTAGAAATTAAACCCTTAAACAAAACCTTTCCTAAAGAACCGACAAGTAAAGCAAAGTTGTTACCCTTTATTGAACCAAACACACTCCAACAAAAAGAATATGAAGTGATTGGTTGGTTAAATCCGAGCGGTTACCTCAACTATTTAATGAATGAATCTCAAAAAGGACAACTTGCAGATTCTTATACTTCATTAGCACTTTTACCCGACACATGTATGAAAGTGTATGCAAAAGACATTTTTACTCCGGGTGTTATTGGTATGGGAATGGTTATAAGCCCTTATTCTCCGGCATTTAACGAAAACTTTACCACCGGTATATTGCCTACTCCACCGGCAACAACTTATGCTTACCGTTTAGATTCTATTCAAATGCTTGCATTATATCAATTAGGTACTAAAGGCTATAATCCTGCAAGTCCGGACACATTAAGAGTATTTGCTACTTCCGTAGCTCCTTACAGAGGACAACGCGACCATTATATTACAGTCTACATGAATGGACATCAAGATACTATGTATTTAATCCCGAAAATTACCGTTAATGGTGCTAACCAAGTAAAAGGTTTATCCATGGTTCCTACCTCTCCACATACCGTTCAAATTGATTATGTTTTACAAGCAAGTGATACGGTTTATACGTGGGACTCAGCGGGAACGACATGGATGAGATGGTCTATCATCACCATACCTTTAACTTATGACGGTGTTACTGCTAACGGCTTTGACGTTCCTTGCGGAGACGCTTTAGCAGTAATGGTTCATTTTAT
Source organism: Bacteroidales bacterium (assembly GCA_017994425.1). Classification (GTDB taxonomy): domain Bacteria; phylum Bacteroidota; class Bacteroidia; order Bacteroidales; family WCHB1-69; genus UBA5266. Next base: position 13,107 of record JAGOKS010000041.1, on the reverse strand, counting down.
TCCGGGATATGACTATGAATTAGGCGATACCTTATATCATGGTGAAGTAGTGGGCGATGACTGGGCTGAAGGCTATCCTATCCGTATCAACAATCAATTTTCACTACGCTACCAATATCTTGATGGTGTAGACAATGAATTTGCCGATCCCTTTGGCTTTAACAACCCCCTTATAGTCTATGAAGAACACAGATATCAAATGTTTACTGGAACCGCCGCTTTCTTAAATGAATATTATTATCCGGCACCCAACGCATTACCAACCATCTATTTAAGACTTAGTGCAAACGGCTCCGACAGCTGCGAAATTGACGTTGCCATTACGGAAGCCAACGATATTGTATCTAAAATTTATCCGAATCCTACCAACGATAAACTAACCATTGATTTAAAAAGCAATGAAACTGCAACGATTCGTTTATACAACATTTTAGGACAAGAAGTTAAAACTACCGTTTCTTCAGAAATGCAAACAATTTTAAATGTATCTGATTTAAACGCCGGTTTATATATTGTTAAAATTGAACAAAAAGGAAAATATTTTACTTCAAAAGTAAGTATACGATAATCCTTTCAATCCCCTAAAAAAGGCTGTTTTTTTAAACAGCCTTTTTTTATGCAGTTTGTTATAACATCAATTTATAATTAACAATGCATAAAACTTATATAAATAATAAATCGCTTATACTAAGGTTTTTTATTTTTTATTAAAAAATTTACTTGTATTTAAAAAAAATTATATCTTTGCGGTATGAAATAATGTAATTAACCTATAAATTAAAAAAAATGAAAAAACTTGTATTAATGGTAGTATGTGTTGCATTTATACTTTCGGTAAATGCACAAATCGGAATTCCTGCTACGGGGCAAAATATACCCCAACAATTAAAGAGCAACGAAAAATCAATCAACGAACCTTCTCATGTCAACCGACAAAAAGCATTCACAGGTTACCAAAGGTTAGGATCCTATTATTATTTATTAAACTTATTTCCTCAAGGTACCATGCTGGAATCAAGCACTTTTCCACTTTTACCGGATTCTTGTCTCATGGTTTATATCGATGATGACGAAGGCTTTTCTACCGGATTTATGGGTTTCGGATTGACTATTGACCCCTATTCCGAAGCGTGGGATGAAAACTACGAAAGGGGCATATTGCCTACACCACCAAATTATACACATCCTTATCGCTTGGATACCATCTCTATTACAGGTACTTATTTTACACCCAAAGGATATGATGCCGCTAATCCCGATACCCTCCGTATATATGTTGCCTATGTGAACATCTATAAAAAAATTGGTCACCGTACAGACTACCACACTATTTATTATTTAACCGATGAACATAGAGATACTTCCTATTTAGCCCCTATGGTAAATGTGAAAGGATATGATAAATCAAAAGGAGGAGTTATCAAACCGGTGGTTGACAATACCATTACCCTCGACTATATTTTAACGGCAAATGACACTTCCCGTACTTGGGATTCTGCCGGAACTTCTTGGTTTAGATACGTAACCATTGATATTCCTTTAACCTATGATGGTATTACCGCTAATGGTTTTGAAGTTCCTTACGGAGCCGTAGCTTTCGTTATGCCGACTTTTGTACCGGGCTATGATTATGAATTAGGCGATACCTTATATTATGGAGAAACCGATCCGATGGATGATACCAAATGGGCTGACGGCTATCCGATACGTGTGAATAATTATTTCTCTATGAGATATTTTTACGAAGATGGCTCTGAAAATAAAGTATTTGCCGACCCTTTCGGCTATAATAATTCTATCATCGCCTATAGAAACCTTCTCTATCAATTATACCGTAAAGACGATGGTGTTACTTTAACATTTCAAGATTCTTGTTATTCACCCCATTACGCATTACTGCCGGATATTGATTACTACCTTAGCATAGATGAATCCCAAGGGGGAGACGATTTCCCCGGTGCTGTGGTTGAAGCCAACGAAATCATTGCTTCCATCTACCCCAACCCTGCCAAGGAAATCCTTACTATTCAGCTGAAAAACGATGCACCGGCTAACATTAAATTATATAATATATTGGGACAAGAAGTTAAATCATTTGTCTCCGCTGATATTCAAACAACTATCAATGTTTCCGACTTACATTCGGGAATATACATTATTAAAGTAGACCAAGACGGCAAACGATTTACGTCAAAAATAAGTATAGAATAAGATATAATCCGTTTTTTAAAAAGACTGCAAAAATTTGCAGTCTTTTTTATTTTATTTCTAAAAAAGAATTACATTTGCAAACAAATTCTTATTAAAATTTAAACAATGAAAAATCATACATTAACTTTAATTTTAGCAACTTTTATACTCTATACAAATGCTCAAGTCATCGTTTCTCCAATAAACTCATCTATTCCTAAAACAATAAAAAGCAAAGAAATTGCAGTTTTTCCTACTTCAAATCAAAAAAAGCTAAAAGCTTTTGATAGCATCGGAACATTTCATTCGACCTTTTATTTGAAAAGTTTAATTCCCAATATGGATAGTTTAAAGACGGATATTTATCCTATATTGCCGGATTCATGTTTGAGAGTATTTATTGATAATAAAGAAAATACAACTATCGGATATATGGGGTTTGGATTTAATTTTGACCCTTATTCTCCATCCTTTGACGAAAATTTTACAAAAGGTATATTCCCTACTCCTCCCTCAGAGACTTATAACTATCGTTTAGACACTCTTACTTTCAGAGGTGTTTATTTTACGCCTTTAGGTTATAATGCTTCAAGTCCGGATACTTTGAGAGTATATATTTCCTTTTACGAAGTTTATAATATGAAAGGAAATGGAACTGATTATAATATAGTATATTTTGAATATCACGATACTATGTATATGGTTCCATGTGTTAATGTAACCGGATATGAAAACTCTAAAGGAGGAGTTATTGAACCAAAAGCTAAAAGTACCACTACAATAGATTATATTTTAACGGATAAAGACACTTCACGGATATGGGATTCCATAGGTAATTCGTGGTATACCATTATAGATATTGTTATTCCTCTAACTTATAATGGTATTACTTATGATGGATTTGAAATACCATGTCGCAGTGTTTTATCGGTTATGCCCACTTTTAAACCGGGCTATGATTATCAATTAGGGGATACCTTGTATTATGGAATAACCGACCCAAACGACAGCACTGTTTTTGCCGACGGTTATCCTATTCGTAAAAAAAATTATTTTGCTATGCTCTTTTCCTACATGGATTCTAAAGAAAAATATTTTGCCGATCCTTTTGGTTTTAATAATACCATAATTGCGAATAAAGAATTATTATATCAATTACACCCATCTTCCGCTAGTTTTTTAAATTCATGTTATTATCCTGTATTACAAGTATTACCGGATATTTCTTTTACAATTAGTGCTGATTTTAGTGTTCCTTGTTACGAACCTTCAGTTAATGAAACAAATAAAATAATCCCAATTATCTACCCCAACCCTGCCAAGGAAATCCTTACTATTCAACTGAAAAACGATGCACCGGCTAACATTAAATTATATAATATATTGGGACAAGAAGTTAAATCATTTGTCTCCGCTGATATTCAAACAACTATCAATGTTTCCGACTTACACTCAGGAATATATATTATTAAAGTAGATCAAGACGGCAAACGATTTACGTCAAAAATAAGTATAGAATAAATACTTGTTTACATACTCAAGAGCTGTCATATTGACAGCTTTTTTTGTTTTCTTACATACAATATTTCATGTAAAAAAGGGTTATATATATTTGTAAAATTTTATATAGATGAGCAATTCATATTATTCTCCGGGGAGATTCTCAATATTGCCTCCGGTTATTAAGAATCTTCTGATTATTAATATACTGTGCTTCCTTGCTACGGTTGTATTGGAAAGGTCTTTGGGCATCAATTTATACGACCTCCTGGGGCTGCATTATTTTAAATCCGATTATTTCTCTCCTTACCAATTCATCACCTATATGTTTATGCATGGTGATTTTACACATTTATTCTTTAATATGTTTGCTTTATGGATGTTTGGCTCTACGATAGAAAATGTGTGGGGAAGCAAAAAATTCATTGTCTTTTATTTAATAACGGGTATAGGCGCTGCATTGACACATTATCTTATCATTCACCTTCAAATCAGCTCCGATATTGCTTTGATTCAAGCTTGTATTCAATCTCCGGACTTGGATACCTTAGGTCAACTGATAAGCAATCACAAATTTATGCTGAAAGAAAATTCAGGAGAAATATGGAATCAGTTTGTAGCATTCAAGGAAAATGTACATAGCTTACAATTATATCCTAACAACGTTGAAATTCAAGAAAACATAAGTGCCTTTTTAAGTAGTTATCTGGATTATTTTGTCGGGTTACCCAATGTGGTCGGTGCCTCGGGCTCGGTTTACGGATTGCTATTGGCGTTTGGCATGTTGTTTCCAAACGCCATGATATACATTTATTTTCTGTTCCCCATGAAAGCCAAATGGTTTGTGCTTATTTTTGGTGTCGTTGAATTAGCTTCCGGCATTTTTGGAAGTGGCGATGGGGTAGCTCACTTCGCACATTTAGGTGGTATGATTTTTGGATTGCTGTTGATATTATTATGGAAAAGAAAACCAAATTATCCGTATCAACAATAAGTCATTCATGAGAAACTATCGTTCTCCTTTTTATTCTCCTAACAGAAACATTGGACAAAGAATAAAATACTTTTTTCAAAACCCTTCTCCTTTGAATCGCCTCATAAGCATTAATGTCGGCGTTTTTATCGGCATTTTATTGATTAAAGTTGGCATTTACTTATTTGGTTTTCTATATGCCAAAGAGATGGGGATGCAAATCATGGAATATATTGCCTTAGGCTTAAGTATTCCTGCCGACGTATCGAAATTAATGCTCAAACCTTGGACTTTGATTACAAGCATTTTTACGCATATGGAATTTTTCCATATTTTTTTCAATATGATTATGCTTTGGTTTAGCGCTTCGATATTTTTAAATTATTTCAAAGCAAAATCCTTGTATACCGTTTATCTTCTTGGGGGTATCATAGGGAATCTTATGTTTGTGCTTTCCTATAATTTCTTCCCTGTTTTTGCATCGGTTACTGATAATGCCATGGCATTGGGAGCATCGGGAAGTGTGTTGGCTATACTCATGGCTGCTGCGACAAAAGCTCCCAACCAAAAAGTAAATCTTATGTTTATTGGTCCTGTCTCCCTGAAATGGATTGCTGCCTTTTTAGTGCTGATAGATATCGTCAGCATCCCAAGTGGCAATTCAGGAGGACATTTTGCCCATCTCGGTGGAGCCTTATTCGGGTTTTTGTATACGTATTATCCCAAATGGCAGTTGATAAAAAAACCTTCTTTCTCACGAAAAACAAAGCAAGCCTACACCTCCAAGCGACCTAAAAGCGATGAACAATACAACAAAGAAAGAGCAGAAGAACGAAAACGTATCGACTTAATCTTGGATAAAATTTCTAAATCAGGATATCAAAATTTAAGCAAAGAAGAAAAAGATTTTTTATTTACAACCAGTAACAAAAAAAACCTCTAACCGCATGCTAAAAAAATCATTTTCTCTATTGAATGTCATATTACTAATTATCAATATCCTATTTGTAGGTCTTTTGCTTATGTCCTACTTTGCCAATTATTGTTTCCCCGAAAACTATCCCTATATTGCCTATACCGGCATCCTCTATCCTTACCTATTGGCAGGAAATATCATATTTGTAATTATTTGGCTGTTCAAACGAAAACGAACAATCTTTTTATCTCTGATATGCATTGTTATAGGATTTAGTTTCCTTCCCCGCTTATATCAACACAAAAGTGAAACCCCTAACATGGATAGTACTTTTACCTTTAAATTACTATCATACAATGTGCATATCTTTGGACTATACTCCGACGAAGATGCACACGACAGCATTTTTCAATTTATCGCCTTGGAAAATCCTGATATCATTTGTTTTCAGGAATATTTTCAAGACAATACAAGCCATAAAAACGACAGCATCTTAAAAACTATTTTAAAAACCGATTACAAACACCTCCATACTCAAGGCAAAACTAAGAACTTCGGCTTAGTAACCTTTTCCAAATACCCTATCCTCAATAAGGGTTTCCTTGCTTTTACCGACTCAAGCAGCAACAAAGCCATTTTTACCGATATCCTCATTGGTGATGATACCGTCAGAGTGTATAATATTCACTTCCAATCGGTTCATTTTGATAAAGAAGACTATCTGTTTACGGCAAAAGTAACCGATCAGGATGTAGACATGAAAAGCGATGAAATACAAAGCGGTTCCAAACGCATACTTCAAAAACTTAAAAAAGGCTATATTATAAGAAGTAAACAAGTGCAGGTAATGGTTGAACACATGAAAAATTCACCCTACCCCGTTCTGGTCTGTGGTGATTTCAATGATGTGCCTTGGTCTTATACCTATCAACAAATAAGCAACTTAGCAACCGATGCCTTTGTGAAAAGCGGAAAAGGATTCGGAAATACTTTCCTGGTAAATGGTAAAATTCCTTTCCGTATCGATTATATCTTCTACAATGAAAAAGCGTTCGACACCTTTGATTTTACTGTCCGAAAAGTGAATTATTCCGACCACTTCCCCATTCATGTTTTACTGACATTCAAAAACTAAGTATGATTTAAGTCTTAGCAATGAGATTCATTTGTTTATAAATGGCATCTCGTAATGTTAATACTTCTATCAGCTCTTCGTTATTCGATTTTAATAAAGAATAATACCTCCATCTTTTCATAAAATCAAAAAAAGCTTTACGGTAATTCCATGCAATAATTCCAAATAAAGGCAAAGTCATTACATAAACAAAACTAACTAAGAAGCAATGTGTAAACACTAAACTTAAGACAAAAAACAACAAATAAAACAAAGGAAAGGTAACGATGGCACTAACTCCTATATTAATAGAAGCATGCATCATTTTATCTTCTACTTTTTTATTGATGAATCGTGGAATAATATATTGAATAATATGATGCAGAAAGCCATGCAAAAAGAAAGGAAATCCAAGCACAAAAGCCAAAAATCGAAACGTTAATCCGACTATGCTTAGCGGTTTGTTTAAGGTAGCATCACTGATTTGTAATTCCTTTAATTTTGTTTTATATGCCAGGCAGCGTTGGTACAAGTCTTGGGTCTGCTCAGGATGTTGTTGATATTCTGTTTCCAGCAAGGACACCAATTGTTGCTCCATGACTAATTTTTCGGATAGCTTATCGGGGTTATAGCCATTGTGAAGCGAATACTTCCTTCCATAAGTTTGCAACAGAAAATAAACAGCCTCATAATTTTCTTCGTCTTTGATGTTTAGCATTAAACTTTCTATCTGTGCTTGTACAATTTCGTTTACTTGTATTTGAGCCTGACGCGGCTGTTCTTTGTAAAGTTCATAAAAAGGTTTGATAGACACAGGCGTACCATAATTTATAACTAACTCCTCCCGCCAGTTAAAATAATCGTTATAATGATTTGCACATGGCAAAATAAAAATCTCTTTTTCAAAGTTTGAACGTTCGGCAGCTGCAAAAGCAATGCGGGTATACGACAAAAAGAATCTTCCCAAGAAATGACGCTCCTGATGCCCTGCTTCGGGATAAAGCACTATAGTATTCCCCTGATGGACAATATCCTCAACCGTATCGAAAACATGTAAGTTGTTTTTAACGTTTTCCATACCGTCACGCTGACGATACACGGGAAGTAAGCCGAAATAATACAAAAATTTGGCAATAAAAGATTTCTTAAAAATATCAGCCCTTGCTAAAAAATGCGGACGTCTTACATCAAAAGATAAAACAATACCCAAAGCATCATTGAGTGAGTTCTGATGATTACTAACAACAACCAAAGGAGTGCCTTTGGGAGGAATGTTTTCGGTATGTAAATTATATACTTTTTTATAATAAATATTATTATGAAAAAAAATCACCCAAAGTCTCACCAATTTATATCCTAATGGAATTTTTTTTGATACTTTCATAAAACGCTTAATTAAAAATCTAAACAATGAAGGGTTTGTAAACAATTGTTACAAACCCTTAAATTTGTAGTCAGTAGGGGAATCGAACCCCTGTTGCAAGGATGAAAACCTTGTGTCCTAACCCCTAGACGAACTGACCAAAACGGTGTAAAAAACACGCTGCAAAAGTAAAAAAAAAAATAATACATACGTCTCTTTTGGCAAAAATATTTTAAGAGTCTGTATCTGCCTGAAAACGAAAGCCTAAACGCTTAGCAGTTCGTATAGGAATGCGCTGATTGTTTATTTCAAACATATCGTGAACACTAATTTCTTTCACCGCTTCATAGGGTGGAACCAATAAATCGAAATTGATGGTATACTGCATGGCTGACTCTAAAATAGTACGAGCAGATTGTTCATCAAAAACATTTGTTTCAAAATTATTATATATCTGCCCGATTTCCCGCTTGCCATCGATATAATAATGCGTTTCATTATTTATAAATAGCCTTCCTATCAAATACCCCAAATCGTTGTATCGATTATACAAAACGGAATCCGTTAAGAAATTATAAATACTTATTTGTCCGCAATAAGCACGATTTTTATCCTCTTTAATATAAGATGTGCGCATTACCTCGTGATCTCTATTGAAAGCAAAAACATTGCTATGCAACATAAAAAGTAAAATATCACTCCCAAACTGAAGATAAAAGCTCTGAGGTTGTTTATTGGCGTACAATACCTCCACTTCAGAATCCGGATATATTTTTTGAAATGATGCTATAAATTCCTGGGCATGACATTTGAAATATTTAAACGCTTCTTCTGCTTTATCATACACCGATATCTTTAATAAACTTTTAGCGTTTAACTGGGTGCATACTGTCTTCATATTTTCTTTGACCATTATTGCAATTAGTTTTATCGCCTTCAAATTTACATTTTGAGTTTCGCATACGAAAACCGAAAAAAATATAAAAAAGAAGGCTGTGTTTATTTTGCAAAAATACTAAAATTTTATTTAAAGCCCCCTCGCTCTTAATAAATAAAAAACAATTATCCCACACCCTTCGCTTCACTGAAAATGAAAGTCTTAAGCTTTGTATAAGGAAAGTATCGCTATTTTCCATTTTTCACTTTTCACTTTCTTCTTATAACTTTTTCCTGATTCACCGGCATGTTGCAAGCGCTTCCCACGCTCATGAAAACGCCGTGCCTTTCATTTTCATCGGAGCATGGGGACTCGTTGAAAGGAGTCCCCATGCTCGTTGAAACGAGATTGCAATCTCGATGGGTTGAGATTGCAATCTCGCCAAGCTGAGATTGCAATCTCAGTTGAACGAGAAAGGCTGGCCGTTTTAACGAACTTGGGACGTCCTGCGCACAGACTTGAGAACTCATAAACACACATTTGATAATTGGAATTAATTTGCCCGATACATTCAGCAGATGCTTCGCTTCACTGAGAATCCGATGCTTTCTCAATAAAAAATGTCGACCGAAAACAGCCTTTACAAAATTATTTATCTCATTACCTGTACTTTCCGAGTGAGTACCCCCTGCTCGGTTTGGATTTTTACAATATACATCCCCTGTTTTAAATCTTGAGTATTAATGATTGTCTTGGAAGAATTAATGGGAATCTGTTTTACATTTTGCCCCATTAAATTATAAAAACAAGCTTCTTCTATAGGAATATTTTCATTCTCAATGGTTAAGTATTCATTTGCCGGATTCGGGTACATCTGTAACTTGGAACATAAAAAATCATTGATATGATTTGATTTGTATTTATAATACGTAGATACTATCGGAAGCCAAACATTATTGGAATCTGCATCCATAGTTATGATTCCGTTATTTCTATGATGCTCATCATATAAATAAATATCTTTTTCTCCATAGAAATGTGATACGTTAAAACAATTATTCGGAATAGGATATAAAGCGATTTCTTTGATAGATCCGTTTTTGTTGTATTGTTTTGTATAATATAAATATTTTTCGGTACATGAGTCAGGAATTATTTTTGTAATTTCTACTTTTGTGCACCATAATAAAGTGTCATAACTAAAATCAAACAATAATTTATCATTATAATGATAATCTTCTTGAAGACAACTTATGACTCTTCCATCCGGAAAATAATTAAAATATATTTTTTTTCTATCATACTGTGAAGTAGATTGATTATACTTTTCAAATAAAATAGAATCCGCATAATAATAATAAGGAGCGTCATAGGAATTTAAAAGTCTTAATATTTCGTTTACATAATCCGAAAAATCTTTGTTACGAATATTATAATAATAATAACGATAATAAACTTTGAGCGTATTATTTTCGTTTCTATAAAAAACATATTCCAAATCATTTTCATTCAAAAGTGTATAAGATTCTTTGACAACCGTATCATTTTTACTATTGAGAATGATACTTTCTTTCAATTCATGTTTATTATCATAAAAGTAATGATAGATAAACTCTCCCTTTAATGATACACCATTATAAAAAGAAGTGTAATAAAAATTACTATGTGTTTCCTTTAAAAGACCATCATTATCATATGTGTATACATTAGTATAAAACAAGGTTGAATCTTCTTCAAAAGTAGGAATAAAGTAGTATATTAGAGAAGTATCCGGTTTAGATTGAGAGTAACAAATGACACATATGATAGTGAATAAAATCATTAATGTATTTTTCATGTTATTAATTTTATATTAATAAAGATTATCACCGTTTTAATAAACGCTGATAATCTTTATTTTTAATTTTAGAGATTAAGAATGTGTCCTATAAGATTTGCAAATAAAGTTGTAAATATGCTAGATTCTGGCAATTCTCCGTCAGTAACAGTTATTATATAATATTCTGGATTATAAGGATTTTCTAAAATTTCTAATAAATAATAATCATTCGGCTGAAATTCAAAGGAAAACGGTTCATCACTTATTATAGGAATATCAAAACAATATACGGGTGTGAATGTCGTTTCATTCATCCTAATAGTAATATGATCATACCTATCTATACAAACTTGTCCTGTGACATGATAACATGTCGTTGGCGAATAAGTATATTCATAGTAATCTACTGTCTTCCAATCACAATCTTGTATTTTCTGTTCTTTAACAGCAGTATTTATGTATTGACCTTCTGGTTTAATATTATTTTTTTTGCATGAGGTTAAGCTTCCTCCAACAATTAATAAACAAAAAACAGCTATTGTTATTATAATTTTTTTCATATTAAATTTATTTAAATTTGTTAAACAATTTCGATTTACTTTTGTGTGCTTTGCGTATTGTTTATTTTTTCTAGCATCGCTGTGCTACTTATTTTACGCTTTCGTTCACACTCACGTTTTAAATAATTTTTAAGTTAATATTTTAATGATTTGAGGGAACACCCTCTATAAAAGTTATCACCTCCCATATAAAACGACTTTGTTTTATTGTAAATGGGGGGGGGGGTAATAATCAATCGGTTATAAACGAATGCCTGCTTTACAAGCAAAATAATATATAAAAGTAAAGTTGTAAAAATTGCAAAACAGGTAAAACATATTCCAAAGGAAAGATTTGGAAGTCTTATTGGAATAAATAAACAAGTAGCTACCAGACTCATTGTGTTTTTCATTTTATGTTTTACGATGCAAATATACACAAATTTTACATAAAAATACTTTTTTATATAAATTTCAACAGATTCTTCGCTTCGCTCAAAATATGCCCCCTTACGAGTGCTGCATAAAAACCTTTTTTAATTCTTAATTTTTAATTTTTAATTCATTATAATTAACCGCAAAGCGCTTGAATATGGATTTATAATTTAATTCAAGCCCTTCGGGCTTATGTTTTGTTATAGCATATACTAAAAGCAAAATCCCTATGTTTCGGAACGAAAAAACCTCTTGGCTCACGGCACTCTTGACATTTTCACTTTTTACTTTTCACTTTTCACTTATCTCATTACCTGCACTTTCCGAGTGAGCACCCCTTGCTCGGTTTGGATTTTTAGAATATACATCCCAACAGGTAAGTCGTTAACATCTACCGTTGTTTGGGTAGCGTTGACAACAACTTGTTTTACTTTTTGTCCTGTAATGGTGTAAATAAAAATATCCAGCATTTGAACATCATTCCCAGATATAACAATTTGATTGGATGCAGGATTTGGATATACAGCTATTTCATATTGTTTAGGTAATTCCGTAACGGAAGCTTTTTGCCATTGAGGATTGTATTTAAGCAAAAATCCTTTAAATTGACCTGTGTCGTTTGACCCTTCATATGTATATCGAATAGAAATTCCGTGAACAAGACAACCCCCATCTGAAGTAGCAATAATTCCACAAATACGTTTTACCGTATTCGAATCTTCGGAAATAATAAATTGATAGTCAAAGTGCTTTTCTCCTTTTTCATTCACGCAGGCAATGCTCACCGATGAAGCCTCAACCGGTATACTTGGACTCGATAAACGTGTAGAATACGCATAGTAAATAGAATCCTTTGTAATAAAATCTAAATTTGAATATCCATATTCATCAAAATAACCCACTTGTCCAACTTGAACTTGTTTGAATACTGCAAATTGTTTATTATAAAAAAGAATAGCCATATCTCTTTCAAATACTTCAGGAGTTGAATTTGAAAAATCAGCTGAACGAATAAAAACACTATCATTTAATTTTAATAAATTTCCGATAGGATAAATACCCAAAATATTAGTTTCAACAGAATCTATAATTGATAATGAATCCTTGTCTATAATATAAAACTTCCTACCTAAATCCACAATATAATTACCTTGAAATTCTTCAATTGTAGCACAAAATGCAATGTAATCTAGTGGTTGGTGTTTAATAACATGTGCATTTGAATCTAAAACTAAGATTTTATTTCTTCTATCATAGATTAATAGCACAAACTCATTATTATTGTTTGTAATAACATAATTATAAAAATATTCTATTGTATCATTTTCAAAATATATTATCGGATTTTGAATAACATTAAAATCGTTATCAAACTTAACGG
>JAGOKS010000040.1 GCA_017994425.1 Bacteroidales bacterium | reverse complement strand
CCAAAAGGTGTACAATATCTCCCGTAGGAGGATATATTGTGCACCTTTTTTTATTTAAAGGTGTTCTTTATTTATTTTGCAAAAATAGTCTTTTTTCATTTATAAACGGGATAAGTCTTTTTTTTATTTTTTCTTTCCCGAGGTGGATTAATGCATGGAATATACGTCCAAAAGCCTCCAAAAACAAGGGAAAATTGACTTTTATAAAACGGCAAGCCTGTCGTTTAAATCCGCAAGCCTGCAGACGAGTAACGGCAAGCCTGCCGTTGAGCAACAGCAAGCCTGCGGATTAATTCCGCAGGGCTACCGGATGCCAAAAGGGTACGCACCCTTTTTTTTGGGGAAGTAAAGTGCAATATATCAATACATTAAAATTCAACTTTAAAAAAGGGTACGCACCCTATTGCAAAATGCATGTGTTACGGCATGGCAAATTTGAATCTTTTATTTTGCAGTAATCTGTGGAACGTTTTAACAAATTAAGAATTAAACGTGATACAACGCTCTAAAAAACTGAAAAAAAGTGCCGTGTGCCGAGAAAAACGTTGCTGGTCGCAGGTCGCAAGACGGTTTTTCCGGAACGAAAAAAGAAGGATGCTTGATTCAACGCGCTGAAAAACTGATAGCTGATAGCTGAGAGCTGATAGCTTTTTTAATTCGTGGAAATCTGTGAGCAGAATTCTTTGCGTTCTTTGCGTAAAACCTCTGCGTTCTCTGCGTTAAAAAAAAGGTAAAAGGTAAAAGGGGAAAGGGAAAAGGCTGACAGCTGAGAGCTCTTCTCGGGACTCGGGACTCGGGACTCGGGACTCGCGACAAGACATTATTTGTTTTTATTTTTCAATTGTGCTCTCAACGCCTTTCCTTTAGCGGTAAGACGATATTTTTGGGTTGGGCTTTTTGGAGAGTCCGGCTGAGTCATCTCTATCAAAACATCTGTTAGTGCCGGATTCAAGTAATTTCCCCTAAAAGTCTGACCATGTTTTAGTTGCAACAAACCCATCAATTCGTTTCTTGAATATTCACTTTCCATTAATAGAATTAATGCTTTTACTTGGTCGCTTACTTGGTCGGTTACTTGGTCGCTTACTTGGTCGGTTACTTGGTCGGTTACTTGGTCGGTTACTTGCGGGGATATCTGTTCAGAACCTGGACGGTAGATAATGCTTCTAAAATCTTCGGACTGGATAAACTGAGGTTCAATCAGTCCGGCAGCTAAAGATTTTTCTACAATATCTGAAGTGCCGGTGCCCATGCGTTCAATATAACCTGCAAGGTAGAGTGGTTCGGCCAATAAAGGATTTGCCGGAACGGAGGTGTGCAATTGTTTCAGTTTGAGTGTTGTCCAACCCATGGGCAATGCTCCGGGATTCCAGATTTCCAAACGATCTCTGAAAAGCATAACCTGGACACTTGCATTACTGGTATAATCGCGATGCGCGATGGCGTTCACGATGGCTTCGGCAACTACATCTTTAGGGATTTCATAACTGCCGGGAATTGCAACATGTTCTGCACGGGTTTCTACCCGATAATCAAGTTTATTAAGCACAAACTCAAGCGCCTGATCGACCAACTCAAAAACGGTTCCCTTAAAAACTTTATAGGAAGGGATAGGCTTTTCGACAATAGTGCCTATAAATGAAGCACAGCGGACTTCGGAATTGATAAAGAAACGCTGAGGCACCGCCCCGAACAAAAGAATTGCAGCTTGTGTCAGTCTGCCATCACGGTATAAATTCAAATGTGTTAGAATTTTTTCTACGGGTTCTGTTTCAGCTAAAGGAAATCCCCTTCGCTGCTGGGCAAGCCGGACAAATGATTTGATTTTTTCGGTATCAATATCACTCAAAGCAGCATTACTCAAAAGGGTGGCATCGAAAGGCACGGAACGAATGATTTCTTTTTCCTCCAAATATCGAATCAATGCAGCGTAAACAGCTGATTTTAATTCATCAACAGTGCTGAATTTTTTTCGCACCAATACTTCCTGAGCTTTGGTAATCAGTAAATTTTCTTTCGGATGCCTATCCGTATTATCATGGTTGGTCAAAAATACAAGTCGGGTTTTATGAAAATACGTTGCATGATTAAATTCCAATTCAGTAGGCGAAAGACCATCGGCATTCTCAAAACCATACGATTTCCCGAAAATCCCCAGATAAATATCTGAGAACTCCACTTCTTTAAGATATACATCATCAGCTCTTTGATCGATAGCAGGAAGTAACTCAAACAGAAATGGTTCAAAATGCTTTCCTAACAAAGGGTCGGAACAGATATATTCATACAAAGCGCTCCTTTCTTTCGAAAGTTCAATCTGTACACTGCTAATAAAGATTTTTTTCTTTGCCATGTTATGCGGCTAATACTTTTTCGGTTAAACTTAAAATTTCGTCAATCTCTTTTTGATTAAATATTCCTCGGATTCCTTCGGGGTGAAGCATGGTAAAGGGCGATTCAATCAGGTTGCGTTTATTCACATTAAGATGGTTTAGGTAATTACGACAAGTTTATTTTTTAATAATTTTTGTTTTGCAAAAGTAAACATTTTTTAATTATAAAAGAAAAGAAGCATTATTTGTAAAAAGAAGTGAAAATATGTGTAAAATTGCATAAGCTGAGTTACTCAGTTGAGTAAGCAAACTTACGCAATTGAGTAAATGTAATTACACAGCTGAGTAAATGTAATTGCACAGCTGAGTAAATGGAGTTACACAGTTGAGTAAATCGAGGCATGTGGTTTTTTAGGATTAATAAAAAGGAAAATTAAAAAACCACGCTTGGTTCGTATAGTTACCACGCATGGTTCTTGTAAGAAGCATGTATGGTTTTTATCATTTGCACACATGGTTTTTGTACGAAACACGCATGGTAATTACACTCACATAGCTTTGTAATTTTTTTTTCCAAATTTTAAGGATTTTTTTAACCGCAAAGGGCGCAAAAAAGCTACGCAAAGAACACAAAGAGATATATAGAACCTATACTTATTTTTTTGGGAACGAAAATATATCTTGCGACATTTTTACTTTTCCCTTTCCACTTTCACCTTTTCCTTTTCTCTCTTCGGTTATGAGTGCTTCCCACCTTCATTAAAACGCCGTGCCTATCTTTTTCATCGGAGCATGGGGACTCGTTGCAAGGAGCTCCCATGCTCGTTGAAACGATATTGCAATCTCGCCGAGTTGAGATTGCAATCTCAGTTGAAGAAGTAAGGGAGGCCGTTTTAACGGACTTGGGAGGCCCGGCGTACGGACGTGGGAACACACATTCGATAAGAGGGATTTCTATTGCCCGATAGAATCCTCTTGCTTACAAATGCTACATGCAACCTAATTCAGACATTAACAATTCTTAATTTTTAATTTTTAATTCTAAATTTTCTCTCAACTCCGTAGGAGTTGCATATCTATAACTAAAAGGTATATATTTCCGTTTTCTCACCCCGTAGGGGTGAAATATTTGCAAAACCCCACCCCTCTAAATCTCCCCAACTGGGGAGACTTGCGAAGGCGAGAGGGTTACAATAAAATATTAGAACGCGAATCTAACCCGATACAATAGATAAAGGCATATTTAGTGAGGGGGTGAATCCCATTCACCCCCTCACTTGCTTCGGATAAAAACGATTTTTTTTTTATTCTTTTTGCTTGACCAAAAGTTAAAAAAAAACATAGAGATACGGAGACTTGTATCTCTATGTCAAAAGAAAGTCTAGTAAATAGGTTAAAGGTCTAATACAAATCCGATAGCAACCGGATAAACATCAGGCCCTTTCCCTTTACGGAATTCGCGTAGTATGCCATAGCGAGCATAAACGCCATAGTTTCCGAATCCTAAAGCTACTTTAGCATCTAAAGTAATCGGATTTACATTTAGGTCGGAACCAATTTTTTCTTTTGTTTTCTTGTTATCAAGGTAATACATGACTTTAGATTTGGACGTCAGTTTAATCCCGCATTCCAATCCCGTTTGAATATAAAAATTTGTTTGTTGAAACGGAATTTGCCATTCTATCATTACGGGAACATGTATATACCAATTGGTAAGTTTACTGGTAGCATAAAAGATGCTATCAGGAGCAACAACTTGTGTTGTATAATTATTCACTAAGCGAAAGGCGGTATTGTTTTCGGCATTGTACTGATGCATTCTGAATCCTAAGCCGGAATGGAATAAAAATCCGCTACGTTTTGCTTTGGTAGGATAAAGTTCAAAAGAGAAAACCGTCCATCCCCATTCAAAGGAGCTGTATTTAAGTTCGGCATTGTTGACATCGGCAATGTTTAAGTTGCGATCTGCCAAACTTGAAAAACCAAAAAATAAATTGTTGCTGTGAGGATAGAAATACTGTGTTTTCTTCGTTTTGATAAGTTTTGAAAATCCGAAAGAAGTAGTAGTTTCTTTGGAAGAGGAGTCTCCATAAATGCCTTCAAAAAGTAAGGCTTCGGCGGAGTCAGTACTTGAATTGGTAACGCGTACTTTTGTTTCTCCGTTTTCTTGTTGTAAATACACTTTGTTGTTACCGAAATGAATAACAGTGTCGTTTTGTGCCTTTGCAAAGGCAATCATGCATAAAATGCTTGTTAAAAATGTCATTTTTTTCATAATGTTAATATTTTTTTATTTTAAAATTTCAATGAGTTCTTCGGGAGTTAGTTCTCCTTCTATGTAAATGAGCGTGGTTTTATAATTCTCGCCAACTTTAAAAATCAGGTAGCGGTTTATTATTTTATCGTTGGATTTGAGACGATAATAAGCGCTGATAATTTCTCCGTTTTGAATTAGTTCTTTCATTTTAATGGCATTTGCTCTGTCTTTTTTGATACATTCTCTTATTTCGGGTAGAGCAGTTCTGCCATCTTCAAAAACGATGCTTTTAAAGTGTTTGATCTTATAGTTTTTCATTAATTCTTTAGATACTTCCAACATAGTAACCCCTTTGTTGTTACCATATTTTTCAAAAATCTTAAAAATTGATGGAGGAGGATTATCGGCACGTAGTGGGTTTGTAAAGGTGCCAATCAATAGGATAAGCAGTAACAATGGACTGACTGAGTGTTTGATTTTATTTTTTTTCATATGTATTTATTTTAATGATTCTAAATCCAAATCATTGAATTCGGAAAAAAAATCGTGTGTTTCAATTTTAACGTTTTCAAGACTACTATGCATAGCAGTTTCAATTTTTTCGGAATCGGTATATTTGACTCCGTCAATAATTACATAATCAACAGTTCTCATAGATTTATTTGTCAGGAAAACAATCAGAAATATGGCAGCCACAGATGCCGCTATGGAACTTAGGGTTATTAACCGTCTTTTATATACCGGAATTGAAATGCGTGATTGATTCTCTTTTTCATCTGCTTTAAAGGGTTGATAATTGCTTTTTAATTGGTTCAAGGTTTGAAATAATGCTTGGTATTTTTCCAAACTTGGGTCGACGGTGGTTTGAGAAAAGTAAGAATGTAATTCTTTTTCTTGTTCGCAGGTGGTTTTACCTTCGAAATAATCGGTAAGGATTTTAGTAATAGTTTTTACTGATGTCTTTTTCATATTATAAAGTGTTAAATTTCATAAACATTTCTTTCACTTTTTTACGGGCTCTGCTCAAGTTTACTCGTACGGATTCATTCGAAGACAGTGTTATCGCTGCAATTTCTTCGACTTCATAACCTTCTATGTCTTTTAATCGGATAATTATGCTCTGTAATTCAGGCAGCTGTTCAATTATGTTCATTAATGTTTTCATATTATCGTTAGTTTCTATTTGTTCGTGAGGGTTATATTCTGTGGAAATTAAATTGTAATCCTCTATATTTTCATATTTGTTTTTTTTTATTTTACATTGATCAATATATGTCCTTTTTAATATTTTCCAGGCAAGGAGTTTTAACTTTTCTTTTCCATTCACCTTAGCACACATTCCCCATAACCGTAGAAGTACTTCCTGCACCATGTCTTCGGCTTGTTCTTCGTCCTCGATCCATTCTTTTGCTGTGAGCAAAAGTTGGGGACGAAAAGTGAACATTATTTTTTTAAAATTTTCCGTGTCCATCTATATATAAAAACGAAAAAGTAGGCGATTTGTAACATCAAAAACATAAAAATTTTGCAGGAAAAAGTGAAATGAACTGATTCAGAGTTCAATTATTTTTAAAAAAGTTTGTTGTTTTTGTACGGAGATTTATGTTTAAAAACGTATCTTTGCATATTAAAACACGAAAAATATAAGAAACGCATGATAGAAGAAGTGATACGCATAGAGACAAAAGATTTGGTTGATATTTATGGTGTTAATAATGAAAATATACAATTATTACGAAAAGCCTTTCCAAAAGTTAAACTCATAGATCGAGGCAACGAGTTACGGGTGTTGGGAGATGAAGCCAATATGGAAGAATTTACAACTTTTTTTTCTCGTTTAGAGAGACATTATACGAAATACAACAAGCTAACCTATTCCGATATCTTGCTTTTGTTAGAAAACGGCGAGAAACTTGAAGCGGGAACGGAGGAGCCATTGGGGGATGATGTTATTTTACACGGTAGGGAAGGGCGAGTGATACGCGCACGAACGCCCAATCAATTGCGTTTGACCAAAAGCATATATGTCAACGATATGGTTTTTGCCGTAGGACCTGCCGGCACAGGCAAAACCTATACAGCCGTTGCATTGGCGGTGAAAGCACTAAAGAACAAAGAAATACGACGTATTATATTAACACGTCCTGCTGTAGAAGCGGGCGAAAATCTGGGATTTCTTCCGGGAGATTTACGCGATAAATTAGACCCTTACCTGCAACCACTTTACGATGCATTGCGAGATATGATTCCGCCCCAACGGCTATTAACTTATATGGAAGATAAAACCATAGAAATTGCCCCTTTGGCATTTATGCGGGGACGCACCTTAGACAATGCCTATGTCATTCTCGACGAAGCACAGAATGCAACAAGTACACAGCTGAAAATGTTCTTGACACGTATGGGGAATAACGCTAAATTTTTTATAACAGGAGATTTAACACAAATAGATTTGCCCCGACATCAGAGTTCCGGTTTGCTTCACGCTATACATTTATTGAAAGATATTAATGGAATTGATGTTGTTTTTATGGATGCCTCCGATATTGTCCGCCATCGTTTGGTTACATCTATTGTAAATGCTTACGAAGAAGATAAAAATGTAAAGCAAACTTTATCTGTTTAAAAAAACACAAATTGTAAAGCTATTCATAGGATATTAATGAAATAAATTGTATTTTTGCAAAAAATAACTCAAAAAAATTCAAGAGGATATGAATAAAATTGTTTTGATTATATCATGCTTTGTTTTATCAAGTAGTTTTTTGTTTTCACAAACTATTAAAACAAAAGAAGTTCCCAAGAGTGTTATCAGTCAATTTAAGTCAAAAAGCCCATCGGCTAAATCGGCTGTGTGGGTTAAAGATAATGATACGTATATTGTAAGTTTTACAGAAGATAAAGCACCGGTAAAAGGCTATTATCAGGAATCGGGCGAATGGATTAAAACTATGTTTTTTGTTGAAAAAGAAGATTTGCCTACCAATATCATTAATTATGTTAAGAAAAACTATGCTTCGTTTAGCGATTTAAATGAGATTTATTTTGTGAAACAACAGGGCGTAAAAGACTATTATTTGGTAGATGTTTCGGTGCCTTCCGAAAAAATAATATCAACGATGAAATTTACGGCAACCGGTCGTTATGTAAGTGAAGAAAAAAGAGAAATGCCTCTTACTGCCGTTGCCGATGAAACAAAAGATCAAAAAACAACGAAAGAAAAAAAAGAGAAAGAGAAAAACCCAAAGAAAACCAAACAGCAAGATCCCGATTTAGTTAGCGATGATAAATTGCCGGAAGCAGTTCTAAAAACATTTAAAAAGCGATTTTTGAATGCTACGGATGCTAAATGGTATAAAAAAAGCGAGGATACGGTTTATAGGGTTACCTGTGTGTTAAAAGAACAAAATGCGGAAGGATACATTTCCCAACAAGGAATGTGGATAAATACGCTTACAGAATTAAATCCAAGCAAATTGCCTTCTGCTATCTATAAATCTATCGATGAGTTTTACTCAGATTATCTGGTGTTAGCAGCATGGAATGAAACCCGCATGGATAAAAACAATCAAATAATTGTAGATGTTGTTGAAGGAAAGAACAAAAAATCGGAGATAGTTACTAAGATGTATTTTGATAAAAATGGGAAAATTATCAAAATTGTAGAAAAAGAAGTGGAGGAAGAAAAGAATGAGGAAATTTCTGATAAGGAAATGAAAGAAGAAGCCCGTTTGGAAAAAGAATTCAAGAAACATCAAAAAATGAAATACGATGCTTCCAATATTAATGAGTCCGAATTGCCATCCGGTGTGGGTCTTTGGATAGCCAAAGAATATCCGGAGTATTTAATTCGCAAAGCGGAATACAAAGAATTTGATGAATATCCCAATTACGGAAGTATCTATAAAGTATTAATTGAACGACCCGGAGTAAATCAACCGTATGCCACAGGCTACTTTACCCATAATGGAACACTCATTGATGTAATAGATGATTTTAAGAAAGAAGAAGTAAAGAAAGAAGAAAAAAGAAAGGTAAGCAAAGAAATTGTTGCTGCATTTAAGGAACAATACCCCGGTATCGATAAAGTAGAATGGGAGGAAGGTGAAAACGGTACATGGATAGGTGTTTATGTAGATAAAGATATGGAAAGCAAGGCTACTTTTTCGGCAAATGCCACCTGGTTACAAACTACAACTTTGATTGAAACGGAAAATAAAATTCCTTCTTCTATTCGTAATTATGTATCCAAACAATTACCGGATAAAGTAATAGAAACATGTTATTTGATGTCGAAGCCGGGAATAAAGCCTTATTATAATGTTACTTTGTATGAAAAGAAATCCAAAACTACGACGGAATTGGATTTTACTACTTCCGGAAAAATTATAGAATAACACCACAAGGCGGATGAAAACCTTAAGTGCGAATGCATAGTTTTTGTTCTTAAGAAGTTATTCGTAATGCACGGATAAGGTTTTTAACAGAGTCTAGGCCTAATTCATCTATATTTATGTCGTTTAGATTTTTAAAACAATAGGCTGCCACATCATCTCCCACCCAGAGATTATCGAAATTTTTAACCCTGCAATTAAAAACAATATCAATGGTAAAATATGTAAAATCTTCGAATACATAGGTGTTAGGAAAAGTACCATAAAACGTCAGATGTGTAATCTCAAGATTGAGTTCTTCTTTAATTTCACGCATGACGGCATGTTCGGCGGTCTCACCAATATCAATAAACCC
Organism: Bacteroidales bacterium; assembly: GCA_017994425.1. GTDB lineage: Bacteria > Bacteroidota > Bacteroidia > Bacteroidales > WCHB1-69 > UBA5266. The sequence continues at coordinate 7,735 of JAGOKS010000040.1, read as the reverse complement.
TCCGGGTAAGTCTAGTTTGCCTTTGGCAGGATTGTGTTTTCTGATAGTAAACAGAAACTCTTTTTTATCATTTTGAATTAAAGCGATAACGGCACCCACTTCGTTGGTATATAATCTGTGTTTGCAATCTTGACAATGATGGGCTTTCAATCCATCCCATGTAAAACGACTGCTCCCGCAAAAGGGGCAAAATTTCAATGCTTTACTTGGATGTGTTTGTGTCATGAATGGGTAGTGTATTTTTTGATATCTTCTCCTGAGATAGCATTATCACATAAAATAAGAAGGCGTTCAATCATATTGTGTAATTCTCTGATATTTCCTCTCCAAGGCAGCTTTTTTAATTCTTCGTAAGCTTCATCGGTGAAGTTTCGGAAAGGGAGCCCTTGTGATTCAGATATTTGTTGCGCAAAATGTTGTGCTAATAAAGGAATATCCTCTAAACGCTCCCGCAAGGGAGGTACATGGAGATTGATAACATTGATTCTGTGATACAAGTCTTCACGAAAGGTTCTGTTTTCAATTTCGGTTTGGAGATTTTTATTCGTAGCTGCAATCACGCGAACGTTTACTTGAATGTCTTTTTCACCGCCTACACGAGTGATTTTATTTTCTTGCAGAGCCCGTAGTACTTTCGCTTGTGCGGAAAGACTCATATCTCCAATTTCATCTAAAAAGAGCGTTCCATTATCGGCTAATTCAAAGTTTCCTTTTCGTTGTTTAATGGCAGAAGTAAAAGATCCCTTTTCATGACCAAATAATTCACTTTCAATCAATTCAGAAGGTATGGCGGCGCAATTTACTTCTACAAATGCTTGCGTGGAACGTTCGCTTTTTTCGTGTAACCAATGAGCGACTAATTCTTTTCCTGTACCATTTTCGCCGGTAATCAACACCCTTGCATTGGAAGCCGCAACCTTGTCAATCATATTTTTTAAATGTACGATGGCAGGAGATTCACCTATAATATTGTATTGTTTATTGATTTTTTTCTTTAATTTTTTTGTTTCTGTCATCAAATTTTGTTTGTCTTGTGCATTACGCACGGAAACAAGCAAGCGATTTAAATCTAATGGCTTAGGTATAAAGTCATAGGCGCCTCTTTTAATAGCTTCAATAGCGGTATCAATATTTCCGTGTCCTGTTATCATGATTACCGGAGTGTCGCAGATTTCCTGTATCTTTGATAACAATTCGAGACCGTCCATGTTGGGCATTTTAATGTCGCTGATAATGGTATCGAATTTTTCTTTTTCAAGAATTGATAAAGCGTGTATTGCACTTTCTGCTTCTACAAGAACGTAGTTCTCATATTCAAGAATATCATGTAAAGCCAAGCGTATAGCTTCTTCATCATCAATAATAAGTATCTTTTGTGAGCTCATAGGAATTATTTAATAACATGGTATAAACGTAATGGGAATGAAATTATTTTAAATTCTAAAGGATTATGGTAATGAATACATCTAAATTGATTTTAATGAACTCAAATTTGAAATCGGATATAAAGATTAAAAAAAAATGATTATTTTTGCAAAATAAAGAATTTAGTCTTTATATAACATAAAAGGTTGATCTCAAAGTTTAAAAGTACTTTTATGTTGTTTGTTCAATGAAATAATTGGTAGCTTTTTGACACTATCAAGAGCGAAGCGCATAGTATACGTTTAAGTAATGGAAGAGAATAATTTTTATTGGTTTGCAGCAAAAACAAAGCCTCGTCAGGAGAAATTTATCAAGGGGCAATTAACGGAACTTGGCGTAACCAATTTTATTCCCTTGCGTACGGAGCTAAGACAATGGAAATATCGTAAAAAGAAAGTGATAGTTCCTGTTATACCACATTTGGTTTTTATTCGTTCAAATTTTAAAAGTTGTTTTGATATACCGAATGTTCATAATGTGAGAATATGGTATATAAAAGATTATATCAGTAAACGAAACATAATAGTTCCCGATAAGCAAATGGAAGATTTTATGTTTTTATTAAATACCAACAGAGGAAATGTAAATGTTGTTAATCCGAATTTAGCTAAAGGCGATAGAGTAGTGGTTACAAAAGGTCCTTTAAAAGGCATTGAAGGCGAATTGATACGGGTGGAGAATAAAAGCAAGGTGGTTTTTAATTTAAGTGGCATTGTAGCACTTTCGATTGAAATAGAGGGCAACTGTTTAGATAAAGTAAATAGAAATTAATATTAAAAATATAAAATAATGAAAGCAATTCCTTATGGTCATCAGTACATTACAGATGAAGACATAGCATCGATGATAGAAATTTTAAAGTCCGATTATATTACACAAGGTCCGAAAAATGAGGAATTTGAAAAGTGTTTTGCCGAAAAATTAGGAGTGAAGTATGCTGTTGCAGTGGCAAATGGAACAGCAGCTTTACATATTTCAGCAATGGCACTCAATGTCAAAGAAAATGACAATGTAATTGTGCCTTCTTTTACCTTTGCCGCTTCCGCAAATTGTATCCGTTTTTGTAAAGGAAATGTTTGTTTTTGTGATATCGATAAAGAGAGTTATCTCATGGATATAAATCATCTTCGTGATATGTTGGAGGCTAAGCCCAAAGGATATTATAAAGGCATTATTCCGGTTGATTTTGCCGGTTATCCTATTCACGCTGAAGCATTCAGGAAAATTGCCGATGAGTATAATTTATGGATTATCGAAGATGCTTGCCATGCTCCGGGTGCTTATTTTACAGATAATCAAGGAAATAAACAATTAACAGGCAATGGTCAGTATGCCGATTTAACGGTTTTTTCTTTTCATCCCGTAAAACACATAACTACCGGCGAAGGAGGAATGATTACCACAAATAACAAACAATTGTATGATACTTTGCGGATGTTACGCTCTCACGGTACGACTAAAAATCCGGAATTAATGCATGAAAATCACGGAGGTTGGTATTATGAGATGCAATATTTGAGCTATAATTACCGATTAACAAATTTTCAATCGGCATTAGGCATTTCTCAATTGAAACGATTGGACTGGAATTTAAATCGCAGACAGGAAATAGCCAATACCTACAATCAGGCTTTTGAAAATATTAAAAGCATTACTATTCCCAAGGTACGTAAGGATGTATTTCATGCCTATCATTTGTATGTAATACAAGTAGAAGCAAGAGAGGAATTGTATAACTATTTGCATGAACATGACATTTTAGTACAAGTGCATTACATCCCTGTACATTGGCATCCATATTATCAGGAACTCGGCTATAAAAAAGGCTCTTTGCCGATTACGGAAAATCTCTATAAGTATTGTTTAAGTTTACCAATGTATCCCAGCTTGACTGATGAAGAGCAGGAATATGTTATCAAAAAAGTGTTAACATTTATGAAATGAAAAACATAGCAATTATTCCGGCCAGAGGAGGCAGTAAAAGAATTCCTTTCAAAAATATCAAGGCTTTTTTAGGCAAACCCATCCTTGCGTATTCCATCGAAACTGCATTACAATCAAATTTATTTCAGGAAGTAATGGTTTCTACTGACGATGAGCAAATTGCTGAAATTGCATTACAATACGGAGCCAAAGTGCCCTTTTTGCGTTCCGATAAAACCGCCAACGATTATGCAGGAATTGCAGATGTAATCATAGAAGTTTTAGAAGCATATCAAAAACGCCACATGCGATTTGATGCGCTCTGTTGTTTGTTGGCAACGGCACCCTTGATACAGGCAGATGATTTGAAAAACACCTATAAAATCTTACAAACTACGGAGTATACTTCTATTTGTCCGATTGTTGCTTTTTCATACCCTGTTTTGCGTTCTTTAACATTAAATAAAGAAAAACGATTGGAAAGATGTTGGCCCGAATTTGCTGATACTCGCAGTCAGGATATGGAAACGTTTTATCACGATGCAGGTGCTTTTTATTGGAGTACACAAGAAGCTTTTTTACGTTATAAACGATTTATATCTCCCAATTGTGGTGCATATATCATGGATGAATTGAAAGTGAATGATATCGATAATGAAACAGATTGGAAATTGGCAGAATTAAAATATAAACTGATACATAATTGCTAAAAATATTTCATGACAAAGAAACACTTAGTTTTTCGATGCAATACGGGTTTACATGTAGGAATGGGACATTTGTTTCGATGTGCTAATCTGGCTACTGCTTTCGATAATTATAGTGTACATTTCCTTGTGCAAACAGATGTTAAAACTCAAAGCACGAATATTTTGCAATCGTTTCAAAAGGATTGGTCCCTGCATTTTTTAGCCCCTGATATGTCGGTAGAAGCTGATGCAAAAATGCTTGCAGACTTTGTTACAGAATATAACGCTTTTTTGGTACTTGATCATTATAATGTAGATGAAGCCTATCAAAAATATTTGTATGACAAGGGAGTTAAATGGTTGCAATTTGATTCCGCTGCCAAACAAAAACTGTATGCCGATATCATTCTTCATGCCAGTTCGGGAGCAACAGCCGATTTATATGCTCCTTTATTGTTTAGAAAGAATACGCAAGTTTTGTTAGGATTAAAGTATGTAATACTGAACAAGAACTTTCAAGCTGCGGCAGAAAAAGCGAAGATAAGAACTACTTTACAATCCATTTTTATAGGTTTTGGAGCCGGAAATGATAAAGGATTGCTATGGAATTGCTTGCAATCTATCGATAAAAAATCATTGTCTTTTACATTCATTACCATTGCGTTTGGGGAAAATACGCTTTACAAGGATGAAATAATAACGTTTAGTAAACAATATCCCTTAATTAAAATCCTTGAGAACGAATATAATTTAGCGCCTTTTTTTCTTAAAAGCGATTTGTTGATAACAGCCCCCGGTACGATGAGTTACGAAGGGGCAGCCTTGGGTTTACCGATGCTATTGGTTTGTACTAATGAAAATCAACAAATAAACTTGAAAGCTTGGCAAGATATGCAGGTCGCTTTTAATATAACAGGGAATGGAGGTGTAGATTCAGAAAAGTTAAATACATACATACATCAATTTATCAATGAGAAAGGATTACTAAAAAAAATGTCGGAGAAATGTTTAATGACAATTGATAATCAGGGAGTATATAGAATTAAAAACACAATAGAATCATTAATATGAAGAAAGCCTTAATTCTTGGTACCAATGCCGGACAGGCAGACATCATCGAATATTTTAAAGAAATCGGTTGGGAAGTTCATGCCTGCGGTTACAAACGCGAAGGTCCGGGTTGTGATTTGGCGGATCAGTTTCATTTAGTAAATACTATTGATGTAGAAGCAGTTGTTTCCTTAGCAAAGCGAATAAAAGCAGATGTAGTGTATTCTGTTTCCTCCGATTCAGCTATTAAAACAACAACTAAAGTATCAGAAATTTTAGGGTTGCCTTTTTTAGTTAATTCTGTCATCATCGAACTTTTTGATAAAAAAGAATTGCTTCGTAAATTTTTAAATGAAAAACAAATTTGCAGTGTAGCATATGCAAGTGTTTCCGATATTTCTGCTTTGCAAAGCTGGGATATTTTTCCTTGTGTGGTAAAGCCTTCTGATTCTCAAGGGCAAAGAGGTGTAAGGCTGATAGAAAATAAGAAAGATTTTTTTGATGCCGTTACTGAAGCCATTGCTGTTTCACAATCAAAAAGAGCCATCATTGAAGAATATTTTTCGGGAACAGAAATGTCATCCAATGTTATCGTACAGAAGGGTAAAATTGTCGTGAACGAATTTACCGAAAGATATATTCATGGGAAGCATTTTTTTGGCTTGCCCAAAGGACATGCCATCCCTGTTCGAAACATTGCACCGGAGTGTATAGAAGTTGCTAAAAAGATGATAGAGGATATGGTGGATACTTTGCAATTGAAAGAAGCAGTCTTGTACGTGCAAATGGTCGCTACGGCTTCAGGCCCTAAAATAATTGAAGTAGCACCCCGTTTGGATGGATGTCACATTTGGAGAATGATACGATTCGCCAAGGGTTATGATTTAAGAGCCTATGCCATCAATGCATTATTGGGAATTAACATTGAACATAAGGAAGAAGACAGGGGACCATTTACCTTGTTATTCAATCAAATTTCTTCCGGAGATCGTTTTCATCGTGAAGTATTTAAACAAACCGAAAAACAAGCTGTTTATCAGGAATACAGATATAGTGAAGGAGATGAAATTGTGCCTATCAACGGTAAATTGGAAGTAGTAGGATATTATGTTTTAAAAAATTAAATAGAAATGAGAGTAGCTATCAGTGGAGCAAGCGGTTTTTTAGGAAAATACCTAACGAAGCATCTCTTCGATTTAGGGTATAGCGTATTGGTATTGGCTCGACCGGAAGAAAAAGCTTCTCAATTTTTTGATGATAAAGTCTCTGTTTATGAAACGGATTATTCGATAGATAGTTTAACGAAAGGTTTGAAAACAACAGATATACTTATTCATTTAGCTGCTCAGACAATGACAAGAGAAACACATCCCTTAAAAGTATCTGAATTTTTACATGTGAATGTTGAGTTAACAGAAAATGTATTGATGGCAGCTGAGTTGTGTAATATAAAAAATGTATGTCAAATGTCGTCAAACAGTGTATATTCTTCCTTAAATACGCTTCCTTTTCGTGAAAATGAAAAACCTATGCCCGCTAATGTATACGGATTAAGTAAATTATATGCTGAACAATTGGGAGAGTTTTATAATGCAAAAACGAAGATGAATGTAATTTCTTTACGCTTGGCTCGCTTGTTCGGCTATTGGGAAAGAGATACGGTGAGTTTTACGAAATTTATTCAGCGTTCACTTTTAAAACAAAGCATTGACATATGGGGAAAAGGAAGTACCTCTATTGAATATATGTATGTAAAAGATGCAGTTGATGTAATAGAAAAAATCATACGTTCTTCCATTAAAGGGGGGATTTATAATGTAGGAGTTAATCGGATGTATTCGGTTTGTGAGATTGCGGAAGTAATTACGGATGTTTTTGATAATAAAGGAAATATTGTTTTTCTTCCGGACAAACAAGAAAATGGACATAATATTTTAATGGATTCATCTTTGTTAAATTTTGCATTGCAATGGCAGGCGCAATGGCAATTAAAGGAAGCTGTTGAAGATATCTTGACGTATTATAAATAAGAATAAAAGGTGTTTGATGAAAAATAAAACATTTATCATAGCAGAATTATCGGCGAATCATAGGCATGATTTTGATTTAGCGGTAAAAACAATCGAAGCCATTGCAGCATCGGGAGCTGATGCTGTAAAAATTCAAACCTATAAACCTGAATCATTGACGATGGATGTGGATAATGCCTATTTTGGTCCCAAAAAAGCAGGAACATGGAAAGGTATTCGCCCTTTTGATTTATACAAAGAAGGAGCCATGCCTTATGAATGGCAGCCTAAACTTAAAATCGTATCCGAAGATAATGGATTGGTTTTTTTTTCTACCCCTTTTGATTTTGAAGGTGTTGATTTTTTAGAATCTATGGAAGTGCCTATGTATAAAATTGCTTCTTTTGAAATCAACGATATTCCTCTCATTCACTATGTAGCCTCTAAAGGGAAACCCATAATTATATCGACCGGATTAGGCGATTTGCAGGATATTGAAATGGCTCTAAAAACCTGTTATGAAATAGGTAACAGGGAAGTGTCATTATTGAAGTGTACTTCTGAATATCCGGCTAGTATCGAGCAAGCCAATTTGTTAACTATGCTTGATATGAAACAACGTTTTGAAGTAAAAGTAGG
>JAGOKS010000125.1 GCA_017994425.1 Bacteroidales bacterium | reverse complement strand
TTTATCATTGCCGGCGATAGTATTTATTTGTTTACCAAGCAATGGAAACAACAAGGGAGCAAAATGTATGCATTGCCCAATGAAGTGGGAAATCATACAGCACAGCTTCGCGATTCAATACTAAACATTGGTCTGCTGACAGGGGTGGTCTATATTGCGGAGCTCAATCGATTAGTATTCTGTGGTTATAATCTTAATTTACAACCATTTTTGTTGTTGCTATATGATTTTAAAGGATATGATTTTTTTGGCGGAAGCCAACGAAAGATAAAAATAAACCTTCCTTTCCATCAAATAGAAGCCATTACAAGCAAAGACGGGAAAAGGTTTTACCTTACCAACGAAACATTCAAACGGGCAGGCATAGAGGTGCTCGCGCAATGGCATGTGATTGATTTGGATTTTGCCCCTGAAGAATAAATGAAATCCATGTTTTAATGAATTCATGCCTGCTTTTTTAGTACTTTTGCAGCCTTAAAATTTGGGATGAAGTCCATGCAATTAGAAGATGTATATACGGTCTATCGGCAGTCGGAAGCCATAAAGCGAATCAGGGAAGAATTGCAACAATCTTCTCCTGTGCGATTGCTTCTCAGCGGATTATGCGGAAGCTCCAAAGCTATTGTAGCCAAAGTATGTGTAGAGATGAATCTAGGGATGCATTTTTTTATTTTTCCCGATAAAGAAACAGCAGCATTTTTTTACCACGACATGGAGCAACTTTTCGACGAAAAGAATATTGATTTTTCAGAGAAACGATGTCTGTTTTTTCCTTCTTCCTACCGCAAATCCTATCCCTTTGATGAAGTAGAGAGTTATAATGTTTTGTTGCGGACGCGTGTGTTACAAAAAATTGCCACCCACACGGCTACGGTAGTTATAACGTATACAGATGCCCTGACGGAAAAAATACTGCCTCATGCTTTAATTGAAAAGCAGAGTATGAAGCTGTTTGAAGGAGAAGAATTGTCAATGGACGATATTATCCATTTCTTATCCGATAACGATTTCGAATACAGTGATTATGTGTTTCAACCCGGACAATTTGCCATCAGAGGGGGCATTGTCGATGTGTTCTCTTTTGCCGATGAATATCCCTATCGCATAGAGTTTTTCGGTGATAGTATCCAATCATTACGTGTTTTCGACCCCGATAACCAAGCTTCAAAATATAAGATAAATGAGATAGTGCTGCTACCTAATTTAGCTGAGAAACAACAAGTACCGGAAAAAGCGGATATCTTTTCATTATTACCGACACATACAAATCTTTGGATTGATAATTTGGCGATGTGTACGGAAAATATAGCGGCTTTATATAAAAAAATCTACGAGAAATATCAATCCGAAAAAACCACAATAGCTCAATTGTCTCCCGAACAACTGTATATGGATGAGTCGGGGTTTTTAAGAGGATTAGCTGCGCAAAGAGTCATAGTTTTTGGTAGCTCAGCATTAAGCTTGCAACACACCAAGGAAATACAATTCACAACTTCACCACAGATAACTTTCAATCAAAATGTTGAGTGGATGATGTCGCATTGGATGGAGCATTTTGAAAAAGGTATACAGAATTATTTCGGTTCGGAAAATCCCAATCAATCCAAAAGGGTACGCAACATCATTCATGAATTACTGGAATCACATGTTGATTATACATCATGGTCTGCCGATTATAAAAGCACTATTGAAAATAAATTGCTTACTTTTACTAACATTTGCTTACACGAAGGGTTTATCGATAAAGACCATAACATAGCATTTTATACCGATCATCAGGTTTTTAATCGCTATCATCGCTATGCAGTAGAGGATAAATACCGCCGCAATGAATCGGTATTATTGAAAGAGATTTATGATTTGCAAGTAGGGGATTACGTAACCCACATCGATCACGGTATCGGGAAATATGCGGGCTTGGAGAAGATTGAAGTCAATGGTAAACTACAAGAAGCGATAAAGATTATTTATAAAAACAATGATATTTTATATATCAGCATACATTCTTTACATCGTATTTCAAAATATGTTGGCAAAGATGGAACTGCACCGGCCTTACACCGCATAGGAAGCAATACATGGAATAAGGTGAAAGAGAGGACAAAAAGTCGTGTTAAGGAGTTGGTTGTTGATTTAACAAAACTCTATGCCGAACGAAAATCTACTAAAGGATTTGCTTTTTCACCCGATAATTATCTGCAAACCGAACTGGAAGCTTCATTTATCTATGAAGACACTCCCGATCAATTGAAAGCCACCAATGATGTCAAACATGACATGGAAGCTGATTTTCCAATGGATCGTTTGATATGTGGGGATGTAGGTTTTGGTAAAACGGAAGTAGCTGTTCGGGCTGCTTTTAAAGCTGTTTGCGACAGCAAGCAAGTTGCCGTCCTAGTGCCAACGACCGTTTTAGCCTTGCAACATTTCAATACCTTCAAGGATAGATTGGATAAATTTCCATGTAAAATGGCGTATTTAAATCGTTTTACTACAACGAAGTTGCGTAATCAGATATTCAAAGAGTTGAAAGAAGGTAAAATAGATATACTGATAGGCACCCATCGTTTGCTTGGAAAAGATGTAGAATTTAAAGATTTAGGATTACTAATTATTGACGAGGAGCAGAAATTCGGAGTAGAAGCCAAAGAGAAATTACGTTCTTTTAAGGTGAGTGTCGACACGTTAACCATGACGGCAACACCTATACCGCGTACTTTGCAATTTTCTCTCATGGGAGCACGCGATATTTCCATTATGCAAACGCCGCCTTTGAATCGCTATCCCATACAAACCGAATTGCATGTATTTTCAGAGGAACTCATTCAAAAGGCGGTATCCCAAGAAATTTTCAGGGGAGGACAAGTCTTTTTCGTGCACAATCGCATTGAAAATCTCTATGAGTTGGCAGCTCTTATTCAACAAAATTTTCCTGATGTGAAAGTTGCGGTTGCCCACGGACAAATGGATGGTGTACTCTTGGAAAAAACTATGATAGATTTCATTGACGGACTCTTCGATGTATTGGTATGTACCACCATCATTGAATCGGGTTTGGATATTCCCAATGCCAATACCATTATCATAAATGAAGCACAGAATTACGGCTTGAGCGATTTACATCAATTAAGGGGGAGGGTAGGACGTAAAAACGTAAAAGCTTTTTGTTATTTGTTGACACCACCTTTGCATACGTTAGCAGAAAATGCCAATAAACGATTGCGTGCCATTGAAGAGTTTTCCGATATCGGCAGTGGTTTTAACATTGCCATGCGCGACTTGGATATTCGTGGTGCCGGTAATCTCCTCGGTGCCGAACAAAGCGGTTTTATTTCCGATATAGGGTATGAGATGTATCAGAAAATTTTAGAGGAAGCTATCTTTGAATTGCAATCCCAAGGGCATAGTGTTGCCGATGCGGAACCTGAGTATATTCGTGAATGTGTGATAGAAACCGATTTGGAAATCCTTATTCCCGATACCTATGTAAGTCATAACGGAGAACGGTATTATTTATACAAAGAACTCAATGATATCATCAGTGAAAATAAATTAAAAGCCTTTGAAGAAAGCCTTGATGACCGTTTCGGAACCATACCCTGGCAA
>JAGOKS010000124.1 GCA_017994425.1 Bacteroidales bacterium | reverse complement strand
ATCCTATGGGGGCAAGAATGATGAGTGGCAACAGTAACCTTCATGAACAATTAGAAGAAGAGTTAGCAGCTTTTGTAATGAAAGAAGATGCTGCATTACTTAATTATGGATACCAGGGAATGGTAAGTGTTATTGATGTGCTTTGCAGCCGTCATGATGTAATTGTGTACGATGCCGAAAGCCATGCCTGTATTATTGACGGATTACGTTTGCATCCAGGCCATCGTTTTGTATACAAGCACAACGATATGGCGGATCTTGAAAAACAATTACAAAGAGCAACTGCATTAACTGAAAAGCAAAAGGCTGGCGGCATATTAGTAATTACAGAAGGTGTGTTTGGCATGGCAGGCGATCAGGGAAATTTGACAGCGACAGTTGTATTAAAAGAAAAGTACCCTTTCCGTTTATTGGTAGATGATGCCCATGGTTTTGGTACATTGGGTAAAACGGGTGCTGGTGCAGGCGAAGAACAAGGCTGTCAGGATGCAATAGATCTTTACTTTTCTACATTCGCCAAATCGATGGCAAGCATTGGTGCTTTTATTGCCGGCGATAAAAAAATTATAGATTATATCCGCTACAATATCCGTTCGCAAATTTTTGCTAAGAGTTTGCCAATGCCATTAGTTGTTGGTAATCTTAAAAGGCTAGAGCTTTTGCGCAATCACCCTGAGCTAAAAGAAAAGCTTTGGAGCAATGCCATGAAATTGCAAAAGGGATTAAAAGATCGTGGCTTTGATATAGGTAAAACCGATTCGGTGGTTACTCCTGTTTATATGAAAGGCGATGTTCCCGAAGCGACAGCTATGGTAATGGATTTAAGAGAAAACTATGGAATTTTTGCTTCCATCGTTGTATATCCAGTTATTCCAAAAGGACATATTATTTATCGTTTAATACCTTCCGCTGTTCATACAGACGAGGATATTGAATTGACATTAAATGCCTTCTCCGAAACAAAGAAAAAACTGGAAGCCGGAGAATACAAGGTTGAAAAAATTCCTGATATGGCTGATGTTGCTGGAAAAAGGTTTGATTATATGACTGAAAAATTAAAGAATAAATAATCAGATAATTATTTACTAAAGCCCTGCATCTCTGAAGAGATACGGGGCTTTTTTATGTACGGTATTTGCAATAAAGCATATTATGCTACTTTTACTGGTATTGATTCGTCACAGAATAGCAAAACAATCATCAAAAATAAAATGACTATGCGTAAGTTTTTTTTACTATTTTTTTTGTTGCCCTTAGTTACAATGGCTCAAACAAAACAGATTACCCTTGAAGACATTTATAAAAAAGGAACTTTCAGAGGAGAATTTGTAAGAGCTGATTTCGGAACTGTCAAAACAGATACCGAAATAAAAGCTGCTGATCTGAAAGATGAGAATGGCAAATCTATTGGTGAGCCAGAAGATATTATTCGTACTGATGCAAATCCAAATACTGTATTGATTAGAAAAGATATAGAGCGAATTTATCGCAGATCTTCCAAAGCGGTTGTTTATCTATTTGACATAGCCTCGAAAAAATTAATCAAACTGGAAGACGATAAAGTTATTCATCCTACTTTTTCGCCTGATGGAACAAAAATCGCTTACGTAAAAAACAACAATCTTGTTCTTTACGATATCGCCAGCAAAACATCTAAACCAATTACAACTGATGGAGAATGGAATAAAATCATCAATGGTAATTGTGATTGGGTATATGAAGAAGAATTTGAATTTACACAAGCTTACGACTGGAGTCCTAAGGGAAATTTCATCGCTTATTATAAATTTGATGAAAGCAAGGTGAAAGAATATCAGTTCACTCAATTCGATGATAAATACAACAATCAATACACTTATAAATATCCAAAGGCCGGAGATGATAATTCAAAAGTGGAAATTCATATTTATGATGTTGCTTCAGGCAAAGATGTAAAAGCACAATATGAACAAGGCGATATATACATCCCTCGTATTAAATGGACCAAAGACGACAAAACTTTAGTTGTGTATTGGATGAACCGTCATCAGGACAATTTAAAACTGTTGGCAACCAATGCACAAACTGGTGCTGCTAACTTATTATACGAAGAGAAAAATAAATATTTTGTTGAGATCAATGACGACTGGTGGTTTTTAAAAGATGGAAAGAATTTTCTCTTCACTAGTGAAAAAGATGGCTATCGTCATTTATACCTCAACAGCCTTGATGGAAAATCATCTGCACAAGTAACAAAAGGAAATTTCGAAATCACTAATATTGAAGCAGTAGATGAAACTAACAAACGTATTTTTTATACTATGGCCTATCCTACTCCTATGGATAGAAATTTGTTTGTAACAGATTTTAACGGCAAGAAAGCTACTCAATTAACAAAGGGAAATGGTACACATAGAGTTCAGCTAAATGATGATTATACAAAATTCTATGATTTTTATTCAGACCTTAATACTCCTCAAATAGTAACTGTGCATGATATTGTAGTTGACAAAAAGAAAAACTTCAGCGCCAATTTGGTGAAAACAGTGAATGAAAGTGCTAAGCTAAAGGAAAAGCTGACTGAGTATGGATATGGCAAAGCTGAATTTATGAGAGTTCCCAACAGCAAAGGAGATACTTTAAATGGTTGGATGTTAAAGCCAGCAAATTTTGATGCAACAAAAAAGTACCCGGTGCTTTTCTGTAACTATGGCGGACCAGGTTCGCAACAAGTAGCAAACCGATTTGGAGCTGTAAGCACCTGGCACCAGATGCTGGCACAAAAAGGATTTATAGTTGTAAGTGTCGACAATACTGGTACTGGCTATCGTGGTGAAGAGTTTAAGAAAAAAACATATTTGCAACTAGGTAAGTTTGAAATCGAAGATCAAATAGATGCTGCAAAATATCTTGGCACTATGCCATTTGTTGATAAAGACAATATCGGTCATTGGGGATGGAGTTATGGCGGATTTATGAGTTCATTAGCGATCACAAAAGGAAACGATGTATTTAGCGCAGCGGTGGCCGTAGCACCGGTTACAAACTGGCGTTATTATGATAATATCTATACTGAAAGATATATGCGTACACCGCAGGAAAATCCTAAAGGCTATGATGATAACTCACCTATTAATTTTACAGATAAGATAAAAGGTAAATATCTCATTGTTCATGGTACTTCAGATGATAATGTACATTTTCAAAATGCTACACAAATGATAACGGCATTGGTAAAAAGCAATATAGATTTTGAAAGTGCATACTATCCGAATAAAAATCACGGTATTTCTGGAGGAATGGATAATACTACTTTCCATCTTTGGAGTAAAATGACGAATTGGATTCTTGAAAACTTGGGAAATAAAAACACTCAATTACCAAATAAACCAGCGAAACAATCAAAGGGCTTCTAATCGAACCGGATAATCAAATAATTAAAATCCCTTCTCAAAAAAGAAGGGATTTTTTTATATAAAGAATTTAATTTTTCAATGCAGAGGTATGGGCAAAAAAGAACCCCCGAAGTAAATCGGGGGGCCCTAATCAAAAACCATTAACCATTAAACCTTATCCTATGAAAATTCAATGTTAATATCGTTAATAAATTAGTATCACAAAATATTTGT
>JAGOKS010000039.1 GCA_017994425.1 Bacteroidales bacterium | reverse complement strand
TTTTTTTGATTCTAAAGCTGAAACAATAAATGAATGTAATGTTGATGTACTATTTTCCTTAAGATTATTATTTTTCTTTGAAACGCGTTTCGGCATATTTTTTTTTTGCAAAAATACTAAAATAATTAATAGTAAATCAACCTTTACAAATGTTTTTACTATATTGTAAAACAGAAACACTTGTCGTATATCATTTCCCTTAATAAGAAAAAAAATCACATAAAATCAGTCCAAGATGATGCAATATTTACTATTTTTGCAAATTATAAAACATGCCTACATATGAAGATATTTAAATTTGGAGGTGTTTCTATTCAAAATGCGGAAGGAATTCGTAATGTAACGAATATATTGAGCTCCTATTCCGGAGAAAAAATTATTGCCGTTATCTCTGCTCTCGGAAAAACAACCAATCTTTTAGAAAAAGTTGCACTTAGTTTCTTTACAAACAGTCCTGACAAAATGTCGCTTTTCAATAATGTCATTGCTCAACATGACACTATCCTCTCCGAATTATTTGACACCTCCGATCAAGATGCTTTACTCGATATACATAGCCAATTTCAAATGCTTAAGAACTATTTGAGTAAAGAATCAAGTGAAAATTTCGATTATGAATACGACCAAATTGTTTCTTTTGGAGAACTTTTTTCTTCTAAAATACTGTTTTATTTCATCAAGAAACAAGCTATTTCTACACAATGGCTGGATGCTCGCAAACTGGTAATCACGGACACTAGCTATAGAGAAGGAAATATTAATTGGGAGAAAACAGAGAAAAAAATTCAAAAAACCATCAACCGACATTGGCAAAACAACAGCAACAGCTTATTGATTACACAAGGCTTTATTGGTGGCAGTCCCGAAGGAATTGTTACTACGTTAGGGAGAGAAGGTTCGGATTTCAGCGCTGCTATTTTTGCCTTTTCATTGAATGCCGAAAGTGTTACGATCTGGAAAGACGTAGACGGACTCTTAAATGCGGATCCGAAACTTTTTCCCGACACAGTGAAATTAGATAAAATACCCTATTATGAAGCCATTGAATTAGCATATTACGGCGCCAATGTGATTCATCCCAAAACATTGAAACCTTTACAAAATAAAAACATCCCTTTGTATGTTAAATCATTCCTAAAACCAGACGAAAACGGAAGCACAGTACATCTTTTCGATAATAAAAAAATGATACCTTGCTTTATCAAAAAAACAAATCAAATATTATTATCCATCTCTCCTAAAGATTTTTCGTTTATCGCAGAAGAAAATCTTTCTACTATTTTTGCTATCTTTGCTCACTTTGGATTTAAAATCAATCTAATGCAAAATTCTGCAATTAGCTTCTCCGTTTGTGTCGACTATAGAGAGAATCTTTCACAACTCATAGAAGAACTACAAACAGAATTCTATGTAAAATACAACGAAAATGTAGAACTCCTAACCATACGCCATTATACTAACCATTCATTTGCCGATAAAACCAATGGAAAAAAAATCATACTCGAACAAAGAAACAGGACTACCTTACAACTTGTTTTAAAATAGTCTTGTTGTTGATTTGGTAAAAATATCGCATAGTTATACTTTAATAACAACTAAACAATGTATAAAAAAGAAGCCTAACCAAGGCGTAGTTGTAACAAACTACTACTAATTATTGTATAATTCACGGATTTCCATATTGTAAAAAAAACGTAAATTAAAAAAGTTTTTCTTAACTTATAAACATTTTTTTTTTACTTTTGCAGACTATTAATTTTTAAGTGTAATAAAACATATAAAAAGACAAATTTTTAGATTATGGCAGTTATAGGAAAAATCAGAAAGCATTCCGTAATTTTATTACTAATTGTTGCAATAGCATTGTTGGCATTCATTTTAGGTGATTTTATTAAACCCGGTAATTCAGGTTTAAAAGAATTTATCACCATAGATAATGATGAAATCTCTTATTATGATTATATGGATAAATATAATTATTACAGTGGGTTACTCAAAGACAATAATGCTGAAAACGTTGAATACGAAGCAAACAACTATACTTACAACGAAATGGTAGATTCTATTATTTTGAGTAAACAGTTAATCCCCCTTGGCATAAGTGTAACCGCCGAAGAATTAAACGAACTAATGGCCGGCGATAATCCACATCCGGATGCCCGTCGTTTTTTCGGAGGTCCCGAAGGAAAGTATGACAAGCAAATAGCAC
The DNA here is from genome assembly GCA_017994425.1 of Bacteroidales bacterium. Lineage (GTDB taxonomy): Bacteria > Bacteroidota > Bacteroidia > Bacteroidales > WCHB1-69 > UBA5266. The sequence goes on along the minus strand of JAGOKS010000039.1, from coordinate 14,939 downwards.
AAGGTTTTCTTGCCAATATGGACCAATACGACTCTGCTGTCGTAGCTGCCTATTTGTATTGGGAAAGTGCGATTGAAAAACAAACTTTATTAAACAAATATTTAAATATGCTTGGGAAATCGTACTATTTACCCAAAGTTTTTGCTCGTAAGATGCAAGAAGAAAGTGAGATGAAAGCTCAAGTTCTACTAACACATATTCCTTATACCAATGAATTAGTTTCAGACGATAAAATCAAATTTACCGAAGACGATATTAAACAATGGTATGAAGAAAACCTATATCGCTTTCCGCAAGACCAAGAAATGCGAAACATAGATTATGTTATTTTTGAAATAAAACCTTCAGAGCAAGATTTACAAGAAATTGAAAATGATGTACGTCAAAAATACAATGAATTCGTTGCTTCAACTGAACCACAGAAATTTGTCAATAGCATGGTGGATTCACGTTATGACAGTACATTCTTCAAACAAAATAAATTGCCGTCACATATTGATACTTTATTGTTCAATGCCCCTATCGGCACATTGGTAGAACCTTTTATCGAAGGTGATTATTGGATGTTTGCCAAACTATTAAATGTAAAAGATCGTCCTGATTCTGTTCATGTTAATTTTATTTTTGTTGCCAAAGAAGGCATGCAAAATGCTCCTAGAAAAGAAGCAGAATCGAAACTTCTTATAGACAGTGCTTTTATGGCATTATTATCCGGACAAAATTTCTATGAGGTGGCTAATCAATTTTCTGATTTTAAACCCAATCCACAAAACGACTCTGCTCGCATTTGGTTAATAGACAGTAGTAGTGAAGTTTTCTTCGATAGAAGTACAGCTCAATCATTATTTGATACCTTATACCAACATGTACCCGGTACTATGACCAAATACGAAAGCCAATATGGAACTTGGATTTTTATTGTCAATCATCGTACTAATTTTGAAAAGAAAATACAAGTTGCAATAGGTAAAAGAATTATTGAAGCTTCTACTGAAACCTTTGATAATATTGAGAGCGCTGCCAACAATTTTGCTAACGGTACCGATAATTACGAAAAATTTGATAAGAAAGTCAAAGATTTAAATCTGAATAAAAGAAACTTTGAACGGCTAACCGCAATGGCATACACCATCCCCGGCATCACTTCTAATGCAAGAGAAATTATTCGTTGGGCTTTTGATGAAGAGACTGAAAAAGGTAATGTTTCCAATGTATTCCATCTGGATGATATTTTCGTTGTTGCTACGCTTAAATCCATTTATCCAGAAGGAAATATGGATTTAGAGCAAGTAAGAACATTTGTTGAAACAATGGTAAAAAGAGATAAGAAAGCAGAAAAGCTAAGTTCTTTATTAACTGCCTCTATGGCGAAATCTAAAAACTTACAAACAATTGCATCCCAATATAAATCCACTGTAGATACCGTGATGGTAACTTTCAATGATCGAAATTTTGGTCACTACGGACCGGAACCCGGACTTATAGGGAAAATATTTGCCCAAAAACCTCAAAGTGGCATACAACTTATGAAAGGTGATATGGGCATGTATGTTATCAATGTGGTAGATGTTAAAATACCATCTTCTCTTCAAATGGATGATAATCAATCAAAAAATACAGAAATGCAACAGCAGCAACAAAGCATGATGTACCAAAATAAAGTGCAAAATTCAAGCATGCCAGCCTTGAAAAAAGTATATAAAATTGTGGATAATCGCTATAAAGTATTTTAATAATTAAAAAAAAATAATAATGAAAACAAAATTAACCCTATGTGTTGTAGTATTACTAAGCTTGATAGTAAGTTCCTGTGGAGATAAAAACTCTCCGGAAGAAGTTGCAGAAAAATATTATACCCATTTATTAAAGGGAGAATATGAAGAAGCTAAAAAATACCTTACTGAAGAAAATCAAAGTTTTTGTGATTTGTTATTAACAGTAACTAAGGAAGATGATAGAGCTAAATTGGCAAAAACTGACGTATCCATAAAAAATATCACATGCGATATAAAAGATGACACTACCGCTATTTGTTCGTGTGAAATTAAAACAAAGCTTGAGGATGAAGAAAAGACCATCATAGAACCGGTCAAGTTGAAAAAAATTGATGGTACTTGGTATGTCAATCAAGGCAAAGAAAGTTTGATGGGAGATGAAGAAGTAGTTCGGGATGTTCCCCAACCTACTTCCGAAGAAGAAATATTAACAGTTGATACTCTCGAAACAGAAGAAAACGTCAAAAAGATAGAATAAACTGTGGTTGATTGTAAGTTATAAAAGCTGTTCATTGAACGGCTTTTTTTTTATAGGCTCACGATGTTAAAAAAGAAACTATTTATAGTATGTTTACTCATTATTCTTCTACTGTGTATATTTGTATACCTTTATCAAAAAATAAGTAATCAGAGAGAGCAAAAAAATACTTACCAACTAAACAGCTATGAACTTTCACTGCTCAAAGAAGGAGATCTCATTTTTCGACAGGGATTTGGATTGATTAGTGATATCATTGCCGGTAGAACAAAAGAAAACTATACAGTTTCTCATTGTGGTATTTTATACAAAGACTCAAACAATAAATGGATAGTGATTCATACGGTATCCAATACCTTAGCTGAAATTGACGGTATGCAATCTGATGATCTTAGTAAATTTGTGAAAAACAGTAAAGAAAACTCAATTCTGATACTCCGTTACAAAAACGCTTGCGATAGCACCAATGCACTCATCAAACAAAAATCTTTCTATTATCTAAACAAACAAATAGCTTTTGATGATGCCTTTACTATGGAAGATTCTAGCGAATTGTTCTGTACGGAATTAATACGTAAGCTATATCTGGATGTTTATTATATAGATATCTACAAATTACATACTGAAAATGCCTATGATGAACTCGATTTTTCTCCCTTTTGGGACAAGAACACTTTTGAACCTATCCTTTCACACCAAGGAAAGAAAACAGACTAAATAGTCAAAATAGTGTACAAAATTTCCAAATAAATTCAGTGTTTTTAGCCAAACATATTAAAAAAAATATACTTTTGCAAACCCTTAAACAAAAAGATTGTTTAAAAAAAATAATTATAAAAAAATGTATAGATTAGTATTATTACGACACGGGGAAAGCGTATGGAACGAAGAAAATCGATTTACCGGATGGACAGATGTGGACTTAACACCCAAAGGGATGGAAGAAGGAAGACAAGCCGGCAGAATTATGAAAGAAAAAGGCTTTATTTTTAAATACGCCTATACTTCTTATCTCAAAAGAGCGATTAAAACCTTGTTTCTTGCTATGGAAGAAATGGATGAGTTATGGATACCCGTTGAAAAAACATGGAGATTAAACGAAAAACATTATGGATTTCTACAAGGACTCAACAAAAAAGAGACCGTTGATAAATATGGAGAAGAAAAAGTATTATTATGGAGAAGAAGTTATAACATTGCCCCTCCTCCTATTCCGGAATCTGATTCCAAACACCCTTCCCATGACATTAAATATAAACTTCTCCATGAAGACGGTTGTACTCCCGGTACGGAATCATTAAGGGATACCATTCATAGAATTATCCCTTATTGGCAAAGTGAAATTGTTCCTAAACTAAAAGTTCATAAAGAAATCATCATTGGAGCTCATGGAAATAGTTTACGTGCTATAGTAAAACATGTTAAAAATATTAGTGACGATGATATTGTTTCCTTAAATTTACCTACAGGAATTCCTTACGTTTTCGAATTTGATGATGATATGCATTTAATCAAAGACTATTTCTTGGCAGACGATGACACACTCAAAGCCTTAATGGAAGAAGTAGCCAACCAAGCGAAAAAATAAGAATAACTTATAATGTCTAATCAATGGGTCATTCCGGATGTACATGGTTGCTTCCACACCTTGAAAAAGTTGCTGGAACAACAACTGCATATATCCAAAGAAGATGAACTTTACTTTTTGGGAGACCTGATTGACAGGGGTAAATATTCAAAGCAAGTCCTTGATTTACTCATACAATTAGAAAGTGAAGGGTATGCTATCAAAGCCATAAGAGGAAATCACGAAGACTATCTTATCAAAGCATATTATAGTGAATTATCGCATAAGCCAAGATTATTCGGGAAAGCAAACAGCAAAGACTTTTTGTTTTGGCAATCCGTAGGCGGAAAAGAAACCATGGAGAGTTTCGGAGTAAAAAAAATGAAAGACATTCCCCTCCATTATATCGAATGGATAGAGAAACTCCCCTTTTATTATCTTACCGAAAAGTATGTTATTGTCCATGCCGGATTGAATTTTTCTAAAAAAGACCCTTTTGAAGATACCGATTTTATGCTTATCAATTCTAATTTTATCGTTTCTCCGAATAAAATCGGCAACAGAACCATTATACACGGACATAGACCACTTACCTTAGAAGGAATTGAAACACTTATCAACGAAAGAGACAACTTTCATTACTTCTGCCTTGACAATGGTTGCTATTATGATGAAGATGAATTTTACGGAAAACTCCTTGCTTTCAATTTACAAACTCTGGAATTGGTCGCACAAATAAACATTGATAACTAATGAGAATCGATATACTTACACTTTTCCCGGAAATGTTTGAGGGTGTTTTTTCATACTCTATACTGAAACGTGCCCAAGAGAAAGCTTTGGTAGAAATACATCTTCACAATATACGAGACTATTCGACCGATAAACATCGCAAAGTAGACGACTATCCCTTTAGTGGTGAGTCGGGCATGGTCATGAAGATAGAACCCATCGCCGCTTGTATTGAACATTTACAAAAAGAAAGAGTGTATGATGACATCATTTTTTTAACTCCCGATGGAGAACCCTTTCACCAATCGACAGCAAATCAATTATCGATGAAAACAAATATACTGCTCTTGTGTGGGCATTATAAAGGGGTTGATGAAAGAGTCAGAGAGTTGTTCATCACAAAAGAAATCTCTATAGGCGACTATGTCCTTTCCGGTGGGGAGTTGCCGGCAGCAGTGCTCTGTGATGCCATTGTCCGTTTGATTCCGGGTGTATTAAACGATGAAACTTCTGCCCTCTCCGATTCTTTCCAATATGAATTATTATCTCCTCCCGTTTATACCCGACCTTACGATTATAAAGGACATCGCGTACCGGATGTTTTACTTTCCGGGAATGAAAAGTTAATAAATGACTGGAAGTTGCAAAAAGCAATCGATAGAACCCAAAAGAAACGTCCCGACTTATTAAAGGACAATGAATGATATACCCAATTGCTAACACATACTATCATGAATGAGAAATTATCGATGGAAGAATTACAACGGATAGACGTAGCAACATTCAAACAGAGTGAAAAGATGCCTCTTGTTGTTATCCTTGATAATGTACGCAGCATGAACAATGTAGGCTCTGTTTTTCGTACGTGTGACGCTTTTCGCATTGCTCATATCTATTTGTGTGGCATTACAGCTCAACCTCCGCATAAGGAAATAGAGAAAACCGCACTCGGCGCTACCGAATCGGTTGACTGGAGTTATGTAGCATCTACTGCCACTTTAGTAAAAGAATTAATAATGAATAACTATCAAGTTTATGCCGTTGAACAAGTAAAAAACAGCATCTTACTGACAGATTTTACCCCCGCTTTTTCACAAAAAACTGCCCTTGTCTTCGGCAATGAAGTGATGGGAGTAGAACAAGGTGTTATCGATCTGTGTAACGGATGTATTGAAATTCCGCAATTAGGCACTAAACATTCTTTGAATATCTCAGTGAGTACAGGTATTGTTCTCTGGCACCTGTTTTATAAGTTAACAAAAAAATAAGAAAGAACATGAATACACATTCAAAAATTACTTTTCCTCCCGCAAACATTTTAAATCCTCTACCGGTAGTGATGGTCAGTTGCGGGAGTCATCCGGAAGATTATAACATCATAACCATTGCTTGGTGCGGCACCATTTGTTCCGAACCTCCCATGTGTTATGTGTCCATACGTCACGAACGCCATTCCTACGACATCATTAAAAAAAATAAAGAATTTGTCATCAATCTTGTATCCGAAAATCTGACCGCTATTACCGATTGGTGTGGTGTGCGTTCCGGAAAAAAATACAATAAGTTTGAAACCATGGCAATCACGCCTATCACTGCAGAAAAGGTGAAAGCTCCCCTAATTGACGAATCGCCCGTAAACATTGAATGTGCTGTTAAAGACATTATTCCCTTGGGAAGTCATGATATGTTTATCGCCGATATCCTTGCCATACATGCCCGTGAGGATTTACTCGACAAAAAGTCAAACGCTTTGAAATTAGACAAAGCGAATTTAGTATCCTATAATCACGGACATTATTACTGTTTGGGTAATGAAATCGGCAAATTCGGCTTCTCGGTAGAAAAGAAAAAGAAATAAAGCTCAAAAACACCTATTTCTCAGCATGCACAATGATTTTTTTGCTGATACTTTGCGTGTCGTTATTAATTGTTAAAACATAGATTCCATTTTCTAAGTATGACACATCTAACTGAAGTTCATTCGGAAACGAAGCATATTGCTTAAGTAATCTTCCCGAAAGGTCATATAGTTGAATGATTTCATTGCCTTGTAAGCCATTAATCCATAATTGTGCATTTGTGGGATTCGGAAAACATTGAATGTTGCTTTTAACAACTTCCGGTAAAGAAAGCTTTTCTTTATTAATATAATGCACTTCTATACTATGGCAATAATTATTAATGCTGGATAATGAATTATTATAATACATTGTCAAGTCTCCATTCAATTCACGCCAGGTATTTGCTTGCAAGCCACCGAAAGATTTTGCTTCTATGGCGTTATTATACATATCATATACATATTCTTCTTTGAAATCATTGTACCAATTATCATTCAACCAAACTTTTCGTGTTCTCGATAATAAACTGCCATAATCATTGTATATTATTTCTAACTGAGAACTATTTTCCCAATCCGTTGCCGTTTTGTCCATATAGAGAACACTTAACGTATTTTCTACATAATCATAACTTGCTTTCCAATTCTCTTTCCATTGAGACGAATACGTAAGCCAATCACTCTTAAGTTCAAAGAGTTTATTCCCCAATGCATTATTGGTATATTCAATTTTAAAATTGTTTACCCATTTATTTTGATTCCATAATTGGTAAACCAACAATAACACATTCTCATTCTCATCATAAGTATAAAGGTATTGTTCATAAGGCTCTCCTTCAATAGAGTAAATTTCCACTAAGATATTCCCATTTGTATCGTATTCGTATTCATACTTATAACTTTCTTTTGGAGGGCTAACAGTATAAGAATAAGTTACATTTTCTAATAAGTTATTCTTTGCATCGTATTTCATAAGATTTAGTTTAACGGTATCCCACTGTATCATATTCCATCTGCAATTGCAAAGCGATACCTCATTGTGATTTTCATCGTATTCGGTAATGGTTTTTGAAAATATTTTCCACATATTGTCTTCAAACATTTCATACGTTTCTGTAACTACTAAATCATTCTCGCTATAGGTATAGCTGTATCTTTCTATTTCAACCCAATCTTCTTCCCATTCAAAATAGTGCATTTGCGTTAATCTATCCTCATTATCATAAGTATAAACATTATTTTGGACTTTTACCCAAACGGTATTACTTTGTGCTTCTGTTTCTTTTAACACCGGATATCCCTTTTTATTATAGGTAAATACTTCTCGTGTGTAAACAACATCATCAATTTCATAAATATAGTAACCATACACTAAGGTATCTGGCAACCAATAGGCATCAGCAGTTTGATGACATACTTTTTTTGAGGGATTTACTAAAGATTGTAATGCTTGTGCATTAACAAAAAACATGTATGAACATGCTACTAATAAAATAACTATTTTTTTCATAATTACTACATTTTATATTTTTACTATTACTATAGACGCAATAAAGTAGGAAAAAGTTGCCTTGAATTTATAAAATCATCAAACTTCCCCCATCTATGAGCGGACCTTTGTATAATTCAATGATTTCATAACCGAGCTTGTGTAAAAATGTCCTAACTTTTCCCCCTTCGGGAAAGTAGTCAAGACTTCCGTAGACGAAAAGTTGTTTTCCATAAACACCCATACACCCGCCTATAAAACCGTTTTTAAAGCCTTTGAGGAGAATGCCCTCGGGTTTTACATAACAGTAATTCAATTTATTTTTCGATAAGACAGCGGCTATACCTTCGTCAGAAGTAAGAAAAGAATCATCTGCCAAAGGGAGCAAGGAACATCGCGTATACCCTTGTTTTACATGAATATACTTTCTGTCACCTTGCCGGTTTAGTATTGTTTTATCTGTAAAATTCCTATTATGGATCATATACGTATCCGTTACAACCGCATTATAGGCTGTTGAATTATGTTTCAATTCGCCTACAGGCGTTAATCCAAATTGGAAATCAACAGTATAGTTTTGTAAAGCTTGTACATATTCCTTGGGTGTATTGGGTGCAATGATAAGCTCGTTGTTGATTTGACAAAAGAAAATATCGGGGTGTCCGGCAATAGCATCATAGGTAATATCGCTGCCGGTAAACGCGATGCAGTCGCCCAAGAGTTGTAAGGTTTGGATAAGTTTCTCGGGCAAACGTGCATCGTTTATTATCAGCATTTTAATGAATAGTATAGGAAAATTCCCTTTCGGAAAGGGTGTTGTCGGTAAGGAATGTCAAGTTGTTAAATTGCATCAACAGATTGTTTTTATTTTGTTTTTGATATCCTATGGCAGCATTTAGTTGCGATGGATGTACCTTAATAACGATAGCTTCGCCTTTTTGTTTTCCCAATTGTAGCCTAAATTTTTCTTTCCAGAGGGCGCTCATAACCAATTCTTTAAAAGAAACATGAAAAGGTCCGGCAATCAAATTAGTTCCATTAATAAGCCCTTCCGAGGGATGTAAGCCCATGCGCAAGATAATAAGCCCGTGTTTTTCAAAAAGCTTCATCAAGTCTTTACTCCAGGAAATGGCTTCTTCTAAGCGAAGTGGAATGTATTGTTTGGCATCATACAAATCCGCCAAAAGGGTATCTTTGATAACCAAGGTAGGATAAATGCGTGTGTATTTTGCCCCCCATTCTATAATCTTTTTTGCCGTCAGCATGGATTTTTCATAGCTGTCGCCTGGAAGTCCTATCATCATTTGCAAACCGAGTTCAAAACCATGCTCGCGTATCATCCGGGCAGCCATTTCTACCTCTGCCTTGCCATGTCCTCTTCCGGCTTGCAGCAAAACCTCATCATCCAGGGATTGTGCTCCCAACTCGATGATTTTAACATGATAATGTTTTAAATTATCCAATATCTCTTCCGTAATATAATCGGGACGAGTCGACAACTGTATGCCTTCTACCGCTCCCTTCTCTACATAAGGTTTGGTAATTTCCAGGTAGCGGTTTTGTTCAGTAATCGTCATACCGGTAAAGCTCCCCCCGAAAAAAGCAATGCGTTTATGAGCCTGCAAAGGCATGGTTTGCAAATACGCATCAATGGTAGTTTTGATATTCTCGGGATCAGGAGAGGCTTGTGTATCGGCTATATGGTATTGATTGCAATACACACAGCGAAAAGGACAGGCTTTCTCGGGAATGAAAATCGGTATAGTATAATGTGTTTTCATGCAAACAAACGAAGGTTTTGTTTCAAATAGTCTGCACTGAGATTGCCTTCGTTAAAGAGCAAATCTAGGATGCTTAAGTTGGGAATAAAAGCTGATTTATCATTAAACACCTGACGATAAGCATTGAGGTTTCGAAATGAATAATCGGGTGATAGGCATTTTTTAGGATTAATAGCCTGGCGCAAATCCCTGCATCCGGCAGAAGTTTCTTTTACATAGCTTTCCGTTGGTATCATACGTATTTGCATATGGAGCAATGAGCCTATCACTTCGAGCATTTGGCTGTTAAAATCGAGCAGGAATGTTGTTTCCCGTGTATAAAACACCTCAAAATAGTCGCGGTAATACAGAAAAAAAGGGCTTTTGTTATAGGCTGTTTCTATCGTTTTCCAATGCGCCCGTTGCCAGTTTTCGGAATAATCTATTTTTATATCCTTGATAGGACAATGATTCGGAAGCAATTTGCTAACCGGAATGCTCAGGGCATGTACTCCACCGGCAGTAGCAATCAAACAGCGGTTGCGATAGGTTTGCCTGATATAATGCTCCTGCACCTCCAGGTAGGTTTTCTTTGCCTGTAAGATGGCAATAAAATACTCTACCGGAGGTAAATAAGCTGTAGAAAGAAGAACCGCTTCGGATGATTCCTTGGTTATCATTTGCAATAAAATTAAACATTGCAAAAGTAGCGAATAATTGTATAGAACACTTGAAAAGAAATTGATTTTTTCGGTCTAAAGAGAAATGGCACACGGATGATGTGATGATTTGCTGATGTGGTGATGTGGTGATATAACCGCAAAGGGCGCAAAGAATTCTGCACACAGATTTCCACGAATTAAAAAAAGCTATCAGCTGTCAGTTTTTTAGCTCCTTGCATCATTCCTCAAATGAAGATGGGAGATGATTAAAATGACATTGGGAAGTCTTGCAAAAGTTCTCGCCGAAACTTAAAATAGTTCTCGCCGGAACTCTATACACTTCCCGCCGAAAGTCAAAATAGTTCTCGCCGGAACTTTAAACACTTCCCGCCGAAAGTTTATTACGAGCTCCCAACAAAACAAAAAGCTACACCCTATCTGTTTCATAGGATGTAGCCAAAAACTTTAAAACATGAGCTTATCTATAGAAATGAGCTTCGTTTGTTGAAGCAAATCGTTTACATTTTGGGAGGCTTGAAAGCGTAGATTTATTTTCTGAACACAAGCCGAACTAACTTCCTCACATAACACCATTCCGGTAGCACTGAGGGTTAAACGGAAAGAACCTAATTCTGAAAACTCGATGATTTTTCCTTCTGCTATTTCACGCAACAATATTTTTTGAAACTGATACAAAGCCATTTCCGCTTCTTTAGGATTCATGGTGGTTTCATCTGCCATTAACATTGCCACATCCTTTTCTCTAAGTATTCCTACACTTTTAAGCACCGGATACCATAATTTAGGACCCTGAGGGTCTTGCAAATTTACACGTTGTGTAACATTATAATACAAAGACATATTAAATAAATTTTAGTGAATATATAAAATGAATTACTGTATAAATCTTATGAAATGAAAAATAAGTTGAACTTTTGATAGTATGATGGATTTGTTTTGCATAATATGTTTTATTTAGTCTATCTAATTACCTTATTCGTAAAAACCGGAAAAAAGTTTCATAAAAATGAAAGAAAAATAAAAATATTTTCTAAAATATTGAAAACAATTTTATATACATTTGCACAAAAAATATCCCCTTAATGATGAGAAGGTACAGACTGTTCCATTTAAAGAAACTATTGAAAACTATAGTAAGTGTTTCCCTACTTATAGCATTTACTACTTTATTTATGGGAGTTACAAAGAAACATAAAAAGAAAGTTCCTGACCTATTAATTCAAATAAACGACACTACATTTATTGACAAATACGAAATAAGCATACGAGATTATGCGCAATTTCTACTCGATAATATGTATAGGATTGACTCATTGCTGCCCAACCCAAACAATGTAAATTGGTATGATGGATTTTGGCACTTCTACGAAATCTACGGCATTACTGACACAAGTATACAATATCATGTTGCTTTATGGTGGAAACCTATCATAAATATCTCAAAGAAACAAGCCGAAGAATACTGTGAATGGCGAACAAAAAACTGGCAAAATAAATACGAACAATTCTCGCGCAAAAACAAAGGTAACTATTATAAAAATATCGTTTTCCGGCTTCCTGATTATGACGAATGGTTACTGGCCGCAAGTTGTGGACTTGATACAGCTTTATACCCGACAGGAAAATCTAAAAAATTTAGACAAAACAGCTTTCCTATCTGTGTAGAATACTTTAGCCAAGAAGAAAAAGAAACGGGGGCAATCATACCAAGAGGGGCCTCCGAATCATGGCAATTCGGATTGCAAAACGATAAAGGAATTTTTAATATGTGCGGGGATGTGGCAGAATTTATCCGTGATAAAGAGTTTGTTGCCGGTGGTAGTTTTCGTGATTCTTTACATGCGTGTAAAGTCTCAAGCATTAATGCCTTTAACAAACCTAACAATCAGACCGGTTTTAGATGTGTAGCGATAATCAAACCATGATAATGTAATGAACGGAAATATTAACTTATCCCCCTAACACCTTATAAATAATTAAGAAACCATGAAACTTCATTCGACCGTAATTTTCGTAAAAGATATTGAGAAAACAAAGAAATTCTATACACAATACCTTGGCTTTGAGATTGAGCATGATTTCGGGAAAAATGTTATTTTAAAATCCGGTTTAAGCATTTGGGAAATTCTTCCTGAACATATTATTAACAAAAAACTTCTAACAATCAACGAGGCTAACAGATTTGAATTATACTTTGAAACCGATGATATTGAAGCAATATTCAATGATTTGGAAAAGGCAGGAGTTCATTTTCTTCATAAAATTCACGAAGAAGCATGGGGACAAAGAACCTTCAGATTTTTTGACCCCGACAAGCATTTAATTGAAATAGGCGAAACATTGGAAGTATTTGTTAAAAATATGAGCCAAAAAGGATTAACGGAAAGTCAAATAAGTAAAAAGACTGGTATTCCAACAGAAACAGTATGCAACTTATTAGACAAATCTAAACCTTCAAATAACAACTAAAACCGGCATTACGAATGGAAAAGAAAACAATCCTCACTCTTTTATATATAAGATACTCTCATTTTAAAATTTTCGAAATATGACACAACCCATAGACACCCAAACGGGGACAACTGATCCGTTGAAAGGACTTTATAAAATCGGGGGAATAATGGCACTCATTATTGTTTTGTTAATTCCTGTTCAAATGTTTATTTTTATCGCCTGGCCACCTCCCGACAATGTATTGGATTTCTTTAATTTATTTCATAAAAACCCTCTATTAGGACTTCTTAGCCTTGACTTACTGTATATAGTAAATAATATTTTATTAATATTCGTTTATCTTGGTCTCTATGCGGCACTCCATCGGGTAAATCAAGCCTCTGTGTTGGTGGCAGTAATTCTTGGGCTTATCGGTATTGCAGCCTATTATGCTTCAACTGTTGCATTTGAAATGCTTGCATTGAGCAAACAATATGCACTGGCAGAAACAACAGACTTAAAATTTCAATGCCTAACATCAGGACAACTCTTGCTGCTTACCTACAAAGGAACTGCCTTTGACGTGTATTACGTACTCAATGCCATTACGCTTTTAATACTATCTCGTGTTATGTTTTTAGATAATACATTTAGCAAAGCATGCGCTATATGGGGATTAATATCCGGTATCTTAATGCTGATACCGACAACTGCCGGAACCATTGGACTTGTATTTGGAATTGCTTCTTTAATCCCGTGGTCAGTATTTTCAATTTTAATTGCAAAGAGACTTTTTCAATTGCATAAAGAATAATTATATTAAAACGAAGTAAAGATGAATCAAAAATCAGCAACATTAATAGGAGCCACCGGCTTAATTGGGAGTCATTTACTGCAAATACTCATCAATGATTCCGAAATTTCCTTCATAAAAGTGCTAAGCAGAAAAGTGCTTAGCTATACGCATCCGAAAGTTAGAGTTGCAGTAATAGACTTTGCCGATAAGGAAGCTTTTGCAGCAGAGATGAAGGGCAGTGAAATCGTTTTTTGTGCAGTTGGGACAACCAAACAGAAAACAAAAGGCGATAAAAAAGAATACAGAAAGGTAGATTATGATATTCCGGTTAATGCTGCCAACTTTTGTATAGCGGCAGGATGCCCTCAGTTTGTGTTTGTTTCCTCTTTGGGAGCAAATAGCAAAAGCACGAATTTTTATCTTAATCTTAAAGGAGAAGTGGAAGATGCAATCTGCGGAATGGGTTTAGAAACCATCTTAGTATTCCGACCATCCATACTGCTGGGGAAAAGACAGGAGTTTAGGTTTGGAGAATGGATGGCTAAACTATTTTTTACGCCCTTTTCATTTTTACTTCCATCGCAACTCAGACCCATACAAGCTGAGTATGTGGCAAAATCCATGGTAGCCGCTGCTAAAAAAGAATTAAAAGGCATTCATATCTTTCACTATAAAGAGATGATACCATTAATTAATAGGTAAGGCACAAAAGGGGTTTGAAATCCTCATTACTAAACACTATTTGATAATCCTATCGGCATTTTTAGCCAAAAAGCTCTCCCATCCGTTATATTTACACGATTGTACGATGGAATTGGATTGATAATAATGACAAACAGCAATGCCGAGGGCATCGGTAGCATCAAGGTAAGGAGATTGTTCGTTTATCTCCAACAAACGATACAACATTGCAGACAATTGCTCCTTAGAGGCAGCCCCTTTGCCGGTAATGGATTGTTTTATTTTTTTAGGTGAATATTCAAAAACGGGGATGTTTTTAAACAATGCTGCTGCAATGGCAGTACCTTGTGCCCTGCCTAACTTCAACATAGACTGCACATTTTTCCCAAAAAAAGGTGATTCAATTGCCATCACATCGGGGAAGTGGGTTTCTATTAATTCCAAGGTGAAATCGAAAATTTGCTTCATGCGTAAGAGTTGGGTGTCTTTGCTGTTGAGTTTCAAAACACCCATTTTAATCAAGCGCATTTGTTTCTTTTCAATATGTATCAAACCGTATCCCATAATATTGGAACCGGGGTCTATGCCTAAAATGATTTGATCGTCTACTTTCAATGTTAATGTTTTTGCAAAAATAATAAAAAGACGAATATTAGCAGGCGAATAATAATAATTTTATCAACACTTTCGTTTTCTTAGGGCTGA
>JAGOKS010000038.1 GCA_017994425.1 Bacteroidales bacterium | reverse complement strand
AGTATATCATATAAATTATTTTGGTCGTAAAAAAAAATAGATAATGTATCAAATTAGTTCATGTGAGAATAAAGAGTTTAAAAACAGAGGAATAAAATAAACAAGGCTAAAGCAAAGCGATGAAGGATTATGTAGTTAATAATTTCAAGGCGATAAACTATCAATACGCTGTGGGGCAACTCTCCATTTGTATTGATTTAGAAGAGTGCAGCCTTGAAACTATGATGTTTGAGAAATATCCTTCCATTTCACCGTATACCTATTGTGCGAATAATCCGGTAAGAGGATGGAAGACAGCAGTCATCCGATGTTTTACTTGGAAGTATTCTATCAAGAAAATGCTGACATAGTAAGAGACCAAAAAAGCCTACATGAATAGAGAAAAATATAATTTTATTCAAAAAGCTTCCTAATTGTGCAAAATTATAAAACCAAATTGCAATTGTTTTTTAAAAAGTTATACTTTTGCATTGTTATAAACTTTAAAAATTAGCATCAAATTAGCAACAAAATTAAACTAAACAACAGCAAATAATAGCATGTAAAAATAAATTAAAAAAATAAATAAGAAACATTAACAAACATATACAACTAAAAGAAAATTAGTGCAATTTTGCAGTTCACAATAAAAGAAGTATTATGGAACAAAATGTATTATTTGCCATATCATTAACTGTTTTTGCAGGGTTGGCAACCGGTATAGGAGGTTTAATTGCATTATTTGCAACGCGCACCAACAAACGTTTTCTTTCTTTTTCTTTAGGACTATCAGCCGGTGTTATGATATATGTTTCCTTTGTAGAACTTTTTAGAGAGGCCGAAATTTCACTGACCGCTGAAATGGGAGAAAAGCAAGGATTAATTATTACGGTAATATGTTTCTTTTTGGGAATGTTGTTTGTTGGATTAATTGACAAATTGGTCCCCTCGCATGAAAATCCACATGAGTTACGTTCGGTTGAAAACATGAACCGTCCTCCAATAAAAAATCAAAAATTAATGAAAATGGGGATTTTAACAGCCATTGCCGTTACTGTACATAATTTTCCGGAAGGCATTGCTACTTTTATGGCTACCATTGAAAATCCAACCCTGGGTATTGCTATTGCTGTTGCCATAGCCATTCATAATATTCCGGAAGGCATTGCTATTTCGGTACCTATTTATCATGCTACCGGGAGTAAAATGAAAGCCTTCCGTTTATCACTTTTATCCGGATTAGCAGAACCTATAGGGGCAATCTTAACCTATCTTTTCTTACTCCCTTTTATTTCGCCTATCGTTTTGGGCGGAGTATTTGCTGCTGTTGCCGGGATCATGGTTTTTATCTCTTTTGATGAATTATTACCGGCGGCTCGTGAATACGGAGAACACCATATTTCAATATATGGTCTCATTGCCGGTATGGCTATTATGGCAATTAGTTTGATTATGTTAGCGTAATATTCGCTTTGCTAAAAGAAATTTTGAGTTTTTATACTTTCATAAAAAGCATACATTATTTCTTTCAAATACCATAACCGAATTTTTTTAAGCGTAATTCGTCATTACGCCAATCTTTCTGAATTTTAACACTTAACGAAAGATATACTTTTTGCCCGATAAAATCTTCTATGGCTTTACGCGCTTCTATTCCGACATTCTTAATTGACTCTCCTTTATGTCCCAATAAAATACCTTTTTGCGAATCCCTTTCCACATAAATCATTGCTTCAATACGTGTTATGTCTTTGCTTTCCTTATAGCTAATAATTTCTATTTCAACACTATATGGAATTTCTTTTTTATAAAATAAAAGTATTTTTTCTCGAATAATCTCTGATACAAAAAATCGCATTGGTCTGTCCGTCAACTCCTCTTTTGAAAAATAAGGGGGAGAAACAGGAAGTAGATCCAATATATATGACATTAATGATTCCAATCCATGTTTTTTTAATGCAGAAACACAAAAAGTAGCTAAGGGAGATAAGACTGTTTCCCAATGAGATGTTGTTATTTGTACTTGTTCTTCGGCAGCAATATCTATTTTATTTATAACCAATATCAATGGAATTTTCAAGGACTTAATTTTTTCAACAATAGGTAAATTACAATTCTTTTCTTTTACTTCAACAATATAAACGAGTATATCTGAATCCTGTAAAGCCGTTTCAACATATTTCATCATATACTCCTGCATTTTATAAGCGGGATTCAATAAACCCGGTGTATCGGAATATATGATTTGGAAGTCATCACTATTAACGATTCCCATAATACGATGACGGGTAGTTTGTGCTTTCGCGGTTATAATTGATAGCTTTTCTCCAATAAGAGCATTCATTAATGTAGATTTCCCTACGTTTGGATTTCCAATAATACTGACAAAACCTGCTTTATGTTCCATAAGACTTAATAATTAATTTTACTTTCGTTTTTCATCCACAGTTGAAAAGGTTCTTCACAGGCTTCACAACAAATGTTTGAAGTCCTTATTTTTCTATCGGAAATATTTAAGGCTATTTCTTTATAAATAAAATCATCATCAAATCCGGCATTAGCCGCATGTTTTTTGCTTGCAGCAAAAACCAAACGTTGCAAATGCGCCCAATAAATAGCTCCTAAACACATCGGACAGGGTTCGCAACTGGCATAAATCACACAATCGTCTAAATAAAAAGTGTTTAATTTTTTACACGCATTACGTATCGCGATTATTTCCGCATGCGCGGTAGGGTCATTATTGGCAGTAACTAAATTAGTACCTCTAGCTATTATTTTATTGTTTTTTACTATGATAGCTCCAAAAGGTCCTCCTTTTTGATTTCTTACATTTTTTTTTGCTAATTCTATCGCTTGACGAAGAAATAACATATCCTGTTCTTCTTGATTAGGCATTTTTATTAAAATTAATTCCTTTTGAAAAGTATCGCAAAAATAAATAAAATTTCCATGATAATGTATTATAAAAACTTTTTCTTGTTTATTTCATTTTTTATTTTATTTTTGCATGATAATTAAATATATTAATATGTAGATTATGAAATATAAGTTTTTGATATTTATTTTATGTGTAGGTGCTTTGTTTACAAGCTATGCTCAAACATTTCATCCTGATTTTCGCGATGGTATTATTTACGTTAAATTTGTGGATGATTTTCCATTGGATAAAATTTCACCTAAAATAATATCACCTTCTGATGAGAAGACAGAGATAAAACCTGCTACAATCATTAACATTAAACAATTTCCCTTTTTAGATGAAACATTTAAACGCTACAATGTAACGTCTATTCATCGCCCATTTACCATATTTGAAAATCCAAGATTATTACGAATTATTCAAATAGAATTCTCAAAAATAGAACTCATTGATGCTTTAATTGAAGAATTACAAACTTTCAAAGAAATCGAATATGCAGAAAAAGTACCTATTGATCGCATTAACTGGATTCCTAACGATCCTTTGTACGGTACTGTTGACGGTGGCAATTTAAAATGGCATCTTGACATGATAAAAGCCGATTCTGCTTGGGATATTCAGAAAGGTTCAGCAAGTATTAAAGTAGCCATAGTCGATAATTTCATTTGGGGAAATCATCCTGATTTACAGATAGACTCTTTAAATTTATGCAAAGTAAGTTATAATTCGATATCCGGGTATGAATATACTTTAGGAAACACGGCAGCGTCACCTCCGTCGACAATAACACAATCCTCTAATAGTACCGCTTATAGTGCTTCTCACGGCACCCATTGTGCCGGTTTAGTAGGAGCAATAAACAACAATAATACAGGTATTGCATCTATAGGTGGCGGTGTAACCTTAATGGGGATTCGCTCTGCTATTGACAATGGATCCTTATATTACACGTATGAGGGAGTTCAATGGGCAGCAGAAAACGGAGCAGATGTTATCAGCATGTCGTTTGGATCTAGTTATTACAGTGAATCGATAGAAATATTTTTACAAACTTTATATGATGCCGGTATTGTATTGGTTGCTGCCGCCGGCAATGAAGGAGACGAAGGAAACCCTATTCATTATCCTTCTGAATTTGCAAGTGTAATATCTGTTGCAAGTGTCAACGGAGACAAAAAATTATCATATTTCTCTCAATATGGCGATCGTGCTGACATTGCCGCTCCGGGAGGTTTTATTCAATCGAATACGGTATATCCTAATGTATTAAGTACTACTTATTGCAAAGCTTACATTTTAAAAAGCAAATACACCTCTTTGCTAAATACTTATTATGACGGGATGCAAGGTACCTCCATGGCATGTCCTGTACTTGCCGGACTTTGCGGCTTAATGCTTTCTAAAGATAGCACCTTATCTCCCGCCGAAATCAAATATCGCTTACAAAAAACTGCACTGCCACTTCACCCTGCTTCAAGTACAACCATTAACGGTAACGGATATATAAATGCTTTCGCTGCTTTAACATTTCAAGAATTGGCGTTGAGAGATACCTTGTATTTATCCTCTGCTCTTAATGCTTTTGATACTATAAAGATAAAAAGTACTGACAATTGGCAAATGACAAACATTCCCTCATGGTTAAGTGTAAGCGATACTATAGGAAGTAAAGGGATTTCCACCATCACTATTACCACCAATGCTGCAAATACAAGTGGAAGTAATAAAGAAGCTCTTCTTACAGTCCAAATGGGAAGTATAACTCAAACCCTCTTAATTATTCAATTAGATTATGAATTATTTTTGCATAATTCACCAAATTATGTGTTGTTTTCAGGTGCAAAAGATAATTCTGACACTATTATAATCCAAGCAAATACGGAATGGGAAATCATTAATCCTTGTGCATGGATAGGTATCAACAAAACCTCCGGATACGGTAATGACACCATTGTTATAAATACAAAGTCTATCAATTCTTGGGGATATCATCGGTTCTGTACACTATTAATACATGGGATTAATTTTATTCAAGATTCTGTAATTATCGAACAAAAGATACCTGATTTCATTAAATGGGAAACCGCTTCTATTTATATTGGTCCTGCACTTGGCAATACTCAGTCCGTTGCTGTTTTATCCAATGTAAACTGGAATATTACCGGTGGGGATGATTGGATAAACGCTGATATTAGTAGCGGGTCGGACACCATGACTGTTACTTTTAGTGTTCTTTCCGATAATACCACTGGAGAAGAAAAAACAACAAGTTATGTCGTGTCAAATGGGAGCATTTCTAAAACATTGTATGTACTACAAAAAGCTGACTTGTCAGTCACGAATGTAGAGGAATCTGAAAAGATTTTACTATATCCAAATCCGGCTTCAGAGTTTATATTTGTTGAAACAGAAGGAATAACGATAGAAAATATAAAAATAACCGATGCAATTGGAAATATCGTTTTACCTATTGGAGACATATCCGGAGGAAAAATTAATTTGTTTGATTTATCAAACGGAATTTATTTTATAAAAATTACAACAAACACACATCAAACAATCTATAAGAAATTTGTTAAACAAAAATAATCTTTAACAATTAATAATGTGTAAATATACAAGAAAAAACAAATCTGGTATAATAATTGTTAAAAAGTACCGGACATTAATATAAATGTATATAAATAATAATGAAATCAAAGATTTTAAGTTTAATTATCGTGTTAATTTCGATAACAGGAATTAACGCACAAACTGTTTCTCCCGATTATCAGGACGGAATAATATATTTCAAAGTAAACTATGAAAAAGGCGTTGAATTTAAGGTAAATGAAGATTTAAGTGTAAATCCGACGGAATTCCCTACGTTAAAAGAAATATTTAAAAAATATGGAGTTATTTCACTTACTCGTCCCTTCTATTTATTTGGCAACAAAGACTTATTAAATACAATCCGAGCTGAATTTACGAAAATACATGAAGTGAATGCTCTTATTGAAGCTTTACATTCGCAAGACATCATTGTTTTTGCAGAGAAAGTACCGTTAGAAAAAATACTCTGGACACCTAACGATCCCTATTACAATACTATAAATGGCAAAAATTATCGCTGGTATTTGGATATGATAAAAGCTGATTCTGCATGGAATGTGCAACATGGCACTGCTAACATAAAAGTAGCCATTATTGATAATTTTGTTTGGGGTGCTCATCCTGATTTGCAAATACAAACTCAAAATTTATGTAAATTTACTTCATCCACAAATTATACTTTAGGAACGGCATCTCCCTCTTCATCTATTCCACAAGGGAGTACTTCTACAGCCTATAGTGCTTCCCATGGCACGCATTGCGCAGGATTGGTTGGAGCAATAAATAATAATAATGTTGGCATTGCTTCTATCGGAGGAGGAATTACTTTATTGGGTGTAGGTGTGGGCAAAGAATCTTCCCCATCGTATATCAGTTATGGGAATGAGGGGATACAATGGGCAGCAAACAATGGAGCTAACGTAATTAGCATGTCTTATGGTTCTGCTGCTTATAGTTCAACAAGTGCAACTTTATTACAAGCCTGTTATAATGCAGGTATCGTTTTAGTCGCTGCTGCAGGTAATGAAGGGGATGAAGGTAACGAAATCAGTTACCCCGGAGGTTATTCTACGGTTATTTCTGTTGCTTCAGTTGATGGAGATGGTAAATTGTCTTACTTTTCTCAATGGGGTCCCGGAAGGGCAGATATCGCTGCTCCCGGTGGTTTTATTTCTTCCACTACATATCCCAACATCCTCAGCACAACTTATTGTAAATCTTATATATTTGGTTATTATTATTCCAGTACTTTCGCTAACACTTATTATGATGGCATGCAAGGTACTTCTATGGCATGCCCTATAGTTGCCGGCTTATGTGGATTGCTTCTTTCCAAAGATAGCAGCTTATCGCCACAACAAATTAAAACTCGTTTACAACAAACAGCTACTCCACTCAATAGCGCATCTTCGCATACTATTGATGGATATGGATATATTAATGCCTACGAAGCTTTAGGATATGAATATTTACTTGTTTCGGATACAAGTATTCTTTTCTCTTCAACAGCAAATCAAACGCGTAATTTTACTATTGAAAGTACTGTAAATTGGTCAATTACAAATATACCTTCGTGGTTAAGTGTTAATCCTACTTCGGGGACTGCCGGGATATCGAACGTAACTATCTCAACCCTAAATGATAATGAAGGCAGTTCTAATATGATAGGCCAAATTACAATTAATGGCAGTGAAAATATAGGCAATAAATATCTGCAAGTTGTACAAACAAATTATATGTTGACTATTCAAGCTACTCCTAAATATACACTTCTTCAAGGAATCAAAGGTGCTTCTGACACTTTTTATATTGCATCAAATTTAAATTGGGAAATAATCAACGAAAGTGCATGGTTGGGATTAAATAAAACTTCCGGTAATGGAAACGATACCATCATTTTTTCTGCCAAATCAGCTAATACATGGGGAAGCAATAGAGTATGTACTCTAATAGTAAAAGCATTATCTTTCTCAAATGATACCATTATCATCGAACAACGCATACCTGATTTTATTAAATTAGATGCATTAACCGATTCCATAGATGCTCAAATAGGAAGTGCCGTTACTGTTGATTTATTTACCAATGTTGATTGGACAATTAGCGGAGGACAAGATTGGTTAAGTCTAAATGTAACTAGTGGTTCGGATTCTGCTCAATTGGTATTTACTGCTTTATCAGATAATACAACAGGTTCCAATCGCATTTCAACCTATAATATTTCAAACGGACCCATATCCCGAACGCTTATGATTGTTCAAAAATCAAATGTTTCTATCAATGAGCCATCGATGGAAAGTGAAATA
Source organism: Bacteroidales bacterium (assembly GCA_017994425.1). Lineage (GTDB taxonomy): Bacteria > Bacteroidota > Bacteroidia > Bacteroidales > WCHB1-69 > UBA5266. The sequence continues at coordinate 9,658 of JAGOKS010000038.1, read as the reverse complement.
CTATTGTATCCAAATCCCGTAAGTGATAAACTAAGCATTAAAACATCTAACATTAACACACAAATCATTGAAATTACAGATATTATGGGAAAAGTCATTGGCAAATTTGAGCCAAAAGAAGCATTTCAAATTGACGTTTCTGCATATGCAAATGGTATTTACATTGTTAAACTAAAAACTGATAACAATAATACCATTTATAAAAAATTTATCAAGCAATAATTGTCAAAGCCTATTAACTTAGCATGTCTGTTGGGCGTAAGCTTTCAACGGACATTTTTATTTGCCGGAATAATAATTCCATAAAAGAGAAAATGGTATTGTATAAAAATGTAATTTTGCCGAGACTAAAACTAATTAAAAATTGAAAAGATTCCTATTTATATTCAGTATATTTATTTTTTCAACACAACTTTATGCACAACAGATTGCATTATTAAAATACAGAGGAGGTGGTGATTGGTACGCAAACCCTACTTCACTTCCTAATTTAATAAAATTCTGTAATAAAAATTTGGGAACTGCATTAGACCCCAATCCTGCAACCGTAGAAATAGGCAGTAAAGAGATTTTTAACTATTCATTTCTACACATGACCGGACACGGCAATGTAGTCTTCTCCGATGAAGAGTGCAAAAATTTAAGAGATTATTTACTTGCCGGTGGCTTTTTACACATAGATGATAATTACGGCATAGATAAATTTGTCAGAGCTCAAATGAAAAAAGTATTTCCCGAATTAGAATTTGTGGAACTCCCTTTTTCTCATCCTATTTATCATCAAAAGTATTCATTCCCAAGAGGACTACCAAAAATTCACGAACACGATTTAAAGCCTCCTCAAGGATTTGGATTGATTTATGAAAACCGTTTAATCTGTTTTTATACCTATGAATGTGATTTAGGAGATGGGTGGGAAGACTATGCTGTACATCTTGATCCCGAAGAAATTCGCACCAAAGCTCTCCAAATGGGAGCGAACATTATACAATACGTTTTTACTTATTAGCAATGCTTCAAAAAACAAGAATTGACAAATGGCTATGGATGGTTCGTTTATTTAAAACTCGAACCCTTGCGACCGAAGCTTGTAATGCAGGAAAAATTAAAATAAGCGGAATGAATTGTAAATCTTCGCGAGAAATAAAAGAAAACGACATTGTGCAAGTGCGTATCGGACAACTTATCAAAACCGTTCAAGTACTTGATGCTCCAAAAAATCGCATCGCTGCCAAACTTGTAACAAACTATTATACAGATTTAACTCCTGAAGAAGAATACGAACGTTTGCGTTTATTACGGATGAATGTTGAACACAGAGAACAAGGTATAGGTAGACCTACAAAACGAGACCGACGTCAGTTAGATTACATGAAAGATTTTTTATCAGATACAGATGAATGGGAAGATTAATGAATAATAATTCAATTTAATAACAAAAACAATGAATCAATCAAAGCGTAATTACAAATTTAGCTTATTTATTATCGGCATCTTATATTTTGTTTTCGGTTTTGTTACCTGGCTTAACGGCACCCTAATTCCCTTTTTAAAGATTGCATGTCAATTAAGTGATTTCTTTGCTTATTTTGTAACCTTTGCCTTTTACATTTCTTATTTTGTAATGGCATTGCCCTCTTCACGTATACTGGAAAAAATTGGTTTTAAAAACGGTATTGCAAGCGGACTTTTTGCAATGGCTATCGGTTCCGTTTTATTTATTCCTGCTGCATATGAACGTTCTTACGTCTTATTCTTGATAGGATTGTTTGTTCTTGGAACAGGTCTGGCATTAATGCAAACAGCGGTAAATCCATATGTTACTATTCTTGGACCTATGGAGAGTGCTGCCAAACGGATTAGTATTATGGGAATATGTAATAAATTTGCCGGTATTTTAGCTCCCCTGATATTAGCGAGTTTCCTTTTTTCCGGAAGTGAACATCTTGTCAAAGAAATAGAATTAAGTATTGACCCGAAATTACAATCATCATTACTTGACACTCTCGCACTACAATTGATACAACCCTATCTTATTATGACAATTATTTTAGTCCTTTTGGGAATTTTAATAAAATTCACACATTTACCTGAAATAGATAAAGATGATGAAAAAGAAAATAAGCCCTCCCGGTCCATTTGGAAATATCCTTATATATTCTTTGGAGTTATTGCATTATTCTTTTACGTAGGCGTTGAAGTGATAGCTGCAGATACAGTCATACAATATGGTAAATCTCTTGGTGTTGGAGTAGAATCTGCTAAATATTTCACAAGCCTTACGTTGATATCAATGGTAATAGGATATTTTATAGGTGTTGTTTTAATACCTAAAGTTATATCACAACGCCAGGCATTGATAGGAAGTTCTATATTGGGAATTATTTTTGTTGTAGCAGCACTTAGTGTAGCTGCAGAAGCACATTTTTCATTTTCTTTCATCGATATTACGACTTTAAACCCTATTCAAATGTTCATTCCTCATACTGTATTTTTTATTACATTATTGGGATTGTCCAATGCAATGGTATGGCCTACTATTTGGCCCTTGGCTCTTGATGGATTGGGGCATCATGCAAAAAAGGCTTCCGCATTCCTTATCATGGCTATAGCCGGAGGTGCTTTATTGCCTTTGATTTATGGCAAACTTGCTGACAAAATAGGTACACAACAAGCCTATTGGATAGCAATACCTTGTTATTTTATCATTCTTATTTACGCACTATACGGCTATAAAATTGGCAAAAATAATAAATAAAAAAACATGGGTTTGGCACGGTAATTGTAATTTACTTTTGCAAATTCATTTTACTATTTTTGTGAAAATACCCGCTCCCTTCCCCGAGCGGTATTTTCTTTTTATATACTTTTGTAACTATAAAAAGAACATTCACATCTATGAATATTACTCTCATTATCATAGGTTCAATACTATTAATAATCGGATTAATAGGTAGCGTAGTTCCCGTTTTACCGGGACCTCCCATTGGATATATAGCTTTATTGCTATTGCAATTTACCGAGAAACAGCCTTATTCTGTTTTCTTTTTAGTGCTAATGGGTGTTTTAGTTACTATCATTACAGTCTTAGATTATATAATTCCTGCCATAGGCACTAAAAAATTCGGGGGCTCTAAATACGGAACTTGGGGCTGTATGATTGGGACAATTGTCGGATTATTTGTTTTCCCCCCTTTGGGAATTATCATAATGCCTTTTATTGGTGCTTTTATTGGAGAAATATTATATGACAAAAATTTTGAAACGGCATTAAAAGCTGCTTTCGGTTCCTTTCTTGGATTTCTTAGCGGAACATTCTTAAAATTAATTTTAAGCTTATTAATTATTGTCGTTTATATTTGGGGGATACTATAATAGTCGTTAAAGTAGTTTCTGTGCCAATCTAAAAAAACACTTATCTCACAGAGAACAACCCATTGAAAATAATAGACACACATAAAATAATTCTCTTTTATTAATTTTATGCTATATTATTATGTATTTTTGCATTCCCAAATAAGATTTTACCAATAATTATAAAATACTAAAAATATGGATCACGAAATATTAAATTTACAACCTAAAAATGTATGGAAGTACTTTCATGAAATATGTCAAATTCCACGTCCCTCAAAAAAAGAAGAAAAAATAATTGCCTATTTAATTGATTTTGGCAATAAAATGGGATTAGAAACTCTCCGTGATAAAGCCGGCAATGTACTTATACGCAAAGAAGCAAGTCCCGGAAAAGAAAACATTACTCCTATAGTATTTCAAAGCCACATGGATATGGTTTGTGAAAAAAACAATGACATAAAATTTGATTTTAATACGGATGCCATTCAAGCATATATTGATGGAGAATGGATAAAAGCCAAAGGTACAACCTTAGGAGCAGATGACGGGATAGGTATTGCCATTTCTTTGGCACTGCTGGAAGACAAAACCTTGGAACATGGTTTCATAGAATGTCTTTTTACTGTTGATGAAGAAACCGGACTTACCGGTGCTTTTGCATTAGAACCAAATTGGTTAAAAGGAAAAATGCTGATTAATTTAGATTCGGAAGATGAAGGACAGTTTTTTATTGGATGTGCAGGAGGTAAAGGTACTGTCGCCACCTTAGAATTCAAAAAAGAAAAGCTTCCTGAAAATGCAAGCCCCTATCTAATTACAATTAAAGGTCTGAAAGGTGGTCACAGCGGAGATGACATAAATAAGGGATTGGGTAATAGCAACAAAATATTAAACAGAATACTATTCGAAGGAACCTTCAACTACGACATGAGCATTGCCTTTATTGATGCCGGTAATCTCCACAATGCCATTGCACGTGAAGGCAAAGCAGTAGTAATGATTCCGGATAAATATAAAAACGAATTTCTGCAATTTATTAATAATTTCCATCAAACCATTAAAAATGAGTTAAAATACACCGATCCTGAAGTGGAAATAAAAGTAGTGCCTACTGAAAAACCTGCTTTTGTTATTGACGAATTCACACAATGCGATTTGGTACAAGCCCTTTATGCTTGTCCTCACGGTGTTTTAGCTATGGACCATAGTATGGAGAATTTTGTAGAAACATCTACCAACTTAGCCTCAGTGAAAATGAAAAATAACCAAATAATCATTACCACCAGCCAGCGCTCTTCCGTAGAAAGCAAAAAAGATGATGCTTGTAACATGGTCGCTTCCGTTTTTGAACTAATCAATGCCGATATAGAACATAATGAAGGCTATCCTGGTTGGACTCCTAACCCCGGTTCACATGTATTAAAAATAATGAAACAAGCTTATGTTAATCTGTATAAAAAAGAACCTCTTGTACTTGCCATTCATGCAGGCTTGGAATGCGGACTTATTGGAGAAAAATATCCGGAGATGGACATGATATCCATAGGCCCCACTTTACGAGGAGTACATTCTCCCGATGAACGTTTGCTTATTAAAACCGTGCAAGAAGTCTGGGATTTAACACTCGAATTTCTCAAAATACTTAAATAACCTTAAAATGCAAAACATTGCATTTATTTGCATTGATTTTTATGGCTAAAATAGGTGTTCTTTCCGATACTCATGCATATCTTCATCCGAAAGTATTCGATTTCTTTGCTTCTTGTGATGAACTATGGCATTGCGGTGATATCGGCAGTAGCGAACTGCTGGAACAGTTAAGATCTTTTAAGCCCTTGCGAGCTGTATACGGGAATATCGATGGACAAGACATTAGAAATACATGCAATGAAAATGAAATTTTTTCAATTGAACAAGCAAAAGTATGTATCACACACATCGGAGGCTACCCTCCTCGCTACAATCCGACATCATTGCAATTAATAAAAACTCATAAACCGAATATTTTTGTGTGCGGACATTCACATATTTTACGTGTAATGTATGATGCCTCCCATGAACTATTATATATCAATCCCGGTGCCGCAGGAATGCAAGGATTTCATAACTTAATTACTTTCATCCGTTTCGATATTATTAATAACTCCCCTTCTGAAATGGAAATTTTTCAAACAGAAAAAATAAAAAAAATAATATAATAACTCTAATTAAAACACAATGATAAAAGAAGAAATTATAAAATGGTCTGAAAATCTTACTCCATGGTTAATAACTCATGGCATTAAAGTTATTTTTATTATAATAGGCACTTATATATTAAACAGAATCATTATTAAACTCATTGAAAAAGCTATCAGAGCAGCCATAGTTTCAAATAATTTTGTTTCCAAAACAGCTGAAATGAAACGCGAAAATACCTTGATACGTATTTTTTCGGGTATCGTGAAAATCACTATAATTGCTATAGCAGCGTTGATGATACTTTCTGAACTGGGACTTAAGATAGGACCTATTTTAGCAGGTGCCGGTATTGTAGGTCTTGCTGTGGGATTTGGGGGTCAATATCTTATTAAAGATATTATATCCGGGTTATTCATCATTATTGAAAATCAATATCGCGTTGGCGATTTTGTTAAATTTAACGATTTAAGTGGGACAGTAGAAGATATAAGTTTAAGAATGTCCACATTAAGAGATTTGGACGGGACAGTCCACCATATTCCACATGGAGAAATAACAAAAGTTTCCAATTTCTCAAAACACTTTTCAAGGATAAACTTAGATATAGGTATTTCCTATAATTCAAACCTTGAAAATGTCATTTTGGTAGTGAATAAAACTGGGGTTGAATTAGCAGAAGACCCTTTATGGAAGGAATCTATTATCAAAGCTCCCCAATTTCTAAGAGTAAATGAATTTGCCGATTCTGCCATTATTATAAAAATCTTAGGAGAAACCCAACCCAGTAAACAATGGGAAGTAAGCGGTGAATTACGCAAGCGATTAAAAATTGCATTTGATAAAGAAGGAATAGAAATACCTTTCCCTCAAGTAGTAGTACATCAAGCTAAATAAAGAATCATACCATGTTAAAACTCACATTTAACAAATATGTTTTAGGGTCATTCATTTTGTGTGTTTTTGTTGGTTGTCAACAAACAGAAAAAGTAAACTTTAAGGGTATGGCTTTGGGAACCTATTATTCCATAAGCTATATGGGAAAAGAAGATACAACATTGAATCACCAGGTAGACTCCTTGATTTCAAGCTTTGAAGCCATGGCAAGCATTTTTGATACCAACTCATTAATTTCAAAAATAAACGAAAATCAAGAGGCTATATTAACCGATGATTTTATTTCTATTTTTAACATTTCACAAGAAGTGAGCATGTTAACAAATGGAGCTTTTGATATTACGATAGGTCCCTTGGTTAATGCTTGGGGTTTTGGTAAAGAGAAACCGGCAAATGTCAATCAAAGTCAAATTGATAGCTTAAAAGAATTTGTCGGCTATCAGAAAGTATCCGTACAAAAATATCGCATCATTAAAACAGATTCCCGCATACAATTAAATTTCAACGCTGTAGCCAAAGGATATTTAGTAGACATAGTTGCAGCATACATTGTAAAGAATGGCTACTCCAATTGTTTAGTAGAAATAGGCGGAGAAGTAGTTTCAAAAGGCGATAAAAATGGCAAGCCCTGGCAAGTAGGAATACAAATTCCTACAACTACCGCCAATGGAGAAGAAAACATAGATTATATATTTACATTAACAAACCAAGCAGTTGCTACCAGTGGTAATTATCGTAGATATCGCGAGGAAAACGGACAACGTTTTACACATATCGTAAACCCAAAAACCGGTCTAACAGAAAAAAATAATTTATTAAGTGTGACTGTAATAGCCGAAAGTTGTGCCTATGCTGATGCGCTTGCAACTGCTTTTATGGTTATGGGAAAGGAGGCTGCATTGGAATTTTTAAAATCTCATCCGGAATATGCCGCTTATTTTATCTATGATGAAAACGGCAGCTATAAACATACACAAACTTCTAATTTTCCTGAACGTTCCAGGTAAACTTTCTCACCCAATTTCTATCGTTACATTCATTTTTAAGTTGTGTAATACTTTTCTGATATACAGGGTGAATAAAATCGGGGGCTATTTCACTAAGAGGTAATAATACAAACATCCTCTCTTGCATACGGGGATGTGGAATGTTAATAGTTTCAGTTGTTATGATGTGATTGTTGTAAAAAATAATATCAATATCTATGTTTCTGTCTGCATAGTTTTGAAAATTAGGTTTTGTTTTTCTCCCCATTTTTTTTTCTATGGTTTTTAATTCATTCATTAATTTTATTGGAGATAAAAAAGTGTTTACATGCAAGGCTAAATTCACAAACGTATTTTCAGAGTTAAATCCCCAAGGCTCACTTTCATAAAAACTTGATTTTTTTACAATTTTACCTATGCGACATTCCAATAAATCAAATAATTGCTCATATTTAGCAATACTATTATCTAGGTTTCCACCGGTGAGAAGGTATATTTTATTGTAGCTTTCCATTCAGAATTACCTGTTCAATTTTATTGCTACCATAGGCATACGGCATATATTCGTAGGTAGGTATTTTCTTTGTAATAAACACATTGGCAGTTTTTCCACGGGCAATACTACCGAGTGTTTCACTAACATCCATTGCATAAGCCGTATTCAATGTGGTGGCATTGATGGCTTCTTCGGGCAACATTCTGTAATTAATACAAGCCATAGAAAGAATAAGCTGCATGTTTCCCGAAGGAGAAGAACCCGGATTGTAATCGCTTGCCATGGCTATAGGCAAACCTGCCTCTATCATTTTCCGAACCGGAGCATGCACCATTCCTAAAAAGAAAGCTGCTCCGGGTAGTACGGTTGGCATCGTACCGGAATCTAACAAAGAAGCAATTTCTTTATCGCCGGTATATTCTAAATGGTCGACAGAGAGTGCATTGTATTTCACGCCCACTTGCACTCCTCCCGAATAATCGAGTTCATTGGCATGGATTTTCGGTTTAAGACCATACTTGATACCGGCAAGTAACATGCGGTCGGTTTCTTCTACAGTAAAAAATCCTTTGTCGCAAAAGACATCCATGAAATCAGCAAGGTCCTCAGCTGCCACCATAGGAATCATTTCGTTTATAATCAAATCCACATACTCATCTTGACGGTTTTTATATGCTTCAGGAACGGCATGTGCCCCTAAAAAGCTTGCTTTAATTGTCAATGCTGATTTCTCTTTCAACTTGCGGATAACACGAAGAATTTTTAACTCGTTTTCCGTACTTAACCCATACCCGCTTTTAATTTCTACTGCACCCGTTCCATACGTTTTAATTTCTTCGAGGCGTTCCCAAGCCGATGTAAACAATTCTTCTTCCGTAGCTTGATGTAAACGTTTGGCTGAGTTTAAAATACCTCCCCCCCGACGGGCAATTTCTTCATAGGATAACCCTCTGATTTTGTCTATATATTCTATTTCCCGACTGCCTGCATATACAAGATGAGTATGAGAATCACAGAAACAAGGAAAGACCATTTTTCCTTCCGCATCTATCATTTTAGAGGCTTGTTTTGCTTCATCGGTAATATTTTGCATCTGCCCAAAATCTTTTATTTTATCTTTTTCTATTAATAACCAAGCATCTTTGATGGTATGCATTTCTCGCATCTTACCTCCTTCACGATACAAAACCGGCTTTTCTTCTACTTGTATTAGTTCTTTTATGTTTTTAAGTAACAACATTGCAATATATTTATGTTTATTTCTAAAACAACAGGTTAAATGTTTATATTAATTTAGATGCCATACAAAAGTATATAAATTTTATGTACTTGTATGCTTTTGCAAAATAAAATTTGAGTTTAGAACAATACTTGAAGCATAACAAAAAGTTTTATATTTTTGCAAAATAAATAATTACACCTTTTGGCACTTCAAGGTATACATATAAACTAATTATCCCACAAAAGAAGGATTTATTCCTTCTTTTTTTTGTAGTTGGCAATCATTTATTATTGTTCACTAAACACAACAGATACTTCGCTTCGCTAAAAAATTTATCCTGAAGAATATTTTATATCATAAAAAAAATTACTTTTGCATACGGAAAATACAAATTCCTTTCACTCAAAAGAAGATAGGGTATGCTATTATAAATGACACTATCAATGGCGAAGCTGTGAAAAGAACCAAGGTTTTTGTGAAAAATAATTATCGGCAATTACATTAAAAACAATAAATTAAGAG
>JAGOKS010000123.1 GCA_017994425.1 Bacteroidales bacterium | reverse complement strand
GAATCCCGAAAGGGATTCAATGTGAATAGGGCTGCATGAAATGCAGCCCTTGATAGCACCTTTGTTATCATCAACCGCAAAGCGGTTGAATATTGCTTTTTTATTTTAATTCAAGCCCTTCAGGCTTGTTGACTATGGCTTCCTCTGTTTGCAACCATCGATTTCATCGATGGCTATTTAATTTTAAGCCCTTCAGGCTTATGTTGTGTTATAGCATATACTAAAAGCAAAATCCCTATGTTTCGTAACGAAAAACCTCTCGGCACTCGGGACATTTTAGTCAGTTCTCAGTTCTCAGTTTTCAGTTTTTTAGAGCATTGCATCAAGTTTAATTCTTAATCCATTATATTTAACCGCAAAGAACGCAAAGAGAAATACACACCCTACACTTATTTTTTCGGAACGAAAAAACCTCTCGGCACTCGGGACCCGGGACTCGCGACATTTTTACTTATCTCACCACCTGCACCTTCCGCACAAGCACCCCGCTTGCTGTGTTGATTTTCACAACATAGATACCAGAAGGTAAATCGCTAACATCTAAGGTTGTTTGTGTGTCATTAAGGAATAATTTTCTTATTTTTTGGCCACAAATGGAGTAAATACTTATTTCTTTTATACTATTGGTGTTATTAATAATAATTTGGGTAGAAGCAGGATTAGGATATATGGTAATGTTGTTATGTTGTTCAATATCTTGAATAGCCGATTCCGAGCAATTAAAAGAAGTATTTGCTTCATTATTAGTATATCCTAAACCCAATTGACCTACATAATTTGCTCCGGCGACACACATAATGGAGCTATCGTTTTTTATAGCAACACTGTGCATGCCGTAAATATATTGTCCCGAAATAATTCCTTTGGCTGCACTAATTGTTTTCCATTCGGTTTGGTTATCAATTTGTGTGGGTACAGGAATAAAATTATCGGTTTTTTCTATTCCCAATTGACCATACATATTATTTCCCCATCCGAATAATTCTCCGTTTTTGTTAATGGCAAAGGTATAAACTGAGCCGGCTTCAATAGAGTTCCAATTTGAATCTTGGGTAATTTGAGTAAAATCATTAAGGAATATTTTTGAAGAATCGCCAAGAGCGTAATTTGTGTTATCACCATACGCCCAAATAGTTCCATTTTCATTAAGGGCAAAAACGGCTTCAAATCCCGCAGAAACCATCTTCCAATTACTTGTGCTATTTATACAATAAGGCGTTAAAAAATTATCGTAAACATATCCTGAGCTGTCTAATGTTACAAAATAACCCCATTGCCACAACGATTTATCTTGTTTTAATCCCAAAACAAACAATCCACCACAAGACACGCATTGCCAGTCGTTATCCGTTCCAACGCGTGTAGGGGTACTTTTTTGTTCCAAATCACCCACACCAAGCTGTCCATTTCCATTATATCCCCAAGCCCACAATGAACCATCTTTTTTTATAGCAAAAGAAGAAACATATCCTGCTTCGATAAAAACCCAATCGGTATCGGTGCCTATTTGTGCAAATTCTTCATATTGAGATTCTTCTCCTGCACTAATTTGTTTATTTCCATTTAATCCGCTTCCCCATAAGCTTCCATTGTTTTTTATTGCCAAGGAATGACAAGAACCTGCTGCTATTTCTTTCCAATCGCTATCCTCGTTCAGTAGAGTCGGTGTTGTAATGATTTGATAGGTCGACGACATACCCAATTGTCCATTAGCGTTAAATCCCCATCCCCACAATGTTCCATCGGATTTGATGGCTATGGTAAATTCACTTCCGCTTTTAATTTTTGTCCATGTTTGTGAAAAACTGCCACAAACTGATAAACCACATACAACCAAAATAATATATTTTTTCATGTTCATTAAATTTTAAATGTCTTAGGCCAAAATTTTATAATATAATCAATATGTATTCTGTCAATTCTCTCTTTATAATTATGAACAACAATTGTATTATGTGATTTCCAATACATAGGGATAATGCCAAAATCATATCCTATTGAAATCATATACCAATCATCTTCGAACTTTATCATCGGACCTATCATAAATTGCATTGTGGAAATCGAAAATGATGTGGAGTTTTTTACGGTATTATTTGAAAAATCAATACTTCCTTTCTGGATATAAGCATCTATATTTATGAGATGATAAGATATATTACCGCCTAAAGTCAGATAATCTTCGTTTTTCAAATCAAAATAATAACCTATTCCCAAATTCGACTGCATGCTTGATGTTTTTATGTTTTTACTAAACATGCCACCGATTCCTACATCAAGATTAATATTTACATGATTCACTCTCATGTCGATTCCAATAGCAGTTTGTGTTGTAAGAGGGATTAACTTGCCAACACCCATATTTTCTAAGGTTTCGTTTATTTGAAGATTTGGATAATACGATGTTGACAATAAATTATAATATGAAAAATAAATAGTTTTTTTATTTTGACAAAAAGTAGAATTCAATCCTATCCATAAAAATATAAAAAAATAAAATCTTTTCATCTTCTTAATTATTAAATGCAATGATTGTCTTTTACTTTGACAATCATTGCATTATTTATTACTTGTTATTCATTATCATATATTAAAATCCAATACCAATATCCATATCTTGCCGTTGCCATATACGAAAGAGCAATTTGTTTATCCATGTCATTGATGTTTGTATTGTTACAAACTTCATCTTCAATATCAATAGAGTAATTATAAAAATTCGAAAAACTTGTAGAGTTTAACCGTTCTTGATCATAATTTAAAATAGTTGTTCTTAAATCCTCATTTTCAATATAATTATTTAATAATTCACTAAATGAGAATGAATTTGATTCATCTAAAGCATTCGTAAATTCTAAAAATGGGAAATATTGAGAATAATTAGTTATATTTAAATTATAATATTGTGGAAAAAGAGTAATTGCATTTACATAATATGTTGAATCATTAAATACTGAATTCAATTGAAAGAGATATTCATTTTCAAAAAAATGATTCATTAATTGATAATGGATTAATCCTACTGAATCATATGGATTATCATCATTGCCAGCTTCTGAATGCATATTTGCCATATTACTTTGGCTTATTCCTTTAGCTAAAGAATCGTGACTATCTTTAATTTGACCCCATTTTGATAATGAAGCTGCTGTCCCACCAACAACACCTCCAATAGTTGCACCAATTCCAGCACCTACAGGTCCTCCAATAGCATTACCGACACCACTTCCTATTCCTGCACCAGTCAAAAGTCCAGTTAAATCTGCTCCAGCAATTTGGGCTTTTTCACCAGGAGTTAATTTTGATTGTGCTTTTTGAATTTTATTATCTGCGGTTTTATTAGTAATTGAATTTTCCTTTTCACAACCAATAAATATGGCTGTACTTATTGCCACTACACATAGTGTGGCAATTATATATGTGAACTTTTTCATTTTTTTTAATTTTTATTTTTTTTTAATACTTAATTATCGGTTTTATATCTTCTTTGCATGTTTTTCTATCTGTTTTTTTTGTACCTTTGCAGGTGCAAAATGTGTCAAAGTCAACTATAAACTTTAGGTTTTCGACCTCCTTGGAAGTGGTGAAGGGATAAGTATTAAAGGGTTTCAATTTTTTTGTACTTATCCCTGTCCTTCCGAGTCCTCGCTACTGCAACCGGGACACTTTATTGCAGTAGCTCAAAGCAATACATTT
>JAGOKS010000122.1 GCA_017994425.1 Bacteroidales bacterium | reverse complement strand
GTGTAAAAACCGATGTTAGCGTTCCGGTAAATAATCAAGATTTGTGGGCAGTAGGACAAAACATTCCCAATCCTGTGCAGGCTCTGACTTCCATACCATTTAGCATTCCTGAAGATGGCACAGTAAGGTTTACAGTGATGAGTGTAAGTGGACAAGTATTGTATATGGAAGATATTCAAGCCAAATCAGGAAGTCATATCTATGATTTCAATACATTGCAACTGTCAAACGGTATTTATTACTATAGCATGGAATATGTAGGACAAAAGATAGTTAAGAAAATGACCGTACAAAAATAAAAATTTATAATACGTATTTTAAATAAGGATCTATACATCCTTTTATTTTTTCAGAGAAAATATTTTTTGAATTTTTTAAATATTTTTAAGAAAAAGAATAAACATATTAAAAAAAAGTTTATTTTTGATGTCGGATGAACATAAAAAAACATTGAAGAAAACATAAAAGAAAAATTTAAATATGAACTTTGTAAGAAATTGTAATACAATAATAAATAAGTAATAATAAAAAAGATAATATATTAATAAAAACATTAGAATATGATAAAATATTTATAATTTCCTTCCATTTTTTTTAATAGTATTATTAAATCATTAAATGTTAATTGATATTAAATTATTCCAAATATTTATAAAATTTAAAAAAAAGTATATGAAAAAGGTTTTATTTTTAATTTGTTTAGGTGTTATGTTTTATAGTGTGTCACAAGCACAATACACAACGTTAGCCAATGAGCCATTTACAACAACAATGCCGAGTGGATGGTCAGTAAGTCCGACGGGAGGATGGGTAATTAACAACACTTTATCAGTGAGTAGCCCTACATCGGCTTTGGGTTTTATACCAAATTCCAATGGAGATTCGGTAGAATTAATCAGTCCGTGGTATGACTTAAGAAATTTCGCGTATGCCTTTCTTCAGTTTAGTCATATTTGTAAGGTAACAGGTAGTGATTTGTGTCAGATTAAATATCAAGAGTTGGCAATGCCGGGCTGGAAAGTAGTTCCAACGAGCAGTTATCAGGGGAGTGATCCGAATGCGTATGCGGGAGCAAAATTCAGTCATCAAAGTTATACGACGTGGCAATCGAACGATTCCTTAGCAATTCCGAATAATAGTTGGTGGAAAGAAGAGAGTTTTAATGTATCTGGTGAAGTGTCTTATGCACAGGTACGATTTAAATTTATTATAAAGAAAGGGAATGTTATAGGTTCGCAGTTTGCCTATGGATGGGCAATAGATAATTTCAAATTATTGGCATCTGCCAATCCGATACAACCTCCAGTAGTAGAATTTTTATCATCGTCCCCTGTGGACACAGTATATAACACAGGACCGTTTACGGTAACAGCGAAGATAGCGACTCGAACCTTTGCGCCGATAGTACAACCTGTAAAATTAAATGTGTCATACAAATATAATAATATAACTACGTACGATACACTCACGATGACGATGGTTACGGGAGATTCTATTTTCAGTGCGATTATACCACAAAAGGTATTTGGAACAACGATTACCTATGATGTTAGGGGAGTAGATAGTGTAGGCAATGATGCAACCGCTTATTCTAGTTTCTATATAAAAAGAGCAGTAGGAGGAGCAGCCACAGGCTATATAATAGCAGGAACAGGAACACTTACACAAACTTATTCTCCTTTTTATAGATATTATGATTACGGATGGTCTCGTAATTTATATTTAGGGAATGAGTTAAGTCAGTCAGGTGGTGGTGGCTTAATTACTAAATTAGGATGGCATGTTTCAACAACAGGAGTTTCAGGCAGTAATCAGACGTGCTATTTTCAAGCGGTTAATGACAATAGTATTACATCGAATGCTTGGATAGATCCGTCTACAAGCGGAGCTACGCAAGTATGGACAGGAACTTTTAATCCTTCAACTACAGGTTGGGTGGAAATTAATTTAGATAATCCTTTTATGTTGCCTCCGGGGCAAAATTTGTTGATATATTGGACCAATTATAATGGTTCTTATACTTCGCCTTATGCCTATTGGACATCAACCTCTACATCTCCTGTTTATAGGTCTGTTTATAAGTATCAGGATGGATCATTTCCGGCATCAGCAGGGACTTATAATTATAATCGTCCGAATGCACGTTTTTATATAGTTGGCGGTTCAGATGATACCAACAGTGTAGCTTTATTTAGGATAGACAATCCTACGGATAGTGTAGTAGCAGCACCTGCATATCAAGTCCCTGTAGTAGTAACGATTAAGAACAAAGGGATGGGAGATTTAGATTCGTGTTACATAGACTGGAATCTTAATGGCGTTTCACAACCAAGATATACATGGCGCGGACATTTGCCGGATGATTTTAATGCAACGGATACAATAGGCTTTTATACACCAAGTGTAAATATGTACGATACATTAATAATTTGGACAAGTTTACCCAATGGAGTATATGATTCTACTACCTTTGATGATACCTTAATGCGAGTGGCATTCGGTGTTCCGGATTTGGCCATGGGTTTTACGATAGATTTAGGAGATACAGCCTATAATACAGGTCCTTTTGAAGTAGTGGCTGAAATCTATTCCCGTATGGGGGCTACTACTCCATCCCCTATTAATTTGGATGTAATTTATAGAAATGACACAACCTATACTTATGATACCTTGTTGATGACATCCATGGGGAATAATTTGTACCGTACCTATATACCACAACATATCTTTGGAACAGACATTCGTTATTCCATCACCTTAATAGATACCTTAGGGAATACAGTAAGTATACGAGATAGTGTATATTTAAAACGAGCAGGATCAGCAACAACGAATGATTCTACTCAAATAGGTTCATCCATAAGTGGTGGCGATTGTTCATATCCTTTCACAGTATCCGGAGATGGAAATAATTGGTCACGGCAATTGTATTTAAGTAGTGATATAGGAAATACAACAACAGCTAAGACTATTTCAGGATTAGCTTATTATAATTCTTATTCTGGGGTTACCATTACAAGATACAATACACAATGTTATTTAAAAGCGACTACCTTAACAAATGTAAATGGGTCTTGTACGTATAATGATCCTATTACAGATGGAGCAATCAGGGTATATAGGGGTACATGGACAACAGTTAATGGATGGAATAAATTTACATTTAATGTACCATTTGTTTTACCGGTAGGAAGTAATTTAATGGTTTACTGGGTAGATACGTCACTACAAAATGTATGCAATAATGGAGGTGGAATGATATGGTGGTCAATAAATTCCGTAAGTTATACTTGTACTGATCGCCAATATACGAATTTTGGATGTGTTAATACGAGTTGTGGCAGTACATCCAGTTTGCCCACAACAATCGTTTATTTCGGCAGTATTATTACCGATAGCAATTCGGTAGCTTTGCATCAGATAGTAAGTCCTACGACAGCAGTAACAGCCGGACAAACAACCCCGGTTATTGCAACGATAAAAAATAAAGGACTGGCCAATTTAACATCCTGCAATATTAATTGGACTCTAAACGGTGTATTACAGCCGACTATTTATTGGACGGGCAATTTACCGGAAGACTTTAATTCAACAGATACCTTGGGATATTATACTCCTCGTAATTCAATGTTTGATACAGTAAAGATATGGGTTAGTAATCCCAATGGAGCATATGATTCTACACACTATGATGATACCATAGAGATTATTACCTTTGGTTGTGGTCAGATATTTTCGGGAGACGTGATAGTAGGATCCGATACATCTACGGCAGATTATGCGAGCTTAAAGGATGTAATAGCAGCTATCAATTTGTGTGGTAGTTCAGGCAATGTAACGA
>JAGOKS010000037.1 GCA_017994425.1 Bacteroidales bacterium | reverse complement strand
TAGGGGGGTCAATTTGCTTCGGAATTGGGGGGTCAATTTGCTCCGGAATTAGGGGGTCAGTTTGCTCCGGAATTGGGGGGTCAATTTGCTCCGGAATCGGGGGGTCAGTTTGCTCCGGAATAATCAATAATTTTGTTTTAAAATAACTTTAATCAAAAAAAAGAGGTTCAATAAGAACCTCTTTTAAATAATGATTTATTTTTTTGTTCTATCAACATAGTGCGTATGTAATAGTTGATGAGATTTGTGTCCTAGAGGTTTTTCAAGGAATTCTTTATAAATTTGAGCTACTTCAGGATTTTCATGTGATTTACGTATGGGCATACCACTATCTTCTCTGTAGATGGCATCGCTACGTTTCATACGAATTTCAGCATTTGTAGGAATAGGCTGACCTCCACCCCCTAAACAACCTCCAGGGCAAGCCATGATTTCGATAAAATGATAGTTGGCTTCTCCACTTACCACCATTTCCATAACTTTTTTGGCATTGACTAATCCATGAGCGGTAGCTGTATTTAAAGTAGCTCCTTCCAAGAATTTCCATTCAGGAAGAGTACCTTCAATTTTAACAGAAGCTTCTTTTACACCTTCCATACCCCTTACCGGAGTAATATTTAATTCGTTGAATGGAACTTCTCTGCCTGTAACTATTTCATAAGCAGTACGTAACGCAGCTTCCATTACGCCTCCTGTAGCACCAAAGATAACAGCGGCACCTGTTGATTGTCCCATGATACTGTCATATTTTTCTTCCGGAATTGATTTGAAATCAATACCGGCTTGTTTTAACATAACGGCTAACTCACGTGTTGTTAATACGAAATCTACATCTTTATATCCACTGCTTCTCATTTCGGGTCTATCAGCTTCAAATTTCTTAGCTGTACATGGCATGATAGAAATAGAAACAATATTAGCAGGATTTAAATTGCGTTTTTGAGCATAATATGTTTTGGCAAGAGCACCAAACATTTGTTGAGGAGATTTACATGTTGATACGTTAGGGAGTAATTGAGGAAATTGATGTTCGATGAATTTAATCCAACCCGGTGAGCAAGAGGTAGTCATTGGTAGAGCTACAGTAGGGTCTTTATCTACCAACGCTCTTTTTAAACGAGTAAGTAATTCAGTACCTTCTTCCATAATGGTTAAGTCAGCAGTAAAATCAGTATCAAGAACAGAATCAAAGCCTAGTTTTCTTAATCCTGCTACCATTTTTCCTGTAACAATTTCTCCGTTTTCCAAACCTAAATCTTCACCAAGAGCTACTCTTACAGCAGGAGCAGTTTGAACAACAACATGTTTTGATTTATCGTAAATAGCATCCCATACCTGATCGATATAATTTTTTTCTACCAATGCACCTACAGGGCAACGATTAACACATTGTCCGCAATTGGTACAAACTACATCGTACATTGATTTTTCCAAGAATGTAGAAATTTTCATATGTTCTCCTTTGTAAGCAACGCCGAGAGCACTAACTGATTGTAACTCTTCACATGTTCTTACACAACGTTGACAACGAATACATTTGCTATCGTCTTTGATAATGGAAGGAGAATAATGGTCTATGGTATAATTATGGAAAGGAACCAAATCAATAAAAGTGTCATTGGTGATTTTATATTCTGCTGCTAAGTCTTGCAATTCACAATTACCGTTTTTATAGCACTTTGTACATTCTGAATTATGTTCTGAGAGCAACAATTCGATATTATGTTTTCTTGCCGTTCTTACTTTTAATGAATTGGTAAGTACATTCATATTTTGATCAACAGGCATTGCACATGCAGCTGCCAATGTACGTGATCCTTCAATTTCAACCATACATACTCTACAGTTTCCTGCGATGCATAAATCAGGGTGATAGCAAAGTGTCGGTATTTTTACATTTACTTTTTTAGCTGCTTCTAATATGGTTGTACCGGCTTCAACGCTTACGTTTTTACCATCTATTTTTAAGTTTATCATATCTTTATCTTTCATTTTTAATATCATTTAACTTTAAACATTACATTTATTAATAAATCATTTCTTCTGTAAAGTTTGAAACAATAGAAGAAAATGAATTGGCAACCGATTGACCTAAGCCACATTTTGCTGATAATCGCATAGAATCGGTTAATTTTAGTAAGGTGTCAAGGTATTCAGGGGGTCTTTGTCCGCATTTAACAGCTTTAATACCTCTTATTAATTGTTGGCAACCTACTCTGCAAGGGGTGCATTGTCCACAAGATTCTTCGGCGAAGAAATCCAAGTAATTACAAAGAACATTATACATGGATCGGGAACTGTTGAATAACATCATGGAGCCACCGGTAGGGATACCTTCGAACCCGATAATGGTTTCATCAAATTTTTTACGAGGAACACAAAACCCTGAAGCACCGCCGACTTGTACTGCTTTGGTATCACCATCTCCGTATTCATCTACAAAATCGCATAATTTCATACCTAATTCCAATTCGTATACACCAGGTATTGGAGTGTCTCCAGAAACAGAGAAAACTTTCGATCCGCGTGAATCTTGTGTTCCTAATTTTCTAAATTCATCAACACCAAGTTTTTGTATCATTACAACGTTGACAAACGTTTCAACATTATTAATGACAGTAGGTTTATTTCGGAAACCTTCAATGGTAGGGAAGGGTGGTTTATTGCGAGGTTCTCCTCTTTTACCTTCCATTGATTCCATTAAAGCAGTTTCTTCACCACAAACGTAAGCGCCGCTACCTAATAAAATATCAATATGAAAATCAAAACCTATTTTTTTAATAGTTTCATGAAACTCATCCAAAACTTTTTGAAGTTCAGGAATCATATATCGGTATTCTCCTCTTAGATAAATGTATCCTTGTTTAGCTTTAATGCAATAACCACAAATGGCCATACCTGCATATATTTTACCGGGAACTTTCAATAAGATATCTCTGTCTTTGAAAGTACCGGGTTCCCCTTCATCGGCATTACAAATGACATATTTTTCAGTTTCAGGAGAGGCAGCTCCGAATTTCCATTTATAACCTGTTGGAAATCCTGCTCCGCCACGACCTTTTAATCCTGACTCAATAATATCATTAATAATGTCTTTGGGATCTTTTTTTATTACTTCTTCCAATACAGTGTATTTTGTTCTACTTGTTTTACATACACCTCCGGGAAGGATATTTTGATTGTCATCTGATGTATGACAAATACCAAAAATTATATCTGTTTTCTTTAAATTATGTGAACTCATCTTTTTATAATATTTTGTTATTTACGATATTCATTAATTATGCTAATTACTTTTTCCGGAGTAAGGTTTGTATAGGGTTTCTCATTTACCAACATGGATGGTTCTTGATCACTCCAACCTATATCATTTGTCTCTAATAAAGAGAACATATTGTCGGGAGTTGTATGTCCAACTTTAACTTTTAATACATTTTCCAGTGTTCGGATAATTTCTTTTTTACCTTTCATTTCTGCAATAATTGATTTGCACACCCTGATAACATATTTGCCCCTAGGTTCAGTATCTAAAAAGGAGTAAAATGATGCTGTACCATACACTTGAGCTGCTGAAATATCAAGTTGTTTGGCAATTTCATTCATGGCTTCTTCTGATAAATAATTTTCTTTTTCAACTACTGCTTGCAAGATAGGCATCAGCGATTCTCGGCTTTTTCCATATTTTTTCGTTAAATTTTCAATCATTTCTTTCATTACTTATTGTATATTAAATTATTATGAATATGTGTTTTATTTTAAATAATACTGCAAATGTATATAAAAAAGAATAAAAACTCATGAAATGCTCAGTTTTTTTTCTTCAAATGCCAAAATTATTCAGATATCTCTTAATTAAGTGATTGTAATTCAATACAATATGTATTGTAAAAAATAAAAAATTTTATTGATTTTTATTTTTTTTGGAAATAAATAAATGTGAAAAAACATAAGTATTACTATACTTATGTTTTTTAAATTAATTGAACAGTTAATTCAATGTTGGTATTAAGTAGTTTTGAAATAGGGCAAATTTCTTTTGCTTTTGTAGCAATTATTTCAAATGTATGGAGATCAATTTTATCGATTTTACCTATTAATATCAACAATATATTGGTAATACTTCCATCTTGGAAGGTAAGCTTGGCTTCTGTATCAAGATAAACAGGGATAAATCCTTGTTCTCCTAAAAGAAAACTTAATTGCATTGTAAAACATCCGGCATGAGCAGCAGCAATGAGTTCTTCCGGGTTTGTTCCGATTCCATCTTCAAATCTGGTCTTAAATGAGTATTGTGTATTTTGTAATACGGTACTTTGTGTAGTAAGGGTTCCTTTACCTTCTTTTCCTGAGCCTATCCAGTGGGCTGTCGCTTTTCTTGTGAATTTCATAAATATATATTTTATTGATGATATATGATGATTAATTAATATAAAAACACCATATAGCAACTTTTGTTTATTTTATTTTACAATTACAAATTTATAGCAATAAAATTCAGCTATTTGATTATTATTAAATCAAATACATAAGATATGATGGATTATGTTGTTATTTGCAAACCTAAAAGCAAAGGGAGACACCTTCAATTTTTGGATTTAGAATTGAGGACCGGCAGCTACTAATCTCATTCCTTCTTCAGAATCGGTAAAGGTTTTAAAGTTGTTGACAAAAGCCTGTGCCAATTCCAAGGCTTTTTCGTCATAAGCAGTTTTATCTTCCCATGTGTTACGTGGGTTTAATAAGTATGAATCAACACCTTTTAATGCTTTAGGTATATAAAATCCAAAAGGTTTTGTTTGGATAAATTCACATTGGTCGATTTCTTCACTGTGTATGGCATTTATTAAAGTACGTGTAACTGATATTTTGATGCGTTTACCTATACCATACGCTCCGCCTGTCCATCCAGTGTTGATTAAATACACCCTGCTGCCATGTTGTTTGATTTTTTTAGATAATTCTTTAGCATATAGGGTAGGATGTACCAATAAAAATGGAGCACCAAAAGCAGAAGAAAAGGTAGGAACAGGTTCTTTTATGCCACGTTCAGTCCCGGCTAATTTCGCAGTATAACCACTTAGAAAATAATACATAGCCTGATCTTCCGTTAGTTTGGCAATAGGAGGTAAGATGCCGAAAGCATCTGCAGATAGAAATATAATACTCTTAGGATGTCTACCTTTGGAAACAGGTTTGACAATGTTTTTTATATGATAAATAGGGTAAGAAACACGCGTGTTTTCTGTTTTGGATTCATCATCGAAATCAGGTTCTCCTTTTTCATTAATTACCACATTTTCTAATAAAGCATCTCTTCTAATGGCAGCATAAATATCGGGTTCTTGTTCTTTGTTTAAATGAATACATTTGGCATAACAACCACCTTCGAAATTAAAAATACCTTCTTCATCCCATCCATGTTCGTCATCTCCGATTAGTAAACGATCGGGATCTGTTGATAGGGTAGTTTTACCTGTTCCCGACAAACCGAAAAATAAAGCAGTATTACCATCTTTCCCTTGATTTGCTGAGCAATGCATGGATGCCATTCCTTCCAAAGGGAGGTAATAATTCATAATTGAGAAGAACCCTTTTTTAATTTCTCCCCCATACCAAGTGCCTCCAACGACGGCCATTTTATCGCTAATGTTAAAAGCAACAAATACTTCACTGTTTAATCCATGTTCTTTCCATAATGGATTTACAGTTTTGGATGCCATTAACATAACAAAATCGGGTTCAAAAGTTTTGAGTTCTTCTTCGTTAGGACGAATAAACATATTCTTTACAAAATGAGCTTGCCATGCTACTTCACTTATAACTCGGATTTTAACTCTGCTATTTGCATTTGCTCCACAATATGCATCTACTATATATAAATTTTTATTGCATAATTGCTCCTGACTTGTTTTTAATAAGTCGTTCCATATTTCTTTTGAAATGGGTTTGTTATCAGAGCCTTTGCGATTAGGTGCAGCCCACCATACATTGGGTTCTGTTTCGGTGTCTTTTACAATATATTTGTCTTTTGGTGAACGTCCAGTAAAAATGCCGGTCTCGACATTTAAAGCTCCAAGTGATGTTTTTCGAGCAATTTCATAGCCATTTAGAGCAGGATTGGTTTCATGTGCATATAATTCGTCATACGATAAGTTGTAATAAATGTTTTTTGGATTTTCAATACCATATTTAGAAAGATTTAAATTCTTGTTAATCATGATGCTTTTTTATATAATATTAATATACTTTGATTTAGATTTTAAAAATGCAAAAGTATAAATTTAACCATTATGAAATATTTTATTTAAGAAAATACTAAAAAAAATATTAAATTTTGTTAACAGTTGAAGTTGCTGAAAATTATTAAACTATAATAAAGAATACTTCAAAAAGTATATTTTTTAGAAAAAAAATTCTATATAATTAATTCTAATAGGAAATTAAATCGGCTTATTCGTCGATTAATTCGTTAATTTCTCTAACTTGAAAATCGGTTGTAATAGGGAATCCGTAATAATCACGGGAAGTATTATTATTAGAATCGGTTGTATAAATGAGTGTACTTACAAAATAATAGCGAATATTGGTAGAGTCTAATGTTTCGTTAGTGAGTTTGTCGGTATAAAAATCGGATTTGTCTATCAGTTTGTTAATCTCGTATTCGGTATCTTGTTTTAGTTTAAGTTCTTCTATGCTTCCGCTATCAGAAAGATGGTTGAATTGATAATTTAGCTCATCCAAGCGATTGTCGATGATAGGTTTGATAATAAAAGCTACAAAATGATAATCGCTGACGCTGTCAATCCTAAGTATTTTAATACTATCGATTTTTGCTCCTTTATTAAGATCAGTTAGTATGTATTTTTCAATAACTTTATGTATTTTTTTTTGCATACGTTCTTCTTTGTTTTCACAAGAAATCGTTAACAAAATAAAACTAATACATATTGCATAGAAGATAGAATTTTTAATAAATATTTTCATGGTTCTAATAAAAAAGACCCTTTTACAAGCTTTTGTTAAAAGGGTCTTGATAATTTTATGTTATTTATTTTTGATGGTTGTTGTGATTAGTGTTTTCTTTTTGTTTGAAGTCCGGTTTTGGCAGTAAAGCTTTACGAGAGAGTTTAATTTTACCTGTTTTAGAATCGATTTCTATCAGTTTTACTTCTAATTTATCTCCAACTTTAAGGTAATCTTCTATTTTATCAATTCGTTTCCAATCATATTCTGAAATATGTAACAAGCCATCTTTCCCTGGTAAGAATTCAACGAAAGCACCAAATGATTGCAAATTTTTTACAGTACCTTCATAAACAGCTCCGATTTCAGGAACAGCAATAATACCTTTGATACGTAAGATAGCTTTATCGATAGATATTTTATCGGGAGAAGCTATGTCAATGATACCAAATTCACCTTCTTCTGTAATATTAATGATAGTATTGGTTTCGCGTTGCATTTCTTGGATGATTTTTCCACCGGGTCCGATTACAGCACCGATAAATTCGCGTGGTATGGACATTTTTACGATACGAGGAACATGTGACTTATAATCTTCACGAGATTCAGTAATTGTTTTCATCATTTCGTTTAAGATATGTAGACGTCCTCTTTTTGCTTGTTCTAAAGCTTCAGCAAGAACTTCGTAAGAAAGTCCTTCTACTTTTATATCCATTTGGCAGGCAGTAATACCATCTATAGTCCCGGTTACTTTAAAATCCATATCACCCAAATGATCTTCGTCGCCAAGTATGTCGGAAAGAATAGCGTATTTTCCTGTTTTGCTATCGCTAATCATACCCATTGCAATTCCAGAGACCGGTTTTTTAATCTTAACACCGGCATCCATTAAGGCCATTGTACAAGCACATACTGTAGCCATGGAGGAGGAACCGTTAGATTCTAATATATCTGATACCAGTCGAATAGTGTATGGATTGTTTTCTTTAGCTGGTAAAATCGGTTTGATAGCTCGTAGGGCTAAATTGCCATGCCCAACTTCACGACGTCCTGTCCCTCTAATGGGTTTGACTTCACCGGTTGAAAATGGAGGAAAGTTATAATGCAACATAAAGTCTGATGTACCTTCGATGATAGCTCCATCAATGATTTGTTCATCTAATTTAGTTCCTAAAGTACAAGTAGATAAAGATTGAGTTTCTCCACGAGTAAAAATTGCCGAGCCATGAGCGGAAGGTAAATAATCAACTTCACTCCATATTGGTCGAATTTCATCTAATTTTCTTCCGTCAAGTCGTTGTCTTTCTGTTAAGACCATATCTCTTACGGCTTCCCATTGGACATTTTCGTAATAACGTTTTATCATTGGAGATTTTTCATCCAATTCTTCTTCAGGGATAGTAACTAAAAAGTCTTCTAATACTTTTTCAAAAGCGTCTGAACGTTCATGTTTTGTAGTAGGATTTTTAGCAATATCGTATATTTTTTGATAGGTAGCGTTTTTTACCTGTTCTCGCAATTCTTCATCGTTTGTTTCATGGCAATATTCTCTTTTAGGATTTGCTTTTTCCACTTCGGCGGCAAGCTCTAATTGTGCTTGGCATTGTAATTTAATTGCTTGATGAGCAACTTTTAATGCTTCAACAAGGTCGGCTTCTTGCACTTCTTTACTTTCACCTTCTACCATCATGATGTTGTCAATGGTAGCTGCAACGATAAGGTCCATATCGGCATTTTCCAAGTCAGCAACAGAAGGATTTATTTTATATTCGTTGTTGATGCGGGCAACCCTTACTTCCGAAATAGGACCATGGAATGGGATGTCGGAAACGGTCAAAGCAGCAGAAGCTGCTAACCCGGCAATAGCATCGGGAAGTTCGTTTTTATCACCGGAAATTAAAGTAACTAATACTTGAGTTTCAGCGTGATAATTGTCAGGGAATAATGGACGTAAAGCTCTGTCTATTAGCCGAGCGATTAATATTTCATAAGTAGATGGACGGGCTTCACGTTTAAAAAAACCTCCCGGAAAACGACCAACGGCTGCATATTTTTCTTGGTATTCAACTTGCAAAGGCATAAAATCTACATTTTCAGCTGCCTCTTTTTTACTGCATACTGTTGCTAATATCATGGTATTTCCCATTTTAACTACTACAGCCCCGTCGGCTTGTTTAGCTAATTTGCCTGTTTCTATGGTGATTTGTTTTCCATCACCTAAATCAATTGTTTTTGTTACTATCATACTTTTTTTGTCTAAGTATTAAATACAAAAAAAGGCAACCTTACAGTAAGTGCCTTTTTTATTTTTTAATTTCAAGGATTATTTTCTGATATTTAATTTTTTGATAAGGTTTCTATATCTTTCGATATCCTCTCTTTTTAAATAATCAAGAAGTTTTCTTCTTTTTCCTACTAAACGAACCAGTGAACGTTCAGTTGAAGCATCTTTTTTGTTTGATTTTACATGTTCGGTCAAATGACGAATTCGAAAAGTAAATAAGGCTACCTGTCCTTCAACTGAGCCGGTATCAAATTCTGATTTGCCATATTCTTTAAAAATGTTTTTCTTTACTTCAGGTGTCAAATACATAATTGAAATTCCTTTAATTTAATATGTCTTTATATTTTTTTTAAGATTGCAAAGATACAATTTTTTCAGATATAAAAAAAAATTTTTTTATTAAAAAGAAATTTATTAAAAAATTGAAATACAGATATAAATATTTATAAAATTTTATTATTTGCGTTTCTATTTTAAAATTCAAGTTGTTTTGTGAACATTTTTTACCTGTATTAAATAATTACAGATTTCTTTTTCTATAACTCAAAACCGCCCAAGTGTTAAAAAAGAGAGCTAAAAAGTTAAGTCCTATAAATTGTGGTAACATATCAAAGAACCCGCTACCTTTTAGATATATAAGTCGTATCACTTTAATAATATATTTTAGAGGGCTGATATAGCTTAAGATTTGAGCCCATTCAGGCATATTGGCTGCAGGGGTATAGAGTCCACTTAAAAAAACAAAGGTCAATACAAAGAAAAATATTATAAATACTGCTTGTTGGATGCTGTTAGCATAGTTTGAAATTACTAATCCGAATCCGGACATAGCCAATACAAAAACAGCTGAGAATATATAGAGATTAATCAGACTACCTACAGGAAAGAAATCATAGAAAAGCCAGGCAACAAAAATACAAATATTTAAAGCTATAAACCCTATAAGCCAAAATGGAATTAGTTTGGATAAAATAAGCGTAAATTTACGGACAGGAGTAACATTTAATTGTTCTATGGTTCCGTTTTCTTTTTCACTTACAATATTTAAAGCCGGTAAAAAACCACAAACAACAGCCATCAACATTACTAAAATTGCCGGTATCATATTAAAGATAGATTTCATTAAAGGATTGAAACGATAAAAAGGAGTAATAACAAAAGTAGAAATGGGTATTTTTTTTTCACGATATAAAAAGTTGATACTGATATCATTATTAAAATCATCTATTACCCTTGATAAATATGTAGTACCTAATCCGGCTTTCATTCCGTTAACTGCATTAGCAGAAATCATTAATTGAGCTTTGTTTTCTTTTATCAAGTTCGATTCAAAATGTTGAGGTAGTTCTAAAAATATATCTATTTTGTTGGATTCGATTAATTCAAATGCTTTAGTCTCATCAGTGGTTACGTTCACCAGTATAAAATATCCTGATGATTTGATTTTCTCTATCAATCGCATAGAGTAAGGGCTGTGATCTCTGTCAATGACACATAATCGTATGTTTTTGATTTCTGTACTCGTTACTAGTGGGAAAATGGATAATATAGCAAAAGGAAAAATTATTACAAATTTTGGCAGGAAACGGTTCCTGAGAAATTGTTTAAATTCTTTTTCTAGTAAAAATTTTAACATACCCTTATTAATTATTATTCAATTCGTACTTTGAACTTTTTGATACTAACAGCTATCAAGAAAACAGCCATTGAGATTAAAACAATTAATTCTTTATATACGGAAGTTATTCCTAAACCTTGAATCATAACTTTACGTATAGCAGCGATATACCAGTTTGCCGGTAATATTTTTGCTAAGTATTGAAAAAACAGACCCATACTTTCGACAGGGAATATCATACCCGATAATAAAATGACGGGAAACATTAATACCACACCT
This sequence comes from Bacteroidales bacterium, assembly GCA_017994425.1. GTDB lineage: Bacteria > Bacteroidota > Bacteroidia > Bacteroidales > WCHB1-69 > UBA5266. Next base: position 7,250 of record JAGOKS010000037.1, on the reverse strand, counting down.
GAAATTAACATTGCGACTATTTGTGTTTTGACAATTGTTGATATTAATAAGCCCAATGCCAAGGACACGAAGATAAAAATTAAAGAAATTAATGCAATTAAAGCAATATTCCCGGCTATAGGTACTTTAAGTGCAAAAACAGCCAAAAGCATAATACTCGTGAAATTGATTAATGATAGTACAATATATGGAACGGTTTTGGAAAGAATAATCGTGATTGGTTTTAATGGTGATACTAACAATACTTCCATGTTGCCGAATTCTTTTTCTCTTGCTATCGAAATAGATGTCATCATGGCACAGATGAGCATCAGCACCATACCCAATACACCGGGGACAGTATTATAAGCTCCTTTTAGTGTAGGATTATAAAGCATTTTAATTTCAGTTTCAATCTGAAATGGTGGATTAATGTTAGGTAAAATATTTTCTTTCTGATAAGAACCAAGTAATGCAGAAGCATATTGTGTTAAAGTGTAAGCATAATTAGGATCACTTCCATCAGCAATGAGTTGTATTTGAGCATCACCGCTATGCATCATGTTTTCATAGAAATGTTCGCTGAAAACAACAATTAATCCAATGTTTCCTTTTTTTAATAAGTTATCAATTTCGTTTTGAGAACATATATAAGTCTCAATAGTAAAATATTCGCTTGTCGAAAGTTTGTCAACTATAGCATGCGTGGCAGCATCTTGAGAAGGGTCAAAAATTGCTATTTTGGCATTTTTTACTTCAGTTGTAATCGCAAAACCAAATAGAATAATCATTAGAATAGGCATGATTAATAAAATAATACTAGTCCATCTATCTCTGAATATATGAAAGAATTCTTTGCGAACAAAAGATAAAAACGGGCTATATTTTTTTTGAATCATCATTGTTTTATTACGTTCTGTTTGCATTACGTGCTAATAGTTGAAATACTTCGTCAATATTTTGTGCGGCAAATGTTTCTTTTAATTTTTTAGGACTATTAAGGGCAACAATTTTTCCGTCTACTAAGATACATATTCGGTTACAATATTCTGCTTCATCCATGTAATGCGTAGTTACAAAAACTGTTATACCTTTTTCGGCAGTAGCATATATTAATTCCCAAAATTGTCGTCGTGCTGCAGGGTCAACACCTCCGGTAGGTTCATCTAAGAATACGATTTCGGGTTGATGAATGATGGAAATACTAAAAGCCAATTTTTGCTTCCATCCGATTGGTAGTGCTTTTACAAATTTGTTTTTTTCATTTTCGAAGCCTAATTGTATCAAGATTTCATTAATTCGATAGGCAATTTTTTTTTCTTCCATGCCATAAATGCCGGCATAGAGTCTCATATTTTCCCATACTTTTAAATCATCATAAAGAGCAAACTTTTGGCTCATATAACCAATGTTTTTTTTGATTTGTTCGGATTGTGTAGCTACATCGTAGCCTGCGACTATTGCTATTCCTGATGTGGGTTTACTTAGTCCGCAAAGCATTTTTATTGCTGTAGTTTTACCGGCACCGTTTGCCCCCAAAAAACCAAATATTTCGCCTTTTTTAACATGAAAAGTAATATTATCTACCGCAGTGAAATTTCCAAAACGTTTGGTAAGTCCTTCTGTACGGATAGATATATCATTTTGATAGTTGTATGCTGTGCTATTCATAATTTTTTGTTGAATGTAGTGTATTTGATGAACTGCCAGCCAATACCATAAAGCAATCTTCAATACTTGCTTTAATATTGCTTATGAAAAGATCCTGATGTTTAAGTTTTTCTAGATATTCGTGTAAATCATGCTGTAATTCTATGTCATTTTTTGAAGAAGTCTGCATAGTAGTTATATGATGTACATCGCCAAAGGCATAACAACTTTTTATCAAGGGATAGCTTCTTAAATCAATAAGTAGTTTTGCCATGGTATTTGACGACACCGCCCACAATTTTTCATTGTATTGGGTTACGATATTTGATGGTGTGTCTACAATAAGAAATTTACCTTTCAACATTAGTGCAATGCGATCGCAACGAGCAGCTTCATCCATATAAGAAGTAGAAACCAATATTGTTATACCTTCACTTTTAAGTCGTTTTAACATGTCCCATAATTCTTTACGAGAAACTGGATCTACACCGGTGGTAGGTTCATCGAGAAAAAGAACGTCGGGCTTGTGAATCAAAGCACAACATAAAGCTAATTTTTGTTTCATTCCTCCCGATAAAGCACCTGCACGTCGTTTTTTAAAAGGTTCTAATTGTTGATAGAGGTCTTTAATGAGATAATAGTTTGATTCTATACTTGTTTTGAAGATGCTGGCAAAGAATTCCAGGTTTTCTTCTACTGATAAATCTTGATAAAGTGAAAATCTACCGGGCATATATCCAATGTGATTTCGAATGATACGATAGTCTTTTACAATATCCCATCCATTAATACAAGCTTTGCCTTTGTCAGCTAAGAGTACAGTGCTAAGAATTCTGAATAGGGTAGTCTTCCCGGAACCGTCAGGTCCGATAATACCAAAGATTTCACCTTTGTTTACATGCAAAGAGATGTCTTTCAGAGTATTGACTTTCGCATATTTTTTTTCTATATTTTCGACCTGAATCATGAGATTATTTAAAATAAAACGTTTGATTATTATTTACTTTGTTAAATCATTAGAATTATTTGACAGAGAAATCAACATTTGCATACATACCAATTTTTAAATATCCGTCGTTTTTTATTTTTATTTTTATTGCATATACCAAATTAGCACGTTCATCTTGTGTTTGTATGGTTTTGGGAGTAAATTCTGATTTACTTGAAATCCAAGATACTACACCTTTATAGGTGCGATAATTATTTTTTCCGAAATCGGCGTATACCTTGACCTCTTGACCTAATTTTAGTTTAGTTAACTGTTCTGAAGTTATATATGCACGTAAAGTCATAGTGTTAAGATTGGCAATTTTAAATAAGGCTTTCCCTGTCATTGCCAATTCTCCACATTCTACATATTTAACCAACACCTTACCTTCAATAGGACTGGTTATGTATGATTTTTTTAGTTGGTCTTGCAATTGAGCTATTTGTATTTCAACAGCAGAACTTTCTTCAGAAATACTATTATTTGTACTTTCAATAGTAGCTGATTGTGCATTTAATTGTTTTTCTAAAGTTGCTATTTGTGCATTAACATCATCCAATTGTTTTCGATTAATAGCATCGGCTTTTAAGAGATTTTCAATACGTATTTTTTCTTGTTTTGCTGTTGTAATTTGTTGTTGTAAAGCTGCAATTTGTTTATTTGCATCTATTTTTCTGTTATTTATAGCTTTAATACTTGTGATGAGTTGAAGCTTTTTTAAATAGATTTGTGTTGTATCGATATAACCTACCACTTGACCGGCTTTTAACTCCATACCCTCATCAATATCGAATTTCATAATTTTCCCGTTTGCTTCAGAGGAAACAATAATTTCAGTTGCTTCAAAACTTCCCGTGGCATCGAAAGGTATTGCCTTATGCCGACAGGCATTTAGAATTGTTAATAAAGTTACAATTACAATAAGTGATACTACCTGTTTTGTTTTCATATGTTATTAATTATTTTAAAATCCTTTTTCAATTTTTAATTGGTAAATCGAAAGTAATATTTGCATTTCATGTAAAGCTTTGTTTTGTTTTGCTAAATCTGTTAAAACAATATCTTGTAGATAATCATTTATACTTAGCGTGCCGTTTTCCACTTGTACTTCGGAAGTAGTTTTAATTTGTTCTCTTAATAAAATAATCTCATCGTCTTTTGCAATTAGTGCTTTAAACTTTTCTATATCTGCATTGGTTTTCATAAGTTGTTTGTTTAGATTAAATAAAAAAGTTTCTTGTTGAACAGCAATATTGTTTTTAGCTATTGAAAGATTTTGTGTTTCGTTACGAAAGCTATACAATCCGGTGAAATTCCATGATAATGAAACGCCTCCCAAGAAGTAAGGAGCAAAGCCGGCTTTAAACATATTTAATCCCGGATTAGCATAAGCACCTTGGGCAAACAAGCCTAATCGCGGCATGCTTCTGGCAAGTATTTCCTTTTTTTGAATGTCAAGTTGTTTTATTTTAATGTCATAGAATTTTATTTCCGGACGATTATTGTTTCCCGGTAAAACAATTTCCTGATTTGGTTTTTCCATTACCAACTCCTCACTAATTTCTTGTCCTATTAACAGAGATAACATCATTCGAAAAGCTTTGCGATTGTAAAGCATTTCACTCATACTTTGTTCTCTCAAAAGTATTTCCAATTTGATTTTGTTTAAATCGGAAGTATTCGCAATGCCATTGTTAATGAATTGCTCAACACGTGCATGATTTCGTTGCAATTCTTTGATAAATAGCTCATTAAGTTTGAGTTGTTCATCAATTAGTAATATTCCAAAATAAAATTCATTGATTTGTTGATAGAGGGAATATAAAGATACTTCTATGTTTTGTTTTTCAAGTTCTGATTGCGTTTTGATGTTTTTTTGCTGATAAGAAGTGATTCCACCATCCCAAAGGGTTTGATACAAATCCAGTACTATACGATATTGATCTTTAGATGGGAATTCAATACCTTCTACTCCCATTTTAGCAAGTAAATTTGAAAATTCATCCGGAAATTCGGTAATATCCGATTGCCAGGAAGCTCTAGCTTGTAAACTTACTTGTGGTAAGTAGGTTTTAGCTGCCTTAGAAAGATTATATGTCTTTGATTTCTCAATTAAATCATATTGTTGTATCAATGGATAATTTTTTCTTGCTAATTGATAACATTGTTCAATGGTTAACGATTGCATATATCCTATGTGACAACTATATAATAAACTTAATGTAAAAATTATTCTTTTCATATGTCGTTTAAGTTGATTGGTGAGTCTAAAATTTGATTCATCCATAAAGGGATTAATGTTTTACGTTCTTCAATTACAGCCAGAATATTATCGAAAATATGCGTTTGCGTTTTTGAAAATAAATGTGCTGCAATAAAAGGAAAAATGGTCATGCCTAGAAAGTTTAACATAAAATGTGCAGGGTTGATATTCGGACATCGTATTTTAAATTGTTTAATAATTGATGTTTCCATGAAATTTATCTGTTTCAAAGGGAATAAAAAAGCAAATTCTTCCGGATTTTTTTGTATTTCACTAAAAACAAACAATGGTAAATTTGGATCTTCAGATATAGTATTGATGTACATAGTGCTTATGTTTTTTATCTTTTCTTCCAAACTTGTTGTTTCATCCATCATATAGGGGATAATACTTCCGAATATTTTTTGCATTTTCTCAGTCATAATCAGATTGAAAATATTTCTTTTTGAACGGAAATAATAGTTTACCAAGGATAAATTTACCCCAGCCTTTGCAGCAATATCTCGCATGCCTGTGGCAGCATAGCCTTTTTCCATAAACACAATACGGGCAGCTTCTTTTATTTTTTCTTCAGTTAAAATTTCTGTCATTTTATATGATTATTTTTTTTTGCAAAAATAATAAAAAAAACAATTGTTTTAAACAAATGTTTAATTTTTTTAAATATAATATATGATTATTTTTTTTAAAATGTATTGAAATCCTAACAGTTAACTATTTATTCGTATAATAAGCTAATTAAAAATAAAAATTATATATAATTATTTGATTCATTTAATAATTTATATATTTTTGCATTCTTAAAAATATATTAAAATGAAAAAAATATTATTAATCATTGGATTTGCTCTTTTATATCAATTTATATCAGCTCAAGATACGCTGACAATCTATTTTGGACCGGAATATTATCCACCAAATGACAGAGGGATAGGTTATGTAATTCCGCGTACGTATTACACGGAAGGGATTAATGCTAACGGAAAGTTTTATTGGATTACAATGTCGGAAAATTTCATAGCGGATGATACGGCTTGGACATTGGTTTTCAATCAGGGGTGGAAAAACTCTGCCATAAATAGAAATACTGCTATTTTGATTGGCAATTACAAATCTAAAAAACCTTTTCTTTGTGTTGATTTCAACAACAATCTCGATTTTTCGGATGATGGTAGCCCTTTACAGTTTGAAAGTGATTCTTCCGTTATTGTTTATTTTAGAAATTCAGAAGTAGAGGGAGCTTACTTTCCGGTAAAACTCTATATGGAAAATTTTAATTATGAAAATTATGATGCTATTACCGGTTTTTTCGGGAAACCCGGACCTACCATTAGAGGCTATAGCATTGTAGATGTAGATTTCTGGTTATGTGAAAAAAGAATGAATAATAAAATTGCATATACATATATTAACGGTAAGCCTTTGTTAATAGGATTACACGATTACGATTGCAATGGCTTATATAATAATAAAGATAAAGATAGAATTATGATAGGGGATTATACCTCCGGTAGATTTGGCCTTAATTATTTTGAGGGTGGTTTGGTATATAACGATACTGTTCAATTATACCTTAACGGCTTAGTATATGAAGTGCTTGATATAGAACAAACCGGTAAGTATATCCAATTGGTTAAAAGCAATAAACCCTATAATAAACCATTGTGGATAGGAGACGTAGTCCCGGATTTTACAGTGTATGATAAACGAGCAAAAAAAGTTTCTTTACATAAATTAATGGAAAAAGACAAATACATTGTGTTGGATTTTTCGATATCAGGGTGTAAAGGATGTTTTTACGCTGCAGATGAAATCCATGCATTCAAAGAATCACACCCTGATGAGGCGCAAATAATCGAGGTAAATTGCAATTTTTATAAAAAAGAAATTCAAGCTATTTCATATAATGAAAAAATGAATTGGTTACACATCTCTGCTTCCGATGAATTGATTAATGCGTTTAATGTCAGTGCGTATCCATTTTATATTTTAATAGATAAAAAAGGTAAAATTGTGTTAATGTGCAACTCATTTACAGAAATTAAAGAGTATATTTTAGCACAATAATCCGGCTTTTTGTTGTGTTTTTATTGTAAATTTTAACTTTAAATCTGATTAGCACTTTCATAATCACTAAGAATAAAAAAAAAATCAAAAAAAAAGGAATATTTTTATTTTTTATTTAAAAAAAATATACTTTTGCTGTGCATTTGGTTCGGAAATCCGCAAGGGTGTACGATTAAAAGGAAACAAGGTGCAAATCCTTGACAGTCCCGCTGCTGTAAGTTCTTTTGAACGTTTTGAAAACTTTTGCCACTGTTTCAATCTGAAAGAAATGGGAAGGCTATCAAAACGGGAGCAAGTCAGAAG
>JAGOKS010000003.1:42954-72478 GCA_017994425.1 Bacteroidales bacterium | reverse complement strand
CAACTAACATTGTTTTAGGGGGGGGCTTACTTTTTATAATATCAAAAAAACAAAAATATCACAATTGACATTCAATGCATTAAAATTAAATTTAACTATTTTTAAATTTTTATCGGACAATAATGTTTTGTAATCAAAATTGTTTTAAATAAAATAATATTTTTGTAAAAAAATAATAAATTAAATTAATATAATTAAATTCCAATTCATGAAACATTTTTTATTAATTATCAACTTGATTTCCTTATCATTACTAACAAATTTCCATTTAAGTGCACAAAGCAATTGGTCTCCTATTTTCAATAAAGGAACCAGTGGTGTGCTTGATGTTTCTTTTTTTGATGACAACAAAGGAGTTGTTGTTGCCAGTTACGAATATTATATAACCAGTGACGGAGGCACAACGTGGTCGGACCCGAAATATGTTGATCTCGGTAGTCTGAAATTACCCGGTGCCGTATACTTAAACCGTGATACTATCCTTATTGCATCTGAAAACGCACGTATTTATCAATCGACAAATGGAGGGGACACTTTCATTGAATTAGCCCGATCAAACATGTACGGATATATCTATGATATGGACATTAAAGGAAATTTCGGATTAATGTGTAGTTATAACGGATATATTGCTTATTCTCACGATAGAGGTAAAACATGGACGCTAAACACTACTCAATTAACCGGCGTTACATTACATCATATTGATATAGTTAGTGATAATGTATCTATTGTTACCGGGGGCTACGGTGAAGCTTACAGAACTACCGATGGGGGTCTTACCTGGCATGGCATTAATATAGAATCGTCGGAAGAAATATATTATTATGCTCGTTTTGATTTCGTAACCGAAACTGAAGGCTATATGACTGTCGGCGATACAATATTCAAAACCACGGACGGAGGTCTTAACTGGAATGTTATTTCAACGCAAAATTTCACAAAGATGATTGCTTTATATGCCGAAGATAATGGAGAAAATGATATTTTATATATCGTAGATCAATTTGATAATACAAGTAAAATTTATAAATCAACGGATGGTGGAATTAGTTTCACCCTTGATTACGACCTTAATGTTTCTTCTGGTTTTTCCGAGTTCAACAAATGCGGTAATTCACTCTATCTTTCCTCTAGCGTAGGAGATAATGACAATCGTGTATTTTGTTTGCATAATGCTTTTAGTACAAACATAAGCGAAAACACTGCATCTCCTTACACAATCTTTCCAAATCCGTGCAATCAGACATTGTATATTAACGGACTAACGGTGGGTGAATCCTACACCCTGTCAATATATACATCTGAAGGAGTAAAAATAACCCAACAGACAATCACGGAAGGTATTTTAAACATCAATGACTTGCATCCGGGGATGTATTTCATTCATATTAAGGATAAACAAGGGAAAACAAAAGTTGAAAAAGTTATTAAACTATAAGTCCTTATTAAAAAATATTAATTTTATTTAAACAAAAAAGTCCCCAATTTGTAACATCAAAAAAGCAAGAAAAAGTAGGCTTTTTATTCAACTCTCTGTTTTAGAGTGAGAATAATTTTATTTTTTTTCAACAAAAAGTATCACATCGGGAATAAAAACGGGCATTTTTTTCAGCTATAAATGGAGCTTTTACAGCCCTTGCCTTTCCGGTTTTTGGAAGAATTGTATCGGTTTGTGTGTAATTAGTTACTTTTATGTATTTTTGCAAAAAAAATTAGTGATAAAATAAACTCAACATGAAAAATATAATTATTGTGATGTTAGTAGGATTTTCATTCACGTTGATAGGACAAGAGACAAAAAAAATAATAAATAAACTATCTTCGAATGAAAAAGAAATATATTATGTCTTACAAACAGATAAAAGTATCAAACATGGAAAGTATAAACTTTTCTACAGAAATAAACTCAAACTGTCAGGGACATATTCAAATAATCAAAAAAATGGGTTATGGACTATGTACTCTGATAATGGAAATATAAAATGGGAAGGAGCTTACAAAGGAGGACTGAAAAATGGGTTATGGACTACTTTTTTAAAAGATAAAACCATTGAAACAAAAGGAGAGTATCGCGATGATAAAAGAATAGGCATATGGAATTTTTACAATTGTAAGGGTATGCTCGTTCAAAAATACGATTTTGAAGAAAATAAATTAACGATTATTGACACAACAGAATTAAAGCCTTTAATAATAGACAAAGGAGGACTATATGATGGATTAGTCTATATTGACAGTATGCCTACCTATATATATGGAGAACCCGCATTATATAAATTATTGGCTGATAACATCTATTATCCTTTAAAAGCAAAGGAAAAGGGAATTGTAGGAAAAGTTCTTATATACCTATATATAGATAAAAAAGGGCAATTATATGATTTAGCCCTTCATCAGGGAATTGGAGGAGGTTGCGATGAAGAAGCCATTCGGGTTTTAAAGTTGACAAGTGGAAATTGGAATGCTGCAACTTTTAACGGTTGCAAAGTTGGAGTAAAGGTATTATTCCCTATAGTTTTTCTACTACAATAATTCATAATATACTCTTATTACTCTCTGATTTTATAATGCATGAAAAAAAGATTCGATCATATTTTACAGATAGCGTTTGTATGGATATTGATAAATTTCATTATTAGCCTAATAGGATTTATTGTACTATTTAGTTTTGATTCATTTTTTCGTAACAACCTATTGGATTCTTTATTACCATTCCTACAAGCACTTTTGTTTCAAACCGCTTACTTTGCTTTGTTTATTTTCATTTTCAAACTGCTTAAATTCAAAAAAACACATTTCTTGTATGCATTCAGCATCCTTCAATGCACGATATTGCATAGTATTTTCTTTACGCATTTAGAACGATGGGATGATAAAATCGTATTTGTCGCTAACGACCCCTCACTTTTAATGTCGTATCTTACTCATAATTATCCCTATTTCTTTGATATTATGTATCTTTTTGGAGGCTTAAGAGTGCTTGTTGATGGCGGTATTTTTGTTCCATCGAATACCTTGTATTACTATGTAGTATGCATAGTAATGCCTGCTTTGTATTATTTTTTAATTACTTTGGTATCAATAAAATTATCCAAAAAAATCATTATTGACCGATAAAGATTAGAAACTCCTTATTCGATATAAAAAGATATCGACAAGGTATTTCCTTTATCATCGACACAGCTAAGGTTATGTTTACCTTTTTCGGGAGAAAGGGTAATTTTATGAAAATCGGTAGTAGCTGTAATGTAGTCTTCGTCTAAATGCCAGAAAACAAGCGCCTGAGGATTAGTATGTGCCAGTTCAAAGCTAACAAGCCCTTTGGAGCCATCCATTTGTTTCGGAATTGTCAACCGTGCATTATTATAAGAAGGATATATAAATTGCATCACACGTTGATTTGAAAGGGTAGTCCCTTTAAAAGGAGGGACAGCTTGATAATGAGGATGTTTTTGTTTGTAAAAACTCGCCTGTGCCGGTGGCAGTACAAACCAAGCTTTTTGAACCATCCCTTCGGCATCGTCGGGATTGGTTTGATAGGAAAAATCGGGGCTGAGGTTAAGCAACACATGATAGTGACAAGCAGTGCTACGCAAGGCTTTGGGTAAAACATATTGGGTATCTACTTCATCGCAGAACCTGCCTTTTAAACAACCTGAGGAGGCACACACTTCTTCTTCGATAAAACTTCCTTCGGGAAAAGCAAACCATGTATCGGCAGGTAAGACATTAAAAATATCAAACATCACCGGACCGGCAGTAGTAGCGCCGAGTAAACCGGGTTTCCCTTCGCCACTTGCATTTCCCACCCACACTCCAACGGCATAACGTGTACTCACCCCCACTGCCCATGCATCTCTGAAACCGTAACTGGTGCCTGTTTTCCATGCGATGGTCTCAACGGATGGTAAGGCATGCCAATCTATCTCTCCGGGTCGGTTGAGCTCTTTGATGACATCAAAGGTTTGCCAAACAGCGCCTTTATCAAAAGTTTTTTTAGTTTCCTTTCTTTTATTTTTCAAGCTTAAGTAAAGTTCTGTCTGCGGTAAATCCAACAAAGCACGCGCCATATTACTATACACTGCAACAATATCCCACAAATTTATCTCCGCACCCCCAAGAATCAACGACAAACCATAATCACCGGCATCCCTGTTTAAGGTAGTAATCCCTATCTCTTTCAAAAAATTGAAGAATTTAGGAACACTGTATAAACGCAAAAGCAAAACAGAAGGAACATTTAAAGAACGGCAAATGGCTTCGGAAGCGGTGACAGCACCATCATACTGCAAATCGAAATTCTGAGGCGAAAAACCATTAATGTTGATGGGTACATCTGCCAATAAAGTATGGGGAAGAATAAGCCCTTCGGATAAAGAAATAAAATACAGCAAGGGTTTCAACAAACTGCCTGAACTTCGCGGAGAACGAATAATATCTACTTGATTCCCTTCTCCTTTTTTCAGATAATTTACATTCCCGCAATAGGCAATCACTTCATTGGTATGTATATCCACAATCATAGCAGCTAGATGACGTATATCCTTTTTTAAGAATTCTTCATTCCATTGATTCAATATATTTTCCAACTCTATTTGTTTGTTTTTATCAATGGTAGATTGTATATGATTTCCTTGTTGTGTGAGATAAAAATACGATACCAGATAAGGCGCTAATTGGGGCAAAGGAAACAATTCATGGGGAAGATTTTCAGCCAAAGCAAGTTCATAGTCGATAGAGGTAATTATTTCTTTGTCCACTAATTTTTTCAGTAAGGCATTCCGTTTTTGAAGTAATAAATCTTGATTACGCGATAGGTGTATCAATGCAGGGGCATTGGGTAATACTGCCAGGGTAGCTGCTTCTGCCCATGATAATTCGGAAGCTTGATGGTTGAAATAGCGCCAGGACGCCGCTTCAATACCCACCACATTACCGCCAAAAGGAGCATGTGAAGCATACATCGACAAAATCTCCTTTTTGGAATACTTGGTTTCCAAACGTATAGACAAAAGCATTTCAATAATTTTCTCTTTGAGTGTCCTTTGTTTTCCTCTTGCCATCCGCACACATTGCATGCTTAGGGTACTGGCACCACTCACGACTCGTCCCGCTTTTATATTTTGATACAAGGCACGACACACAGACACAGGATTTATACCAAGATGAAAATAAAACCATTGGTCTTCGTAAGTAACAATACAGCGCTTAAATTTATCGGGGACTTCTTCACCCTCAGGGAAACGCCATTGTCCATCGGCAGCGAGACGCACCCCCAATACTTCTCCCTGTCTGTCTTTTACTACCGTACTATACGGTACATCAAACAAACGAAAAGGTAAAATAAATAAGTAAAAAATCAGCATAAACAAGACCAAAAGAAGAATAATTCGCTTCTTGTTTTTTGTAACTTTTTTGATGCTGTCGATGATTCTCTTTTTCACGCCGTGATTAAAAAACACTTATTTAACAACCATTACCCTGCCTGCAGCAGTACGGGCTTGGGCATTGGCATGATACATAGGCTCGCATAAGATGGCAGGCAATAAGAATGACCCACAGTAGCTCGCTTGTAATCTCACTTTTACAACGATAGATTTTCCCCGCTGCAAATCAAAATACGTTAATACCCTATCGTCTCTAATATCCTGATAGGTATAAGTATTTCCGGTTTCCGGTTGCAACATTCTTTCATTCAAGATTTCCCAACCGGAAGGCAGAATATGTGTCAAAGCCAAATTGGTATAATCTTGTGTTAAATCGGTATTGTAAATCCTTATAACTGCCATAAAATCGGTTCCTTGTTTTAATTTTGCAACATCGATTCTATTTCCATCCATGGAAGTATATAAGACTTCCACCTTCAATTTATGATTGACAGGCGGTCTATTATCGACAATAGGAACAGTTTTTGAAACAAGAGAAACGTAGACACTTCCCGTACCGCGATTTTTAATACGCACATTCCCTTTGAGGGGATAGGTTTTCAGTGATTTCCTAAACATTACATTGGCGGTTTTCACGGCTTGTTGGCTCACCCCATTGACAACCCAATCGAATTGTATATTGCCTGCCATTTTCTCTGCAAAGCGCCCCATGGCTATCAAGGCATAAGCTGTTGATTGTGTTGAAAAAACAGTTTCTTTTCTCAGGTTTTCCGACACTCTTTGTGCTTGTTGAAAAGCATCTTTGAGTTTACCTAATAAAATCAAAGATTCTAAAATCATGGCTTCATCCCTATCGGAAGAACCAAAGGTAGAGTTGTTGGGAGAATAGGGATTGATGGTTTTATGTATATTAAAAACAATATCGTTTCCAATTTTAGTTTTACCACTGATGGCATAAGCAGCTGCCAGTCGCCATTTGGCTTGAATCGATAAATCTTTTCGTTCTTTCAAACGATTCATGGCTCCCATTTCTGCTGCATTTGCCAGTGCTAAAGTATACAGACGATAGGCCTGTTCGAAATCTTCCTGATAATAGATATAATTGTTTACCTGTCTCGTAGATACTTTCCACTCATTGGCAACTTTTCGCTGGTAAGCAATCCATTTATTAATGACCGATTGGTTTACTTCATAGCCTTTTTCCTTGGCAATAATTAAAAAATTACCGGCATAAGAAGTTACCCAGGAATTGACTTGCTGTTGACCGGGCCAGGTGCTGAATCCTCCGTTGGTGAGCTGACGTGCATATAATTGAGCGATGCTTTCCTTGACATGCTTTTTTATCCTTTCCGCATCTTGTGTGTTTTTATCTAGTTGCAAAGCATACAATAAAGGGAAGGCGGTTGAAATAAGTTGTTCCGAACAAAAATGAGAATAGGCATATATAAAATCGAGGCGTCGACTGATGTCAACAAAAGGTATACGTGAAGCTTCAAGTTTCAACCAATTACCATTATAGTTGCCTTCAAGTACATAAGGCAATGTTACTTCTTCACCGGCATTAAGCAGTTTGTTTTCCACAAACAAAATCGGAGGATTGGGATTGCGTACATCTAACTCAATGGTTTCACTTGAAACGATACCATTTGCTTTTGCTATTACGGTAATTTTTTCTATTCCTATTTGTCCTCCCGATTGTAATGTAAAATAAACGAGTTTATCGCCTGTAGCCGTAAAATTTGTGCTTTGCGTTGTATTCCCCACAACTTTTAATTTACCGGTAGTACGTATTGTAACATCCACTTTCTTCACACTTTTTTCCATAGCAAATACATTGACGGGCAATTCTATTTCCTCATTAATACTTACTACTCTGGGTAAAGAGGAAAGCACCATCAAAGGGGAACGAACGAGAATTGTTTTTTCGGCATTACCATAGGCAGCCTCTTGACCGGCAACAAGCATCACACGAACAGAACCCATATAAGGCGGAAGTTTCACCGTATGCATTTTCACTTCTCCCTTTTTAAGCACAAAAGGACCTAAAAAGCGAACCACCGGTTTAAAGCGATTGGCTTTTGCATTTGCCGGTTTAAGGGCAGCATCACCACCGATAGTGAACAACATACCATAATTACCTGAATAGGCACCTATCACATCATCGTACATATCCCACGTACGAATGCCCAAAGCTTCCCGAGCATAAAATTCGGACCAGGGATCGGGAGTTTTGAAATTAGTCAAATCGAGTAAACCATCGTCAACAATAGCCAAGGTATAGGTCATTGCTCTTCCGTTTTTTTCCTTCACCTTGATGTTGAACGACTGTTCCGGTCTGACGATAGAAGGAATTATCAATTCAGGTAAAAGTTTCGTTTGCTTATTATTTACAAAAACAGGAATTACTCCATACATACGAATGGGTAAATCGTTGATAGTTTGTGCATGCGGTTGTAAGAATGTAATATGGACATACACATTAGGCGCCATTTCTTCGGTAATCTTAAATTGATATTTAGTATCCCCTTCGGATGCAGACGATATCCATTCCCTGTGCAAGACTTGTGAGCCATTTTCGATAGCTACCAAGGCTTTTCCACCGGCAGCAATGGGTAACATGATGGAAGCTGTTTCTCCATTTTCATAGCTTGTTTTATCGGCAGAAAACGTCAACATTTTTATTCCAGAGGGGTCTTCTCGTGTTGACCTTCCTCTCCACTCCGGCCAATCGACATATACAAGACCTCCACTCGCATGCTGACCTTTTTTATCCTTCACATACACAAGATACCTTCCCCATTCGGGATAATTAATGCGGAACTTGATAGCTGCTTTCCCATTTACTGTTTTGAGTTTGCCGCTGCTAACAGGTTTCAAATTGGTATTATTAATGTACGAACTCAGATTTTCATTATTATTTTCCCACCACCAATTCCATTGGACTTTATATATTTTATATTCCAAATCGGCATTATCGACTAATTTACCCTCGTGATTAAGGGTTACTACATTAAATATGTTATCCGCATCGGTCTCGATGAAGGTTTTATCATTGTTAAAATTAATACCTACATACGTTGAGAAAGGTGAAAAAGGGAGAGTCTCCACATAGATGCTGGCATCACCACCCGGTTCAAACACACGACACAGCAATTGAGCACTCATTATGCCCGGCATATCAGCAGATACCGGTGTTTGCAAATTAAAACTCGTTTTACCTTCAGCATCTAAAACACCTTCATAGGCTACAAACGTATAGTTTTGAAAATCGACCGCCGGATTGGTAAATACAAAATTTTCAAAACCTTTAAATGTCGTTTTTCGATTCGATAAAGTCATTTCGACTTTAGTTTTTAAATTACCTGCTTTAAGACCGGTAAGCCAGGCAGCTTGTAACTGTAGAGGAACCCCTTCTTTAGTGGCAATCAATTTTTTCCCCGGCACTTTCAGGTTTATTTTCAAACGATTCGGTTTAATTGTTTCAATACGGAGCGATTTATGAAAGCTAACACCTCCTACTTTGACATAGGCATTCCAAATACCGGTAGGATCATTCTGAGAAGTAGGAATTTGAAAGGTATAAAAACCGTTGATAGGGTTTGTTTTGATTATTTTATTCACAAATTGACCTCTGGAATTATAGAGTTCCAGAATAACAGGATGATTAGAAGGAATTTTCTTTTCCGGGTCTTTTAACATAAACGATAGAAATAAGGTATCGCCCGGGCGCCACACCCCTCTTTCGCCATAAATAAAACCTTTCAATCCTTTGCTTATTTTTGAACCACCGATATCAAAACGATTCAAAGTGTTTTCTTCTCCATCCACTAAACGTAAATAAGCAGTCTCTTTACCAGCGAGGGCAGTAACAACAAAGGGTTTATTCTTTGTTGTAACAAGGGCAAAACCATTTTTATCTGTTTTTGCCGTTCCCAATACTTGTAGCTGATAACTGTAAAAAGTAACCTCCGCATCGGCTATGGGTTCCGCACTTAATAAGTTAGTAACTGTTACCCAATGAGTGTTATCGGCATTGGATTTTGAAACAATTCCTATATTCGATGCTAAAACATGCATCACTTCTACCCTATCATCAACCATATAATAGGTAGGATGGTAGGGATTATCTCTTTCGTTCCAACGATACACTTCCCAATCGAAATCATTGTCATAGCTATAATAACCGTAAGGGCTATCCCATTTTTCTTCTTCCGATTCACTTAGCTCTCCGTCCGTAATACTTACCATAGCCCCTTGTGTGTAGGCATTATTTTGCTTATTATTAAAGGGTGTTGATGCATCTTCATACGAAAAAGAAAACTCGACCCTGTAAATAGCTCCCGGTTCCTGTTTGATGAGATGTTGAAGATCAATGGAATAATTTTGCCATTCGTTTACAGATTTGGATGGATGTGCATGTAATAATAATTTCTTTTTATAAATCAGTCGACCGGCTCGTTTTAAATCATAGGTATTGTATTTAGATGCTTCTAATCGGTTGTTTTGTAGAAACATTAAGATATTACTTTTATAAATTCGTATAATTCGAATATCTACCGATTGTAAACTAACCGCCTGAAAAGGGATAATCAGATTTTTGGAATCCGGCATAATGCTTCCTTTTGAAAAGAGTTTAATTTCCGGAGCCGGCACTTGAACATGTAAGGAAAAACTTACATGTTCTTCCAATTGGTTTTCCTGTGCATTTCTCAACCCTTTATCAATATCGACTCTAATATTTTCCACATCAGGATCGTGGATAAAATACACATCAACAGTATTATTACTCACTTGCATAACATAATTTTGTATCTTATCCAAATGTATTAAGCCTTCCAAATCTTGCAATTCAGAAATTGCTTCGGTAAAATATAAACGAATGCCATTTTCAGGATATGAAATTAACTTAGCCGTATAAAAAGCAAAATCATTTTTACCCGGTATTTTCACATCAAGATTCATATTTTGTTTACATCCGATTGATATACCATTAGCAAAGATTTGCAATATACTTGTCTGCGGAGCTTTAACAATATCTTTTATGATAAAAGTAAACACTAAAGGATTTGCTGTACTTTCTAATATAGGTTTTATTAATTTGCCTTCATAAGAAGCGTTTATCATGGCTGAAGCTGCTTCAATAGAAACTATGTCGCTAAAACATAACTCTCCAATTACACTTACCTTATCGGGACTATCAGGAAACACCTCTATACCTTTCGTTTCCAACGAAAAAGAACGTTCCAACACTCGAAACGAAAACTTGAAAGACCTGAGTTTTTTATCTACTTTCATCAATTTTCCTAAATCAAAAGTAGCATTGTAAAGCTTTCCCGGAATCAAGCTACCGGAATCAGGTATAAATTCAATGGTTTTATTATTAATCCAACGCGCTTTTCCTTTTAATGAAGGCTTAAAGGAAAAATAGGATTCTTCCACCACTTTATCAAGTGTTACTAAACTTTGTTCTTGCGTAAACTCTATTCTAATACCTGATGTGGAAGATATGATTCCACCGGTATAAGCACTGATGTAAGGAGCAAATTCAAAAGAAGGTGTTATTTCCTTCGTTCTATTGCATGAAAAAATGAGCACACACAACACAAACACACAAGCAATACCTTTTACGTCTTTTATTTTTTTCATCTTTATATTGTTTTTTTGAAAATCCATTTACATTACAATATTACCTTATAAAATTAATGCAAAAATAAATAAAATATCTTCATTAAAATTATTATCGATAAATAAATGAAAAAAATCCGATGTTAACTATCGGATTAATAAAGTAGGGACTACTCACATTGAAAGAATGTGATTTAGAAAGGTAAATTATCCATAGTATCACCTTCATCATAAAAGGTGCCATCGGTCAAATTATCATTATAAGTCTTATTATCAGAGAAGACCGTATCCTGTGCATTAGAATCACTGTAATCCGTATGCTGGGCTTCTATTTTCCATGCACGTAAATCGGTATACCATTTACCGCTATATTCTCTTGACTCTATATTAACACTTACTTTGAGGGATGAATCCAATGAAAATTGTGCCAGCATATTTATTTTATCACCCCAAGCACTAATACATATTTTCTTAGGATATTGCTCAGTAGTTTCAATAATAAAATCTTGTTTATTCCATGTTCCATTTTTACCTGAACCTGTTTGAAGGGGAAGTAATTTAATAAGTTTCCCGCTGATTTCTATTGCCATTCTTACATATCTTTTAATTACATAAAAAAATTAATAACATCTGCACGTACAACATTCTGATTGCAGCTGAAGTTCATACAATGTAAGTTTGAATAAAAAGAGGCTGCTTTCACAGCCTCTTTCGGTACTTTACTTTATACTTATTTTCCGGCTTATCAAACCCTTTTCGGTTTGCAACTGCAAAACATAAATGCCCGGATGTAAATCCGACATTTCGAATGTAAAATCATTTGCTGTTACCGGCACATTATATACAACTTGACCTAACATATTTACAAGTTTAACACTCGTAAACAGGTTTTCGGAATAAATATTTATTTTTCCATCGGATGGATTGGGATATACTTTTACATTATTCGTATTGTTAATATAATCTTCAACCGATAAAGTAGCAGCATCTACTTTTCCGGATTGCAACACATTTTTCGTAACATCATCTTGTACCCAATACACCAACATGATATTGTTGAAATTTTCAACAGAATGTTCCGTTTCCGGATTGATAGGGCTACCTGCATTAAAAGGTAATCTGTATTTTCCTACAAATTTAAAATTCAAATCCACAACAACATCTTGATCTGCTTGCAATGTAATACTTTGTCCGGAGGCATCGGTCATAAACTTTTTATGCACATAATAAAACGATGTCTCTCCGTTAGTTTTCATATTCATATGTGTAACTTTTTCGACCAAAGCCACATAGAGTTTATGAGTGCCGGTTATGGTTTTTAAAGGAGTAACGGTAAGATTTGTGCTGTACGAATGATCTCCATCGGTAACAAAAGTAGCGGCAAATTCAATAAATGAAGCTTGGATGTATTCCATTTGCAACATAGAAGAAGTATAAGAACCGGGAGAACCACCATAATAATCACCGTCAGCCACCAAATAAGGAACACTATTTACTTCATAATATGTCCTTCTGATTCCACCTTCGTTTGTATAATAAGGATCGCCGGGACTAGGCCAACTCATTTGATATTTAATGCAAGTAAATTTATTCGGATTCTTTGCAAACACCGAATCTAACAACATATTTCCAAGTCTGCAAGGTGCACAGGTAGAACTGGTAAATACTTCGTGTAAAACAATACGTTGCGCTACTTTTTCATATACATCAACAGTCATGGAAAAAGTATCGGAAAATGCTGCAGCATTACCGTTTAAATTAGAGAACCACATTTTTAAATCATAAGAACCTTCGGTATTCATACTAAAACTGGAGTCATGATTGACGAGTGTAAGAGGATAGACATTACTAATATCTAAACCGCTTAATGCTTGAGTATACACGTCACCGTTAAAATTGAAATTGAAATCACAGGAGGTAATAGCAGCTTTACCGGAACGATAAGCGTTAACAGATACTGCTGCAGTCTCTCCTAATTTCAACCAAGGTTTGGTAAAGGAATTTTGTATGGTTAATCCTAAGTCCGGCAATTCGGTTGAAGCTAAATTATAACCTATATGATATCCCCAAATATTTATAGCTCCAAGTGTAGTTGTGCCGGGTATAACACCGTTTTGTATATACATGGCATAAGAAGGGATAGAATCCCACTCAGGGATATCGGCACTAATATCTTTCACAACAGCATTTAATTGTTTGGTAGAAGGTTTTATGCTAATTATAAAATGTGGATAACGTTCCATTGCATAGACGAAAGGACCCCCGGGAGTAACGTTATCATAAGCCAAAGCCCAGATAATATCACCCGTTAAGGAAGAATAGTTTAAGTCGGTGCTTAGAATTGAATCTAATAAATTACCTGTACGGGAATACAATTGCAATGCATAATCAGTTCCCAATGAAACCCAAAAACCACCATTGTTGTTGTCGGCATCGGGAGCATAGGTAATACCTATAGGATAGGTTCCTGTCGGAAGCGCTACTTTTCCCGTCACACTTTCGGTAATTAAATCTATTTGATAAATGGTATCATTTCCATTGGTCATATAAATATAAGTACCATCATACGCCAAACCGATAGTTACAGCTCCAACACTTGATGCACCGGGCATTCCTGCAATATCAATAGAATCTAATAATTGACTATTAAAATCTATTTTAAACAAGAATTTTTTATTGACACTCCCCATATAGATATGGTTGCCATCACTGACGGCACCCAATGGCATAGAAAAAGCAGGTTCTATCGTATCTATAAACTGAACCTCCCAACTATTATTTGCTTTTTGACTTAAATCTTTTTGAATTGCACTTTTTTGTGTCGGTTTTTCTTTGATGGTAAGTGATTGAGAATAGCCCCAATTAACCATAATAAATGCTGAAAAACAAAGCAATAAAACTTTTTTCATACTATTAAATAATTTTAAATTTATACTCATGATATTTTTGGCAAATATAATAAAATTTATCAATAAGAGATAATATTTATCAAAATAAATCTTAACATTTTCGGAAGCAATCAAGCATTAGAGGCTTTAATCTTACATTATATCGTGAAAACGAAATGGAATGCCTACATTTTGCAATAATTCTTCCATGCGATATTTTTGAGTATGGGTAATAAAAACTTGACCGAAGTCTTTATGAGCAACCATGACAGTTAGTTTTTCTACTCTTGTATCATCCAATTTATCAAATACATCATCGAGCAACAACATGGGTTTTGTATGTTTGATGTTTTTCAAATACTCATAATGTGCTAACTTCAATGATATTAAAAATGTTTTTTGTTGCCCTTGGGAGCAAAATTTCTTAACCTGATACGTATTCATCAGAAATGAATAATCATCTTTATGAATACCTGCTAGTGTGTATTGAGCTTTAATATCATTTTTTTCGTTTTCGCGCATCAATGCATCAAAGTTATTTTCATGTAAACTGCTTTCATAAAGAATCGAAACATTTTCTTCTTCCGCCGATATTTTATTAAAAAAGGTATTGAACACCGGAATAAAATCACGAATAAATTCTTTACGCACTTTATAAATATCATTTCCCAACGCAATCAATTTATCAGTCCAAATCGCAATGGCATCTTTATCATAATAAGATTTTTCCGCAAAATGTTTCAGAAGAAAATTTCGTTGCATTAATACCTTATTGTATTGAATAAGATTATCCAAGTAGATTTTGTTATATTGTGAAATAACGCTATCGAAATATTTTCTTCGCAAGTCACTACCACCGTTGATATAATCACTATCGTAAGGAGAAATCATCACTGAAGGGAAAAGCCCGATATGGTCGGATAAACGAGCATATTCTTTTTGATTTATTTTAAAAATTTTTTTATGCTCTTTTTGTTGAATACAAGAAACTTTATCAACACCCTCTGTGTCTTCGGATTGAAAAGTGCCATGAATAGCAAAGAAGACAGTCTCATGCTTAATATTCAACTGATCCAAACTTGAAAAATAGCTTTTACACATCGACAGATAATGTATGGCATCTAATAAATTGGTTTTCCCAACACCGTTTAATCCCACAATACAATTTATGCCGTTGGCAAAATCATAAGTTGAATCGGTATAATTTTTAAAATTAATGAGTTGAATGTTTTTTAGAAACATATTATTTTTTCTTACCTCCAAATACGGTAACATTGAGATAACGCTTTGGATTCGCTTTGATATCTTTTATCAATTCATCCAAATTGCCTATGGAATGTTGCAAATTTTGGTACAAGGTATCATTGGTATTTAATTTACCTAAGGTACCTTCTCCATTTTCAATTTTAGTTAATATATTTTCCAATTGTTTCAATCTTCCGGATAAGTCTTCAAGTGTTTTAGGTATGTCTGCATTTTTAAGGGTACCTGAGAATTGATTTACATTTTTAATGATACTGTCAAATTCCGAATCATTGCTTTTGATAGTATTTGTAAAATTTTTAATATCAGCCAATATATTTTCAATTTGACCGGAATACATAATAGAATCCAATTTATCGGTAGTTGAATTTATATTTTGCAAAGAGGCTTGCAGGCTTCCGTCTTGAATGATATTTTTCAATGAGCGAATGATAGTATCTAAATTATTTTTAATAACATCCACATTGGCTAACATCCCCGGTTGTACGTATCCAAATAAAGTATCGCCATTAGTAAAGAAAGTAGAAGCATCTCCGAGTACACATTCTAATTGCATAGAACCCACTATACCCGGTGAGACAATACGTATTTGGGAATTTTTGGGTATTTTCACTTTTTTATTTACGGTAAAGGTTACAATTACTTTTTCATTTTGAGACCCGAACAAGGCGATTTTATCAACGATACCGACATTTACACCATTAATATATACAGTATTCGCCGGCATTAATCCACTTGTTTCTTCAAAAATACCATAATACGTAAATTGTTTTTTAAAAATATTCTTCCCTTTTAAAAAATTTATTCCCCATACGATTAAAGCCAAACTGACAATAGCAAGAACTGCTATTTTTATTTCCTGTGTTTTAAATATTTTTTTTGACACGTTATTTAATTTTTTAAATATTTTAAAGCTTCTTTTATTGAAATTTTTTCTCCGTTTTTAAAAGCAATCAGGAAGGCGTCCGGAAAACCCTGACTTTTTATTCTTTCCAACAATGCCTTTGCTTCTTCATAATTTGTTTCTTCACCTGCTGCATAGCAATAATAATTTCCGTTTTTCCACATAAAAATAGGTTGGATGCCTTTGAAAACAGGGTCATTTAATCTTTTATTTTCTGCTAAACAGGATATTTGCACTCTAAAAACTACTCCATCAATGGTTTTAATTTCCGGAGTTTTTATTTCTTCTTGAGATTCAGGAAGGCTTGTATCAGAAGATATGCTTATTGCAGGCTCCACCATCAGCCCTTTTTTCTCTTTTATCAGCTGATTAAATGCATTATAAATAGCGTTGGCAATTTCATTTTGACCTTTTTCCGATCCCAAAAAGGCTTCTTCTTTCGGATTGCTCAAGAAACCTGCTTCAACCAATACACTCGGCATTGTTGTACGCCACAGTACTAAAAAACCGGCTTGTTTAACACCCCTATCCGATAATTTCACATTTTCTCTAAACTGATATTGAATTTTTGAAGCGAACTTTGTACTTTGGTCAAGGTATTTATTTTGCAATAAAGAAAAAATTATGTAAGCATCGACAGAATTAGGGTCGAAACCGCCATAATTAGTTTCATAATTAGATTCTAATAAGATAGCAGAATTTTCTTTTTGTGCTACGGCTAAATTAGCAGTACTGTTATCGCTACTCATTACAAAAGTTTCCGTGCCATAACTCGTGCTGTTAGGAGCGGAATTACAATGTATAGAAATAAATAAATCGGCATGATTTTCATTGGCTATTTCTGTTCTGCGACGTAATTCAACAAAGACATCTTTATCGCGGGTATAAATAACTTTAATATCTTTATGATTATCTTGTATAAGCTTCCCTAATTTTAAAGCCAGCTTTAGGTTTATATCTTTTTCAAAGGTTTTTGATTTTCCTACTGCCCCCGGATCATGTCCGCCATGACCGGCATCAATAACTACAACTTTTATCGGAGAGGATTGACTCCATAATGGAACAGATGATAAACAAAACAATATCATGAACCATAAAACCGTTATCTTGTACGCTATTTTCATTGCTTTTAAATTGACTTAATAATTTTATATTTTTCGCATAAATTAAGATAAACCCTATGTTGTATTTTTATATTTTTGTAACTTATACTATTTTACAAAAGTATAAAAAAATTATATATAAATTTCAATTTTATAAAATTGCATAACAGTCTGTTAAAAAAACATATACGTTTCTTTATAATCCTGCAACACATATTGTTTACAGGTTGTTTTTGTGTAAGTATGGCACAAGAAACCGACAGTCTTGCTATGAAAAAATTCAATAAATTGAGAAGTGCTACCATCGTTAAGGACACTTCTCTTTTATCATCCCCGAAAGACAGCTTGATTAAATCTGATTCTATACCCACCGCAATTCCAACTTTAAAAATTTCAAAAGATGCTGTCAGCTCTCCGGTAGATTATTATGCAAAAGACTCCATTACTTTTGATTTAAAAAATAAAAAATCCTTTTTATACGATGAGGTTAAGGTAAATTACGAAGACATAGACCTAACCTCTAATTATATGGAAATTGACTTTGAAAACAACGAGCTTTTCGCCAAAGGAAGTACCGATAGCCTTGGTGAGTTACAAGGAAATCCTGTTTTCAAACAGAATGAAACTGAATTCAAATCTCATGGTATCCGATATAATTTTACTTCCAAAAAAGGATTAGTTACCAATGTCATAACTCAAGAATCGGATGGATTTTTACACGGGGAAGTTGTTAAAAGAATGGATAACAATGTCAGTTATGTATCCCGTGGCATGTTTACTACCTGTAATTTAGATCATCCGCATTATGGATTTACGTTTAAAAAAGCAAAAGTAATACCCGACGATAAAATTGTAACAGGACCGATTCAATTACACATCGCAGACGTGCCAACCCCCTTGGCAGCACCTTTTGCAATGATTCCTAATCAAAAAGGACATAAAAACGGAATTCTTATTCCCTCTTACGGTGAATCGGCAGAGTTAGGTTTCTACTTCAAAGGCATCGGCGTTTATTTTGCATTTAAAGACAAAGTAGACATAGCCTTAACCGGCGATATATATACCCGTGGTTCCTTTGCAATTAATGCTAAATCAAATTATGTAAAACGTTATAAATTTTCCGGCTTTATTGATGCATCCTATAGCAACACCCGTTTCGGAGAACAAACGACTCCTACTTTTAAAAAATCCAATGATTTTAAAATCAACTGGAAACATAATCAAGACCCTAAATCACATCCCCGAAACCGTTTTTCGGCAGATGTTAATTTTATTACCAGTAATTTCAACCAACGTAATATTGTTGAAGTAAACGATTATGTAAATACTAATTTTACCTCTGCAATTAGTTTTTCAACTAGTTGGAAGAACAATTATTCTCTAGGTATTAATGCCGATTTATCGCAGAATGTTAAAACCAAATACATGCAATTAACGCTTCCAAATATAAATTTCAACATCAGCCAATTTTATCCATTAAGGAGACGCAATGTCGTGGGGAAACTTCGTTGGTATGAAAATATTTCGATGTCGTACAATACCATTTTGATTAACAATATAGGGCTATACGATACCCTAGCATTGTCACAACAAATTCCCGATAACATGAAATACGGAATTTCACATGCAATCCCAATTTCAAGTAGCATTAAAATTTTTAAATATTTAGATTGGAACAATTCCATTCGGTTAAATGAATATTGGCAATTTAAAGGAGCCTTGCGTTCATGGGCGCAAGACACTGCAGGAAAGTCAGTTATTGTAAAAGACACCCTTTATGGATTTTTTGCCATTCATGATATCTCTTACACTTCCACATTAAGAACTACTTTGTATGGCATGTACAGCTTAAAAAAAGGAAAAGTAAAAGCTTTCAGGCATGAATTTATCCCTGCTCTATCTTTTTCTTATCGTCCGGCTATCAACAAAAGTCATTTTAAATCCTATTTTGATTCCACTAAGAATGAAACTCAAATTTATTCCCCCACAGAAGGATTTCTTTACGGCAGACCCTTGGAAAAACAATCGGCTGCTTTAAGTTTAACCTTCAGCAATAAATTAGAAATGAAAGTTGCCAATAAAAAAGACAGCACTGGAACACCAAAAAAAGTTACCATTATTGAAAATTTAACCATTGGATCCAGTTATGTTTTCACCGCCGACTCCATGCGATGGCAACCCTTAAGCATTACGGGAAGAACCACCCTTTTCAAATCCTTATTCCTTAATTTCGGAGCCGGTCTAGACCCTTATATCATTGGTACTTCCGGACGAAGAGTAGATACCTTTGAACTCAAGGAAAACAAAAGATTTTTCCGCTTATCAAATACTTCTTTTTCCATTTCATTAACTTATTCCATCAATGATGAATTGTTTAAAAACAAGGATGAATCCGGAGGATTTTCATCGTTAGGAAAATGGAATATCAACATCAGCTATTCTTTTAATTATAACATCAGTGATAATTACAGATATTATATATTGGTGAAACCAGACTCTAACAAATTCAATCAACAAATGACAAACACTTTAAATTTACAAGGCAATTTTCAACTAACTCAAAAATGGCGTATTGCTTTCACCACAGGATATGATTTTATATCTAAAAGATTTTCAGTTTCTTCCTTTGACATATACAGAGATTTACACTGTTGGGAGATGGGATTTAAATGGAGACCTTTTGGTAGTTTGAGAGGATTTGAATTTACGATAAATGTGAAGTCGAATATGTTAAAAGATTTAAAACTCCCTATCAATAAGGATTATCGGGATTATTAAAGAAATGTGAAATAAAAAATTCAATAAAACGTTAATGTATTGTTTGTTAATAATTAGTTAAAGATGAATATATTTTCTATGGTAAATAACGGTGAAAAAATAAAGGAAGCCGTTCATTTGAATATTGTTGAAAGAATTTTACACGATATAGGAGATTACTTATTGTTGATGAAAAGGGTTTTTTCAAAACCTGAAAACGGGCGATATTTCAGGAAACAATTGGTAGATGAAATCAATGGTTTATGCATTGATTCATTATTAATTGTATCAATAATCTCTGTTTTTATGGGTGCTGTTATCACCATTCAAACCAATTTACAAATTGAAAATCCCTTATTACCTTCATGGACCATAGGGTTTGTCGTTCGCCAATCCATTGTTTTGGAATTTGCCCCTACCATTATCAGTGTTTTTCTTGCAGGAAAAATAGGATCACGTATTGCTTCTGAAATTGGAACGATGAAAGTTACCGAGCAAGTGGATGCATTAGAGACGATGGGAATTAACTCAGCATCACACTTAATATTACCTAAAATTGTTGCTTGTACATTTATTAATCCATTATTAATTATTATCGGTATATTTTTGGGATTATTAGGTGGTTGGGGAGCTTGTGAGTTTTTAGGCACCATCCCTTCTTCTCAATACATTGAAGGGATACGTTCTTGGTTTTTAGCACGCGACATCTATTATGCCATCTTTAAAACACTTACTTTTGGTTTTGTAATTGCTTCTATATCGGGATATTGGGGTTATATCACCAAAGGGGGAGCCTTAGAAGTGGGGAAAACAAGTACGAAAGCAGTTGTAAACAGCAGCTTTATGATTTTATTATTAGACCTTTTATTAACAGAATTATTCCTTGGATAAACATGGTTAAAGTAGAAAAAGTATATAAATATTTTGATGAAAAAGAGGTCTTACATGACATTTCCTGCCAATTTGAGCCCGGAAAAACCAATCTTATAATTGGACAAAGCGGTTCCGGTAAAACTGTACTTATGAAATGTCTCATAGGATTATATGAAGCCGATCAGGGGACTATCTTTTATGACAAAAGAAATTTTTCCAATATGTCAAAAAAAGAACGAAAATATATGCGTCAAGAAATGGGAGTCTTGTTTCAGGGAGGTGCTTTATTTGATTCTATGACAGTTAAAGAAAATATTCTGTTTCCATTAATTATGCTTTCAAATCAAACCGCCTCTGAGAAAAAAGACAGGGTAGATTTTTGTTTGGAAAGAGTAAATTTAAAAGATACTCATGAATTATATCCGTCTCAATTAAGTGGCGGTATGAAAAAACGAGTTGCCATCGCCCGTGCCATTGCTTTAAATCCGAAATATCTTTTTTGCGATGAACCTAATTCCGGATTAGACCCTAAAACATCCCTTGTTATCGATGAGTTGATATCTGAAATTACGCATGAATATCAAATGACAACCATTATAAACACTCATGATATGAATTCGGTTATGGCAATAGGAGAAACTGTTTCGTTTATTTTTGAAGGTAAGCTTTGGTGGAAAGGCTCAAACAATAATATACTCCATACCGATAATGAAGAACTGAATAATTTTGTGTATGCAAACAAGTTCGTTCATCAATTTTTATCTAAATAATAAAAATAAAAGATGTTTAAAATTATTGATATACTCATAATCCTTGCTATGGTTTGGTTCGGATACAAAGGAATCAAAAGAGGACTTATTCTTGAAGTATTTTCAATAATTGCGTTGTTGGTAGGTGGATGGGGAGCCATTTATTTATCAGATATTACTGCTGGATTAATAGGTGCTGAATCCGAAACAATGCATTTACTTTCGTTAGCCATCACCTTTTTTATTTGTATTTTAACAGTTTTTCTTATCGGAAAATTATTCAAAATAAGTGTTTCTTTTGTTATTTC
Organism: Bacteroidales bacterium; assembly: GCA_017994425.1. GTDB lineage: Bacteria > Bacteroidota > Bacteroidia > Bacteroidales > WCHB1-69 > UBA5266. The sequence goes on along the minus strand of JAGOKS010000003.1, from coordinate 50,618 downwards.
CGACTTTATTGACAAAGCATTGGGTTTTGTTTTCGGAGTATTTAAAATTTTATTTTTTGCAGGTATTATATTTTATTACATTGCCTCAGTCGATGTAAATAAAAAAGTGTTGACTGCTACTGCTAAAGAAAAGATACTCCTTTACAAACCGGCATATATAACAGCAAATTTTCTATTACCAAAAATTAAAACTGCCAATGACGTCATAAAAGAGAAATATCCTGCAAAAGTAACGGATTCTCTTCATGTAAAATATCGTTAATGAATAAAATCATTTCCATTATCGGTGCCAGACCTCAATTTATCAAAGCTGCTGCTTTATGCAGAGCGATTAAGCAGGAATTCTCTACACAGCTACAACATATAATTATACACACAGGACAACATTACGATAAAAATATGTCGGAAGTTTTCTTTAATGAACTCGCCATAGACCCTCCAGCTTATCATTTAGATATGCATACCGAAAATCAAATTTTTCCCTTGCAAAAAGCAATTCAAGAAATAAGTGAAGTAATAAACAAAAAAAAACCTGACATGATATTTGTTTACGGAGACACTTATTCGACCCTTGCCGGGGCAATGGCTGCCGAACTATGTCGTGTGCCTTTTGCCCATATCGAAGCCGGTATGCGTTCCTTTAATGATATGCCTGAAGAAGTTAATCGTGTAGAAACCGATAAAAGAGCCACTGTTTTATTCTGTTCTACACAAACTGCCGTCAACAATTTAATAAATGAAGGGCTGTCATTGAATACTCATAAACCTTTCCATCCGAAGAACAAAAAAATATATCTTTCCGGAGATATTATGTACGACCATGCTTTATTTTTTAAAAACAAAATTATCCCTTTATCTACTCCATTAAAAAATAGTATTAAAATAGCTCCTTCGTTTGCCTTAACTACCATTCATCGCAAAGAAAACACTGACGATGAAAAGCGGTTGAGAAACATTATAAAAGGCTTACTATTAATTGCTGAAAAAAAGCAACACCTTATTTTTCCCATGCACCCGCGAACAAAAAAGATGATTTCTCTTTTTTTAAGTCTTGAGGAACAGCAACTTTTTAATTCTCATCCGTACATTCATAGTTTAAATCCCGTTTCTTATCTGGAAATGATGTATTTAGAAAATAAAGCGGATATTATACTAACAGATTCCGGTGGTGTACAAAAAGAAGCATATTTCTATCAAAAGCCATGTATAATCGTTCGATCTGAAACAGAATGGATAGAAATTGTAGAATCCAAATGTGGCATTCTCAGTGATGACTTACCTAACTCCATATACCAAGCCTATATGAAATATACGGAAAATCCTCCTACGGCATTTCCTCCCGTTTTTGGAGATGGATATACTGCAAACTTTATTTGTAATTCAATAATAGAACTATTAAAAGAATAAGCTTTTTATATTCTTTTTTAAATAGTTCAAACTTCGTTTAAAAAAAAGTTATACTTTTGCATTCGGGTAAGTCTTATACGATCTGCTCCTGTTGAACTCCCCCAGGATTGGAAGATAGCAAGGGTAAGATGGTTGAGCGATGCGATATAAGTAGCTTACCCTTTTTTTATAAATTTGTGTATATGCTTTTAAAACTATATGAAAACAATCCCAACGAAAGACAAATCAATCAAGTAGTTGATTGTTTGAAAAATGGAGGGATTATTATTTATCCTACCGACACCATTTACGGAATCGGATGCGACTTATACCATGCCAAAGCTTTAGACCGTTTGTGTTCAATTACCGGAAAGAAAAGAGAAAAATCAAATTTTTCATTTATATGTCATGATTTAAAAAATTTATCCGATTACACACTCCCTTTAAACAATGCCATATTTAAATTAATGAAAGAATTACTTCCGGGACCTTATACATTTGTTTTAGAAGCTAATAGCAATGTTCCAAAGTTCATACAAAAAAAGAAAACCGTAGGCATAAGAGTTCCTGATAATAACATAGCCCGTGCCATTGTAGAAAAACTGGGACGACCAATATTAAACGCATCATTGAAAATAAAAGATGATTTCCTAGAATATTATACTGAACCTGAATTAATATATGAACAATATCAAGACACCGTAGATATTGTAATTGATGGAGGAGCAGGAGATTATAAACCATCATCCGTTATACGCTGTACAGATGGAGAAATTACTATCATACGCGAAGGGAAAGGAGATGTTTCCTTTTTGGAATAAACAGCAATTCGTTCTGTCGCTGTATTGCATTTGCAATACAGAGGAAAGTCCGGACAACACAGAGCACCATACTTCCTAACGGGAAGGGCTTGTGTAAACAAGTACAGATAGTGCCGCAGAAAATTACCGCCTTGAAAAAGGTAAGGGTGAAAACGTGAGGTAAGAGCTCACGCAGTAAGCAGGCAACTGTTTATTGGGGTAAACCTTATGGGTTGAAAGACCATGTAAACCGAGGCTTGAGGGCTGCTCGTCCAATCTCGGAGGGTAGGTTGCTTGAGGTGTTTAGTGATAAACATCCCAGATAAATGACAGAAGTTTTGAGTAATCAAAATACAGAATCCGGCTTATAGAATTGCTGTTTTTTTATTCTTCGTACATATAACCGATACCCTTTACGGTTTTAATATTTTCAATTGCCATTCTTTTACGCAATCTACGGATATGCACATCTATGGTTCTATTCCCTACTATGATTTTATTTCCCCATAAATGAGCGTATATCTCCTCTCTACGTACTACTTTATTGCAACGTGAAGCCAACAAAAATAAGATTTCAAACTCTTTGCGTGGAAGAAAAACCTTTTCTTCTTTATATATTACTTTATAACGTTCCCTATCAATAAGTATGTCTTTCAATTCGATTCTATTATCATCATTTTGCACTTCACTTTCTACAATACGTCTCAATAAAGATTTAACTTTTGATTTTAATACTTTCGGACGAATTGGTTTAGTAATATAATCATCAGCACCCGATTCCAAACCCATAATTTGTGAATAGTCTTCTCCCCTTGCCGATAAAAAAACAATAAGCGTATCATTAAAAACATCTCTGCTTTTTAATTCCACACACGTTTCAATTCCATCCATTACTGGCATCATCACATCTAATAATATCAAATGAGGCTTAATTTCCAAAGCTTTTTCTATGGCTCTTTCCCCATTATTAGCCATAAATACTTGATATCCTTCATTTTTTAAATTATAACCAATAAATTCTAATATATCGGGCTCATCATCAACTAATAAAATGCGTATATTGTAATTGGACATCATGAGTATTTTTATATCTGCAAAAATATATTTTTTTATATTATAAAATACAATAACTTGACTTAAACAATTATTAAAATAATGAAATCAATTATAAACACATCGAAAGTTGCAATAAACAAGAATATTAAAACTTTATAATAATAAATGAAAGTTAAAAAATAAGATTAGATTGAACAATCCTATTATATAATGGTTTTTATATAGAATTATAACGATAACGTTTCAATACATTATGACAAATTGGAAATTAAATAAAGAAAATATTTTACAAGATATTTTAGCAGGAGAGACGGAGATTATACCATTGTTAAGTCCTGCTGAAATGGAAGAAATGGAAAAGTTTGAAATTCCTGAAAGAGTTCCTGTCTTACCTTTACGCAACACAGTAATGTTTCCGGGTATTGTAATCCCTGTTACGGTTGGACGTGAAAAATCAATTGAATTAGTGAATGAAAACTATAAAAAAAAGCAACTTATTGGTGTTATTACTCAAAAAGATGAAGACATACAAGACCCTGATCCCAACGATTTGTATCAAATTGGCACTTTATCACGCATTTTAAAAATCTATCGCATGGTAGATGGTGGGACAACAATTATTATCCAAGGTGTTAAATTATTTAAAATTGAACAAATAATTACAACGGAACCTTATTTGCAAGCCACAATTTCCGCTTATAAAACCAATGATTCCGATAAAAAAATAATCAACAGCGATGAATTCAAAGCTACCATGTCTTCCTTAACGGAAATCACGGATAAATGCATGAAATTATCTTCCACACATTTACCTGCTGAAGCTATTTTTACTTTAAAAAACATCAATCATCCTTCTTTTTTAATCAATTTTTTGGCCTCTAATTTAAGCTTGGAAGTAATAGAAAAACAAAACATTCTTGAGAATCCGGATATATTAAGTCGTGCTAAAATAGTATTGCGAAATCAGATTCGATGTCTTGAAATGGAAGAACTTAAAGCCGAAATACAAAAGAAAGCCAAGACAGAATTAGACAAACAACAAAAGGAATATCTTTTAAATCAGCAATTAAAAGTTATACAAGATGAATTGGGAAATAATAGCATTGACCAAACGGTTCAGGATTTAAAAACAAGAGGAGAAAAGAAAAAGTGGGATGAAAAAACAAAAAAACAATTTGAAAAAAGTCTTGCAAAATTAGAACGCATGCATCAGATGTCTCCCGATTTTACTGTAGAATTAAATTATCTGGAACTTTTAGTTGACCTTCCATGGAATGAATATACAGATACGAATATAGATCTGACAAAGGCACGGCAAATTTTAGATGAAGACCATTACGGCTTAGACAAAATCAAAGATCGCATCATTGAATATTTAGCTGTTTTGAAATTAAAAGGAGATATGAAATCCCCTATTTTATGTTTTGTAGGACCTCCGGGAGTAGGAAAAACTTCTTTGGGCAAATCGGTAGCAAGGGCGATGGAACGCAAATATATCCGAATGTCCTTAGGCGGATTACACGATGAATCTGAAATTAGAGGTCATCGCAAAACCTATATTGGAGCCATGCCCGGACGTATCATTCAAAGCATTCGCAAAGCAGAATCCTCAAATCCGGTCTTTGTACTTGATGAAATTGATAAAATATCGGGGGCTACCCATCAAGGGGACCCATCCTCTGCCATGTTGGAAGTACTCGACCCTGAACAAAACAATGCTTTTTACGATAATTTTTTGGAAACAACCTACGATTTATCAAAAGTTATGTTTATTGCCACTGCCAACACACTCAACAGCATACATCCTGCTTTGGTTGACAGAATGGAAATTATTGATTTAAATAGCTATCTCATGGAAGAAAAAATTGAAATAGCCAAACGCCATCTTATCCCCCGACAGATACTGGAACATGGATTAACAAAAAAACATATTTCTTTCTCTGATACAATTATAAAACAAATTATCAGTGATTATACTCGCGAAGCCGGTGTGAGAATTTTAGAAAAAACTATTGCTAAAATGATACGTCATCAAGCTTTTCTTATTGCGAATAATGAAAGCTATTCGAAAAGTATTAAAGCAGAACACTTAAAAAAGGTATTGGGAAGCCCTTTATATAAAAGAGAAATCGATTTAAAACAAAACAAAATAGGCATTGCCATTGGCTTGGCATGGACACCTGTAGGAGGAGAAATCTTATTTATTGAAACCGCCATATCTGACGGGAAAGGAAATATTTCCATTACAGGAAATTTAGGCGATATTATGAAAGAATCTGCTACCATTGCCTACGAATATCTCAAAGCAAATGCTAAAGATTTCAATATTGACAGTAGTATGTTTGAAAAAAAAGATGTCTATATTCACATTCCTGAAGGAGCAACTCCCAAAGACGGTCCCTCCGCCGGCATAACCATGCTGACTGCATTGGTATCTACATTTACAGGTTTAAAACCCAGACACAATGTAGCAATGACCGGTGAAATTACGCTAAGAGGAAAAATATCTCCCGTTGGTGGTATTAAAGAAAAAATTCTAGCTGCTAAACGTGCCGACATCTCTGAGATTGTCCTTCCTAGTGACAACAAAAACAATGTAGATGAAATAGATGAAAAATACATTGAAGGCATGAATTTCCATTATTTCAGTAACATGACAGAGGCTTTGAAGTTTAATCTTCAAATATAAAGCATTATGAACTAAAAATTCCTATTAAAAAAGAGGTCGTAAGTAATTTTACGACCTCTTTACGTATATGCTATTGTTGTATCGTCATTTTCTTTACGATTCGTTGACCCTTATATTCCATGCTGTAGTAATAAATACCATTCGACAACTTGTCGGTATTCAATTCCACCCGATGGCTGCCTGCAAGTGTTTGTATTACTTCCCGATACAATATCTGTCCGTTGATACTCATCACAGTGAAAATAACTGTCCCTTCTTGAGGAACAACATAGGGAATGCTTGTTAACAATTTGGCAGGATTTGGAATGTTTTGTCCCAAAGTCCAACTGATTTCCGTAATATCGTTTATGCCAACATCATTAAGAATAGCACAAGCATTGACAACTAAGGTATCATTTGTTAAATCCTCGTCATCAGCTATAGCTTCAACAAATACTTTGACAGTATAGTTTCCGCTCAAATTAGGAACACTATAGCCTTGTGTAAACACATGTGTCAATGTTGAGCCCGATAAGATAGCATCCGATACTTCTGAAAAAGAAGCTAAAATAACACCGGCACTATCTACTTCGACATGAACTACAGCAGCAGAAATGTCGTTTGTACCTGCATTTTCTAAAGTAACTGACACATTTACGATATGTAATCCCGAATCACAGAGTGTTTCAATCGGTTTATTAATCGATTGTAATTGCAAATCTACTACTTCCGGTATTTCTACGCAAGCGGTAATGGTAAAGATATTGTTTGAAGAATCGGCATCACAACTTAGTTCCGTTTTAATTTTCACTTGATAATATGGCTGTTCTGCTGATACTTGAGGTACAATATAGAAATATCCCATATCATAAAGGAGCGACTCTCCCGGATTAAGATCCCAATAGAAGAATTCAGACATAACACTTCCCCCATTTATTTGCATGCTAACAGGCACTTGTACGACTTTTAAATTTCCCGTATTTTCAATCATAACACTTACAAATACCGTATCACCCATAAATTTACAATTGACTTCATCTACGCCAACAACATAATTAATTTGTAAATCAGGATTTATCAAAATAGTAGTAGTAGTTGTATCATTAGTTAATAGGGTATCTACTGCTTGTATGTAAGCTTCTATTTGATAATTACCCTTTAGACTAAGATCAAATGTATCGCAAATGGTAATCGTATCTTTTTGCAAACCTTGCAATATACCGGATAAAGGATAGTTAAATGATAGATTTTTAGCTCCACTTACTTTTAATACTATTTTTGTCGTATCAACATCAAAATTTACAGCTTGGGGTGTCATATTTTCAACTACCACTTGTAATGTTTGATTGTCTAAATTACAAGCGACTAAGTTTTCTTCTTCAGGAGTAATTAAACGAACAGCAACATCTTGTACCGATGCAATTCGTATTCTATCAATATTTTGATTAGCACCTCCAAAACTATTTGCTTCAAAAACCAAGCTCAAACAAGACGCTGAATCGTAGCTTGATAAATCTATAACAACATAAGTCCAAGCAGGGGCTGACAAAGAAGCATTATAGCGATATATTGTTTCAAGCACTTGAAAATTAACCCCTCCATTGGTAGTAGCTTTTATCAACATAAAGTCATTTTCAGTAGCATCGGCATCCTGCGCATACCAGAATTCTAATTTCGGATTCAACGCTCCCCTTAAATCTAAACCATTAAATATAAGTTGAGAGATTGAGCCAATTCCGGATTGTGAAGCAAAA
>JAGOKS010000003.1:0-42854 GCA_017994425.1 Bacteroidales bacterium | reverse complement strand
TGGGCGGAAGAATAATAACCTACATAACCCACTCCATAAAAACAATTGTAATTGGATGTAAAAGGAGTTGTAGTTCCGGCAAAATAAATCGGATAACCGGATGCATTGTCATTCACCACAATATTATTTTTTATATCATACGATGAAGTAGTAGAACTCGCTATGTAAATATTTCTCGAACCGCCGGTTCCGGACATATAGATTGAGTTATGATACATATTTAAAACATTAGATGTGCCTGCATAAATACCATAATAGGTAGAAGTTGTCGTTCCGATTAATTCATTATTAATAAATTCGGATGGCAACAATGTATTATAATAACCCGTATAATAAATATATGCCAAATAAGGATAGGTAATAGCTGTTGATCTTTGTTGAATTTTATTTCCATCGGCGACAAAGTTACAATAATAAAATCTTATTCCATACCAATAGGTAGATGTGTTTGCTGTTCTAGACAATATAGTATTATGTGAAACACTGCTAAAATCTGTATAATAAAAATAATTTGCGTAATAATATTGGTTTGTAATTAGATTACTATCAACGATGACATTTGTTCCGTAATCTGAAGTCCCTGTACCCCCATAGAAATAAATCCCATAATATCCTCCATCAATTACATTAGCAATAATGCGTATATTATCTACGGTACCGGTTGCAGATGCTTTGTATATTCCCGCTGCAGAGGAAGAAGTTCCGATCGGATCGGCTAAAATCCTACAATGACTAATTTCAACATCCTCTGCCATTCCGGAAAAATAAACAGCGTATCCTCCCGCTATTCTGGCATCGAAGGTAACATAACTAAATTTAAAATGATAAGCTCCTGAAATAGTAAGTGGCACATTACCACTAAAAATTACACTATCGGCATGTTGAGCCAAAGAGGTAATAGTAACAATATTAGTTAAACTTGCCCCATTTATACTTCCTTGTAAAATAAATGCGTCATAACTTCCCGAGCGTAATAGCAAATTAACATTCCCTGAAATTCCACATTTATTTAATATATCAAGTGCACTTTGTATATCGGGGAAATCACCATTGACCCCCACAATATAATTTCCATTCAAAAGAGAATCACAAGTATAATTAATTGCCCGTATTGTATCGTCTTGATGTGTAGTATCATTGAGAGCACCTAAACTACTAATCCAAACTACAACTTCATTGTATCCTGATTGATAATGTATAGGACCCAACACTAAGGTATCCTTATCTGTAGATAATAAATTACCCGTCCAATAAATACTAGGTTGATTTACATTATTAATACTCCAATTCAAGGTTGCTGAACTTATTGGATTTGTTCCACTATTTAAAAAAACAACTTCCAATACATCGGAATCGCCTACTATGGTAGATTCAGACAAATTAAGAATTTCTGTCAAGGATGCATTTTCCGTAGGTAAAGGTTGCGTATAACATCCCATGCTTGTTAAAGGAATACGCATCACACCTTCAATATCAAAATTTACATTCAGATAACGATAACAATTAAAGCCTGAAAAGTTTGTAAGTTTCAGATTATTATTTACATTTATAAATGTCGGATTAACCGTTATTGAGTTGACATCTTGGCTTGTAGCTGTTTGCCAAGAAGCTAATGTAGTATGCGATGAAGTAATGTATCCTATATTTGTATTTCCATAAAAACAATTATAATTTGATGTCAGTGGAGTCGTTGTTCCGGATACATAAATCGGATAACCACTAGATGCATTTACAATTATATTATTTTTCAAATCAATACTAGAGTACGTCGAATTTACAATATAAATATTTCTTGAAGCGCCGGTTCCTGACATATAAATACTATTATTCACTATATTCAACACATTATACGTCCCTACATACATACCGTAATATGTACTGGTGGTCATTCCAATTAACTCATTATTACAAATCAATGAAGGAGTTAAGGTATTATAATACCCTGAATAATATAAATAGGCTAAATACGGATACGTAATTGCTGAGGAACGTTGATGTATTTTATTTCCATTGGCAATATAATTACAATAATACATGCGAAGTCCATACCTATAGGTAGAGGTTGCTGTAGTTCTCGATAATATTATATTATGGGATATACTATTAAAATCACAATAATAAAAATAAGTTGCGTAATAATACTGATTTATAATCATATTACTATCAATAACGATACGAGTTCCATAGGCATTTGAAGCTGTACCCCCATAGAAATATATTCCGTAATAACCTCCTCTAATCACATTTCCAATAAAGGTAACACTATCGGCAATGCCGGTGGAACTTGCTTTATATATAGGTGCGGTAGTACTTGCTGTGCCAACTGTATCACAATAAAAATTGTTATGAAGGAAAGCAATATTATACACATCTCCGAGAAATTGTATCGCATAAGTATTGCTTTGAGTAGCATTGATACTAATATTTTTAATTATTAAATTGTTTGTATTGTTTAGAATGACACCTACTCCTGAGGTAGGACTGAGGACAACATCATTTTTATTGCCACTTAAAGAAGTAATAGTTAAGGTATAGGGACCCATGATATCGGCAATATCCGTAAAATCCCAATTTTCAACGTAAACACCACTTTGGTATTTTAAAGTAACATCTCCATTAATACCACACAAAGAACCTATAAAAAAAGCAGTAGCAAAATCCGGCACATCAGCTCCGGGTCCTGTTCCCACAATATAATCTCCACTAATACTTCCGTAACATCCATATGGATAGACTCTTAATGTATCATCATGGTTTGTAGAATCTATAACACCATTTGGCATACTGACCCAAACAACAATGGTGTCAAACATATCATAAGGTTGCGTATAATAGCCAATTGTAATTGTATCGTTAAAATCTTCCGGCAAATATCCTCTCCAAATCGTTCGTGATTGTAAAACACCATTTAATGTCCAATCTAGATAACAGGAATCCAAGTATTTGATACCTACATTTTTGATAGTAACTCTCACAGGCTGTAATCCTCCGTTGGTACCTTTTGTAGGATTATCAATGGAAAGCAATTTCACAGAATTACTATCATTTGACGTCCCTAACAAAGAAAAACGAATATTCGGACGATAATTATTTGTTACAGCAGCTGTACCGCCTAAGGTAATCGGGCTTATATCTGAGGAACCGTAATATCGTATTGCCATAGGATTGGTAGTGGTTTCATTATAAAATGCCAATCCTGAAGAAGATGAACCTGTATTTTTATCTACTGCAACAACAATATTATCAGTTCCATTATATAGAAAAGGTGTTTGAAGAACAATAGTATTCCAACCTGTAGTGTTAAAGGTATAATATCCGGAATATACTAAAGTTAAATTTGCTCCCGGAATTACATTGGCTGCTGCCGCTATGGTACTCTGCGTTGTATGTGCTATATATACGTCAATACTCTGTTGGGCTATATTAGAAACACTAACATCAAATGCAATAGCATTTATCATACCGGGACCATTTAATTCAGATGCAGTATATATCTGTTGCGTATAAGAATAATTATGAGCGCTATTAATAGGTATCACAACTTGACTACCTGAACCATTTTGTATAGTTACTACTCGTGCCCCACCTCCTCCGCTTATGCGTTGGATATAAAGTCCTTTCTGAGCATAATTGTTATTCCCTATCGAATCAAATGCATTTATAGAATAAACAATGGAAGTGCCATAAATGTGTTGTGGAATTGTAGCTGTCCACATCGAATCACCTGCTGTTGGAGTCATTACAATTGAATCGTAAGTCGTTATACTATTATACGTAGCAGCATACATTAATTTTGGAGTAATAATCGGTGCATAGGTACGAGAAGCTACTTTTGCTGTTATTACAAAAGGACCTGTATTGTATACCGTATCTCCTAAAGTAGACGTAAACTGTACTACCGGTGGATTAAGTTGTGCTTTCCCAACGAGAAAGTTACAAACCACTAAACAAAAAATAATTAATTTTTTCATATATTTCATTTTATTAAAAAAGGGATTCATTTTATTTTAGTTCAATCTAAACAAGCAGCAGAACCCCTTTATGCTTTTTATCTAGATTAAAAATACTAATGGCAAAAATATAAAAAAAATTAATAAAAGTCAATTAATATAAAAAAAAGGGTTAAATCTTTTTTTGAGGTGCTATTATTTTTTGTGCTAATTTACAGCAAAAAAAAGTGATAGAAAAATGTGACAAATACCCAAAGAATTGTAAAAACATACAGATGTGGGTTTCGATGGCTATTGTAATCCGATAGCGATAGTAAGTTACAGTTTTGTATGCAACCTTTTTTTGGCATTAACAAAAACCTCCCGGCAATCGGGACTCGGCACTCGCGACTTTTTTACCACAGAGAACGCAGAGAATTTCCGCTCACAAATTACTACAAAATAACAGATTCAAATTCACCATACCTAAACACATGCATTTTTTAAATAGGGTACGCACCCTTTTTAAAAGCAGATTTTTAACACATTGATATATAACATAATGCCTTCAAAATAAATAGGGTGCGTACCCTATTTGGATCCGGTAGCCCTGCGGAATTAATCCGCAGGCTTGCTGTTGCTCAACGGCAGGCTTGCGGATGCTCGTCTGCAGGCTTGCGGATTTTATCCGCAGGCTTGCTGTTTTGAAAAAGCCGGTTTCCAAGCTAAAAATGGCGGGTTTTAGGCGTATTTTCCTGCATTTTTCCACCTCGGGAAAGAAAAAATAAAAGAATTATTCAACCCTGAAGAACTATTCAAGAAGGTCGGAAAAATGAAGGTAGAAAATGGTAATATCAATCGCTATTTTTCATAGCAACTCAAAAAAGAGTTAACAAAAAAAAGAGGTCGTAAATAATTTTACGACCTCTTTGCATATTCGCTATCGTTGTATCGTCATCTTCTTGACGATGCGTTGTCCCTTGTATTCCATGCTGTAGTAATACATGCCATTCGACAACTTGTCGGTATTCAATTCCACCCGATGGCTGCCTGCAAGTGTTTGTATTACTTCCCGATACAATATCTGTCCGTTGATACTCATTACGGTAAAGATAACTTCTCCATCTTGAGGCACAACATAAGGTATACTTGTTAACGATTTGGCAGGATTCGGAATGTTTTGTCCCAAAGTCCAATTAATTTCCGTAATATCGTTTATGCCAACATCATTAAGAATGGCACAAGCATTGACAACTAAAGTATCATTTGTTAAATCCTCGTCATCAGCTATAGCTTCAACAAATACTTTGACAGTATAGTTTCCGCTAAAATTGGGAACACTATAGCCTTGTGTAAACACATGTGTCAATGTTGAACCCGATAGGATAGCATCTGATACTTCTGAGAAAGAAGCTAAAATAACACCGGCACTATCTACTTCAACGTGAACCACAGCAGCAGTAATGTCATTTGTACCTTCATTTGCTAAAGTAACCGAAACATTTACGATATGTAATCCCGAATCACATAGTGTTTCAATCGGTTTATTGATCGATTGTAATTGCAAATCTACTACTTCCGGTATTTCTACGCAAGCGGTAATATTTTTACTGTTATTCAATTGATCTACATCACAGCCTAATTCTGTTTTTACGGTAACAATATAATAAGGTTGTGATTCTGTCACAATCGGCACTACAAATGCTTGTGTGAAATGATAGGTAAGCGTATCACCAACATTCATCAACGTATATATTGTATCAATGATATCATTTGCATTATTAATTTGCAAACGCAATGGAATTTCATTTACAACAAGATTACCGCTGTTTATGATATCAAAGCTGACATACACACTATCTCCTATAAACTTACAGTTCACTTCATCCACACCGACTATATTTGAAATTGACAAGTCAGGATTGATATAAAGATTAACCATACTAGAGTCATTAACTGCAGTGCTATCTATCGACTGAATGTATGCTTTTATTCTGTATAAACCATCTTTCGATAAATTCAATGTATCGGTAATTACAATAGTATCTTTACCCATTCCAACTAACTGACCACTTAATGGATATACAAATAAAAGATTTTTTGTGCCTGTAATCTGAACTTCTATTTGTGTAGTGTCTTTCGAGAAATCAACTAATTGAGATGTCATATTTTCAATGACTACTTTCAATTCTTTGTTATCAAGATTACAAGCTATAAGTTCACTCAATGCAGGAGCTAGTAAAGTAACTGCTACATCTTTCTCCGAGGAAATACGCATTCTGTCAATATTTTGATTAGCACCTCCAAAACTACTTCCTTCAATAATTAAACTTAAACAAGAAGCTGAGTCGAAAGCTGATAAATCAATTTCATAATAAGTCCATGTCGGAGTTGTATAAGCCGCATCATATCTATAGATAGTTTGAAGTACTTGTGTGCTAGCTCCTCCATCGGTTGACATTTTCACACGTATAAAATCGTTTTCTGTGGAAGAAGCATCATGTGCATACCAGAATTCCAACTTCGGATGTTGCATGCCCCGTAAATCTAACCCATTAAGTATAACTTGAGCAACAGAACCTATCCCGGACTCAGATGCAAAAGTCAATCGACCTGTTCCAAAAACAGGTGCTATAACCGGATTACTTCCTGTTCCGGCTTCCACTTCCCAATTCACAATACCTTGCACTTGTCTAAGAATAAGTTCGGAAGGCTGCGAGGAGAAGTCGACATCATAAGGCAATTCAATTTTATTAACCGTATAATCCAACCTTAATGTATCATCATCATACATTGTATCAACAGACGAACTCAAATAAATGCTGATATGATAGGTTCCCGGTAAACTAACCGGCAGCATATCCATTATATCAAACGTGTCCTTTTTAGAAGCAAGCATAGATCCGACATTAATTAATGTGTCGAATTGATAATTATAAACACCGCTTACGTCTAAATGAAGGGTTATGTTATTGGTATCGAAATAATAATTCTCTGTACCCGCATTTTTAAGCACTACTCTCACGTCAGTGTAATCGTCGAAGCAATACACATCATTAATAGTTTTCGGACTAAGAATATCGATTAATTCCAAATCATATCCTTCAAACAAAGGTTCGGAATAAGCCCCCATCATGGTTAATATGGTTCTAGTGATACCATTGATATCAACTGTAACATCATTTAATTTGGGGGCAATAAATGCACTGTAATCGGTTAAATCCAAGTTATTGCCTATATTTACAAAAGGAGGATTAATGCTAATGGAATGAGCGTCTTGACTTGTGGCTGTTTGCCAATCGGCTATAGTCGATTGAGCCGAGCCAATATAACCTACGTTGCCTGCTCCATAAAAACAATTGTAATCGGAAGTAAAAGGTGTGGTAGTTCCGGCAAAATAAATCGGATAACCGGAAGTACTGGTATTCACCACAATATTATTCTTGATATCGTAGGATGAAGTTGTGGAACTGGCTATGTAAATACTTCTGGCTCCTGCAGTTGCATCCAAATAAATGGAATTATTGTATACATCTAACAAATTCGATGATCCTAAATATAGACCATAATAAGTCGTGGAAGAATATCCGATAACCTCATTATTGGCAAATACAGAAGGAGAAACCGCATTATTATAAGATGCATAATAAATATAAACTAAGTAGGGAGATGTAATCGCTGTTGCTCTTTGGTGAATTCTATTCGCTTGGACAACAAAATTAGTATAATACAATCGTATGCCGTACCAATAGGTAGAAGTGTTTGACGTTCTGGAAAGCATGGTGTTATAAGACACACTGTTAAAGTGAGCATAATAGAAATAAGTGGCATAATAATATTGATTGGTAATCAAATTACTATCAACAACATTATTATAACCATAAATTGAAGAACTGGTACCACCATAGAAATAAACACCGTAATAACCTCCATCAATAGTATTACCTATAATCCGTACGTTATTAGCAATACCTGTTGAACCTTTATATATTCCTGCTGCGGTAGAAGCTGTTGCATTCGGATCGGCATAAATATTACAATGGCTGATTTCCACATTATCGGTATTACCTATTATTGACACGGCATAGCCGCCGGCTCTGGCATCAAAAGTAATATTGCTGAATGCCAAGTAAGCGGAATTATTCAAAGTTAAAGCCGGGCTACCTTCAAAGACAACACTATCGGCATGAGCTGCAACGGAAGTAATGGTAACAATAGTGGTATCGTTAGCTCCATTTACGGCTCCATTGATATTAAAACCATTATACCTGCCGCTTAACACAGATAAAGTAACATCACCTGAAATACCACATAAATTCAATGCATTGATAGCTTCATTGATATCCGCAAAATCAGCACTTGAATTACCCACGGTATACACCCCCGAGAAAGGTCCGGTACAAGCGTAAACATCTAAATAAACCGTATCATTTAATGTATTTGAATCGGTTGAATTATTAGGATTACTAACCCATGCAACAATATGGTTCATGCCGACAAGCGGGATAACATTGCCTATATTAACAATGGAAGAAGTAAACGTAGATACACTGCCGTTCCAGGAATAAGGCGTTTGAGCCACTCCGTTAAAAGTCCAGTGAATGCTTGCAGATGTAAGTGTATCCAATCCCGAATTCAATAAAGTAACGGTAACAGGCGAAGTCTGATTGTAAATCAGATTAGTGGTATCGAAATTTCTTAAGGAAGCATCAACCTCTAATAAAACCATTTCATAAGCACCTTTTGCCGTTAACATATGTCTCGTAATATTTGCCCTATCATAAGGCATATCTGTAATCAAGGGACAAGTGTATGCAGAATAATCCGCTAATCTTAAATCTTGATTTACATTGATAAATGATGGTAATGAGAAGGTTGAATGTTGATCAGAAACCACTATCGATTGCCAGTTGGCTAAAGTGGATTGCGCACTTCCCACGTATCCCATATTTCCGGTAGAATAATATGTATTGTAATCAATACGATAATTTTGAGCATAATCGGAAGAATAGGTTCCTGCCAAATAAATAGCATAAGGTGTTGTTCCACTTGAATTAGACACAAAAATATTATTTTTCAATGTCGCATCATAGGTATCGTTACTATATACATACCAATAAATAGCTCGGGCATTATTTGATGTACCATCTATAAGCACACTATTATGTAAAATATTACATCCTTTAGGATAATTTAAGTAAATACCATAGGTTGTACTTGCGCTTGAATTCAAGTAAATATCGTTATTTGCGACTAAAGCGGAGTCAATGTAATAGATATATAATCCGTAAATAGTTCCTGTAATGGATGAATTATCAGCATAAATTCTATTACCAACAACATTTCCACCGTTTTTGTTTTGATATAGTCGCATACCGTACCAAAGTGTATTTTGATTTACGGCACGTGGGGTCAAATAATTATAGGATGTACTGATGGAGTTTACGTAATAATAATAAACGCCATAATAATATTGATCGGTAATAATGTTGCTATCTAATATTACCCTTTGAGTAGTTAAACTGGATTCTCCATAAAGATAAACGCCATAATACCCTCCGCTAATCAAAGAATTTTTAATTGTCAATCCGTCTAGATATCCTGTAGAAGATGCTTTATAAATAGCTGCATAAGAGGTAGCAGTAGAGGTAGGGCTTGCCAGAATCTTACAACTGTCAAAAACAATATTACTGGCATCACCGGTAAATTCAACGGCATAAGTTCCTGCTGTTGCATCGAGGGTAATATGTTTTACTTTCACATTGTGGGTGTTGTTTAGGTTTACCAATACACCGGAGGTGTTGGCAAAAACCACACTATCTCTATGTTTGGCTAATGAAGTAACTGTTAGGGTATAATTACCTAAGAAATACCCTAAATCCAATAAATCCCAAGAGCCTGTATAGGTGCCGCTTTCAAATTTTAACGTAATATCACTATTAATTCCACATCGTAGCACATCGGCCATTAAAGAGTCAACCGTAGGATAATCGGCAGTTGGAGAACTTCCTATTACATAATCACCTCCAACAATAAAGGTGCACATGTAGCGACTATTGTGTATAGTATCGTTATCCTGCAAGGTGTCGCCTGTAAGCGTTACGGCAGCCATCACATCATTTATACCGGATACAAACACATAAGACCCTATACTAACGGTATCAGCATCTCCAAATAATAACGGAGAACTTGGAGTAAAGGTAATAGGAGCAATGTCCACATTATTCACTTTTCCTGTAATGACAGCTGAAGCAATGGGATTAAAGCCTGAATTTCTAACAATCACACTAATTGGGTGACTCCCTGCACTAGCATAGGCTTCACTAAATCCGACGAAATCCACTAGTTCAGCATCAATATTACTGGGTTCTTTCGCATAAGCTCCCATGCTAGTAGTATTTTTTCTGATATAATTTTGAATATCCCTATCTACTTCCGGCATTCTCGGACAATCAAATCCCGCATAAGAAGTCAAGTTCAAATCACCTGCACTAACAAAATTCGGATTTACATTAATGGAATTGTTATCCTGACCTGTTGCCGAACGTAAAGCCGATAAAGAATTCATAGCAGAACCAATATAGCCCAAATCAGAACCTGAGCTATAATAATCGTTATAATCCAAATAGGTACCACTAGACTGTGTTGCATTGGAAGAAGTCCCTACATAAATCCCATAAGGCGTACCTGTACTAGACGAAGCAAAAATATTATTGTATAGATCCATTTGGTATGAAGAACTCATAGAACCTATATACAAAGCATAGGCATTTCCAGTACCGGAAACAGAAATAGAGTTATGATATATTTTAGCTGTATTATAATAGCAATATAAACCATAGATTGTACTGCTTCCACCGTTACAAATAACCTCATTATTAGCAATCAATGCTAAACCATCGGCAGCATAACTATTAATATAATATAAACGCATACCGTAATTGGTAGATGAAGCATTTGTAACCACTCTATTACCTATCATCCCATCATCAATGGTAGTATAATACGTATAAATACCATATTGAGTAGAAGTAGATGAACGCATAATTACCGTATTATAAGAGATACTCTTATACTTAGCATAATAATAAGAATAAATGCCATAATAATAAGCATCCACCATTAAATTACTATCTATAGTAATTAAACTATTAGCCATATCAGTACTTGAAGATCCGGCATAATACAAATACATACTAGAATAACCGCCTGACAAGGTATTTTTAATAAAACGCACATCTTTTAAATAATTACCCGAACCGGATGTATTATCATAGTTAATTACACGATATGCCGAATTGGTTGTGGTAGTAGATGTTGCCAAAGTACAACGATAAAATTCAATATTTTCACACATACCCAACAACTCAACGGCTATTACACTTCCATATATGGTTATCTCTTTAAAATTCAAATGAGCCGTTTGATTCAAGCGTAAAGCGGTTTGACTAACATTAATGATTACATTGGAAGCATTTCGGCTTTGTGAAACAAAGGTAAGGGTTGCGGTATCGCTTGCCCCAGGAATCTGATTTATTGATAAATGATTGGTATAAGTACCATTTTGAATTTCAAAAACCACAGAGGAGCTGATACCGCAATGTTCAGCAGTTTTAATAGCTTTATCAATAGTTGTAAAATCACCGGTAGCACCTATGGTATATGTTCCGCTTAGCATGGAATCGCATCCGTAAGCTTCCATCCTTATCGTATCATTAATTTTAAATTGGTCGGTTTGCCCATTGGGTAAATAAGTATAAACTACTATACTATTTTCAAATGATTGCGGCATAAAAGTACCCAATTGTATGGAAGAAGAATCTCCCGGAGCCAAAGAACCTATCCATGACGAGGGTGTTATTGCCATCCCGTTTACTTCACAGCCTATCATAACCGATGTAACGGTATCCAATCCGTTATTTACGATAATAACACTAATAGGAGTTGTAACCCCAACAGCAACTGTTGTTGAAGGTGTAGTAAAAGCCAAAGGCAAAACGTCCAAGTGAGCAGGCTCAAAATGATAGGCTCCCATGGTTGTTAAAGGAGAACGCGAACTATCTTGAATATCATTGAGGACTAATGGTAAACGAGGACAAGATAACCCATTGCTATCTAAAAGCATCATACTTGTAGAAATATCCAAGAAATTAGGATTAATACTTACTGAATTAGTATCCATGCTGACCGTAGCTTGCCATGCAGCTAAAGAAGTTTTGGCTCCTCCGGCATACCCTATATTAGTTCCATTTACGTTGTGGTAATTATTATAATTCATAGTCCACTGCGTTCCTAAATAAGTGGTTGAACCTAGATAGATAGGATAAGGATCTGAAGCAACATCAACATTCATAACGATGTTATTATTTTTAATATCAACATAGGTTGAACTATTGCTATACACATAAATACCTCTGCTTTGAACATCACCTCCTAAGTAAAATGAATTATGATAAATAGTTGCATTTGTTGAACTATAAACATAATATCCATAATAAGATGTAGATGTAATATTCCCTATAATTTCATTATTGGCAATCAAAGCGGGACGAGCTGCCGTATTATTCAAATAAGTAGTATATATACCACGATTATAGGTTACCGCCCAAATTTTATTGGAAAGTAAATCGGCATTTGCATAATAAGCATAAATTCCATAGAAATTACCGGGTGTAAAATTACCGGTTCGCTGTCTAATAACATTCCCTTCTATTAACATCGAATCACCGTAATATAGATACAATCCGTAATTATCTATCAGATTTACAACATTATTTTTAATGACAATTCTATTCATCCTTGTATCGGAACTGATTCCACGAGCATAAATACCATAGGCTCCCGCTTCTATTAAATTATCTAAAATCCTAATGTCATATAGGGCATCTTTCAAGTAAACCGAAATATAGTTTGTGGAAGTTAGTACACTTGTAAAATTCTTAGGAATGAAAATATGACAATTTTTAACTTCAATATTTTTACTGGAGTCGGAAATAATAATACCGTAAGCATACCCATAAGATGATGTTATAGGGCTTATTGCAGATAAAGTCAAATCCTTTATAATTATATTTTCACCTTTAGTTATCATCACAGGTGCAATGCCGGTAGAAGCATCATCGGCTCGCTGTAAGATAACATCATTTCGATCACCGGTAGTAGAAGTAAAGGTAATGGTATTTGTCGGACTGGTACCATTAATATACCCGATAGTTGTATTTTGCAAATAGGTTCCCGGTTGTATGGCAAAAGTAACAGGACCGTTAACTCCACAGATATTTAAAACGGCAACTGCTTCATCCATATTGGCAAAATCGCCGGTTGCACCTATGATGTAATAACCGTTTAACATAGAATCGCAAGCATAATTAAATGCTCGTACAGTATCATTAATTTGTGTAGTATCGTTTAATGCACCCAAACTACCTATCCAAACCATCACTTCATTATTTCCCGATATATACGTTACAGTATCTAAATCTATAGTATCCGTTGTTCCCATAGCCAAGCTGCCTGTCCAATGAATAACAGGTTGCGCTACATTATTAAATTTCCATCTGATATTTGCTGCCGTTATGGTTGTGGATCCGGCATTTAATAAAACGACTTTCAAATGAGAAGTATCACCTGCATAGACTGCCGAAGTTTTCCAATTAAGGACTTCCGTAAGTGCTCCATCAGCTCCAGACATAACAGGGGTATAACATCCCATAGTTGTAATATTAATTCGCATGTTGTCATCAATATCATTATCAACACCCGGATATTTCGGACATGCAAGTGCACTATAATCATTCAGTTTAAGATTAAGTGATGAATCAACAAACGAAGGATACACACTAACAGAGTTCATATCGGTGATAACCGTAGTTTGCCAACTTGACAAATCTAATTTTGCACCTCCAACGTAACCCAAATTTCCGGATGAATAATAATTATTATAATCAATGCGATAATTGGCAGCGTAAGTTGAAGAATAAGTTCCCGATAAATAAATTGCATAAGGTGTTGTACCGCTTGTATTGGTAATAAAAATATTATTCATCATCGAAGCATCATAAGTAGTATTACTGTAAACATACCAAAAAGCTGCCCTAGCAGTATTGGATGTTCCGGTAAGTAAAATGCTGTTATGGACATAATCAACGGCTTTAGGATAATCGATATAAATTCCATAAGTTGTAGATGCCGTGGAGTTCAAAATAATTTCATTATTAGCAACTAAGGCCGAATCAATATAATAGGTACGCATACCGTATAAATTTGTTGTTATATTCGAATTATCGGCATATATTCTATTGCCTATTATATTCCCTCCGTTACGATTATAATTCACCCAGATTCCATACCAATTAACTCCTGAATTCAAACTTCTTGGAGTTATGCAATTATAGGATGTGCTTTTAGAATTCACATACTGTAAATAAATCCCGTAATAATATTGATTAGCAAAGATATTGCTGTCTATAGTAATATTTTGATCATATGCACTGCTGGTTCCGACAATGTAAACACCGTAATAACCTCCGTCAATATTACATTTTCTTATGGTTAATCCATTCATAAATACAGATGAAGGTTTATAAATACCACTGTATGTGTTTGTACTAGCGGTAGGACTAGCATTTATATTACAATTTTCAATTAAGATATTACTTGAAGCACCTGTAAAATTAATGGCATTATAACCATTGATAGCATCCAAGGTAATATTGTTAATGTTAACATTATTAGTATTATTAAACACAATAGCATCCCCTGAAGAAGGTCGAATAATAACACTGTCTCTTTTACCACTTAAAGAAGTTATGATTAAAGCATGGGAACCCATTATATTATTTAAATCTGTCAAATTCCAATTTTCAATATAAGTATCGTTTTGTAATTTTAAGGTAACATCACCATTAACACCGCAAAGACCGGCAATATACACAGCATCATTGAGAGTTTGAACATCCGCTCCTGAATATTTACCGACAATAAAATCACCGCTTAACGAATCATAACAAGCAAAAGAATAAACTTGCAATGAATCATCATAAGAAACACTATCGGTTAATGCACCGATTCCGCTTAACCACACATCAACATAATTAAAACCATTTTGATAGATTATACTACCCAAACTTAAGGTATCAAATTTTTGAGAAGCAAGGCTTCCGGTCCAATTAACAGTTGGTTGTAAAACATTGTTTATACTCCAATTAATGGTGGCAGCTTGAATGGTATCTAAACCGGCATTTAAGAATACTACTTCCAATAAACTTGTATCACCCATATGAGCAGGCATATCCAAATGTAGGATTTCTGTAATAGCTCCATTCGAACTTACCAAAGGAGCCGTATAACATCCCATGAAAGTACGTAAGGTTCTAATCGTTCCTACCAAATCATGGTTAACATTCGGAACCATATTACAATCAAAACCGGTATAGTTTGTTAATTTTAAATCAGTTGTAACATCAACAAAAGAAGGATTCACACTGATGGAATTAGCATCTTGTCCGGTAGCCGATTGCCAAGCAGATAAGGATGTACGAGCCGAAGTAATATATCCAACATTGGAACTGCCATACAAGCAATTATAATCGGAAGTGAAAGGAGTTGTGGAACCTGAAAAATAAATCGGATAACCGGAAGATGTATTAACCAATAAATTATTTTTAATTGTATAATTAGCACCGGTGCTATTGGCAATATAAATATTTCTTGAAGCACCGCTTCCAGACATATGTATACTATTATTTATAATATCAACAAAACTCGTTGATCCTGAATATATACCGTAATATGTACTACTCGTAATCCCTATTACTTCATTATTTGTGAATAAGGACGGATTTAAAGCATTTCCTGAATTATAAAAATAGACTCCGTAAAAAGATGCAATTGATATTTTACCATGAATCCTATTTGCATTGGCAACAAAATCACAGTTATATAAACGTAAACCATACCAAGTTGTAGCAGCATTTAAAGTTCTTGAATAAATGGAATTATAAGAAACGCTTGTAAAATCGGTATAATAGAAATAAGTTGCGTAATAATATTGATCAAAAACCATATTGCTATCAAAAATCACATTGGTGCCATAAGCAGAGGTTCCTGTTCCCCCGTAAAAATAAATACCATAATAACCCCCTTCAATTGTATTCCCGATAAAACGAACATCATCCACAAGTCCGGTACTTGACCCTTTATAGATGGGGGCAGGAGATGTAGCAGCCGTAGTTCCGGTTTTATCTCCTATAAAATGTATATTTCTGATTTCAACGTTATCGGCGGTACCGGTAAATTGCATACCGTAATCATTATTACTAGTATTATCAATAGTAATATCTTTAACAATAAAATTATTTGTATTATTTAAGGTAATTCCAACACCTGAAGTCGGTTTAAGAATCACACTGTCCCTGTTACCGCTTAAAGAAGTAATGGTAAGGGTATAATTACCCATAACATCCGCTAAATCGGTAAAATCCCAATTTTCAACATAGGTGCCGTTTTGCAGCTTCAAGGTAACATCACCACTAACACCACAAACAGATCCGATGAAAAAAGCATCATTTATACTTGGGACATCCGCTCCGGTGGCTGTGCCAACAATAAAATCACCGCTAATAGGACCATAACAGCCATACGAAACAACATTTAATGTATCATCCGAAGTAGTAGTATCAAGCACTCCGTTTGGCATTCCAACCCAAACCACGACTGTGTCGAACAAATTATATCTTTGAGTATAATAACCCAAGGTAATGGTATCGTTAAAATCTTCGAATAAATGTCCTCTCCACACCATCGGCGATTGCAACACTCCATTTACTGACCAATTAATAATACAAGAATCTAAATAATCCAGACCCTTGTTCTTAATAGTTACTTTCACGGGTTGCGTTCCTCCAACCGTTCCTTCCATAGGATTATCAATGTAATGTAATGCCACTGCATTACTATCAACTACTCCGGCAGGTCTATTAATATAAAACCCTCCGTTAGCATTATTGGTATTCCCTACCGAATCGGTAGCCACAACTACATAATTTATAGTAGTCCCATAAATATGTTGTGGTATGGTGGCTGTCCAAATCGAATCACCTTCGATAGCAGTCATTACAATTGAATCATTGGTAGGCATTCCACCTATTGTAGCGGAATAATATAATGTAGGCGTTAACAAAGGAGCAATAGTTCGAGTAGCTGCTTTGGCTTTGATTAAAAAAGGACCGGTATTGTAAACCGTGTCGCTATAAGTTGTTATAAATTCAACAATAGGAGGAGCTATCGGATTGACAGAGGCATTGATTTGGAAATTATCAATCAACCATCCATAAACAAAATAAGTTCCAATAACACTGCTGCGTGTGATTTTAAATCTGAATTGAACTTGAGAGTAGGAAACCTCATCAGAGATATCAAAATGTTCCGTCTTCCACCAACTATTAGTAGGTGTTGCCAATGAATCATTAGGTTGCCAATCGCTATAACTTTCATGGCTAAAGCGAGCATTTGTATAATTCCCACTCCCCTGATAAGAAGATGTTGGAATGGCTTGCCAAGAAGATCCTATATAATTTTCCCTATACTCTATTTGACAAATATCACTTGCCGACACTTTACAAATTTGATCAAAAGTTAACCAAACATACTGATAAGAAGTTAAATTGTAAATAGGAGATGTAAGGATAGAAGTATCTCCTGCTTGGTTACTCATTGGGACAATCCCTCGATAGGAAGTCTGTCCACCTGCATTTAAATTGGTGTCTGATTTCCAAGAAGTAGAAGGTATAATCGTCCAGCCGCTTAATGTAGTTTCAAAGGCTTCGTTTGTAATTTGTACTAATTGCGCTTTTGAAGCAAAAACAAAAAGCATGAAAATAGTTAATAACAATGTTATTCGTCTCATTTTTATTTTATTAAAATATGGATTCGAAATCTTATATTATATATTCTCTCTTTGGCAATCTGTAGAATCCACTTATACAATTGCTTAAGATTTCCGATGCAAAATTATAATTTTTTCATAAACAAATTTTATTTTCTCTGTGTTTATCGTTTATTAAATCTCTATTCTAACACTTATAAATTTGATATGCATATATTTATAACATATTGTGATTTATATTAAATTATGACGATAGCAATAAACAACAATTATGCCAATAAAATTAAGTTTGCGATGATAGCTAATAAATGTATTTTATTTTCCACAAGATAATTTATAGTTTCTTTTAACGTTATAAAAATAAAATTTATATAAAAAAATAATGAAAAAAATATATATTTTCATTTTTGTATTTTTATTGGTCGGAAAGCTCTCGGCATCTTATTTATTAATTCCCATGGATAAAACCCAAAGCAATCATTTAAAGGCTTATGGAATCGCTTACTGGACATTAACTAAAGGTATCGATATGAGTTGGTTATTAAATTATCGCGGAGGCAGTTTTCTATGTGATTACAATCAAAGTATTGAGAATGAATGTATGATTAGAGGTGTAAGTTATCAAGTCATTGCCGATGTACAAGCTTCTGCTATACTTTCAGAAATAGCACAAGCGGATGCAAATATGAATGAAATAAAATTAACGAAAGCACCTAAAATTGCCGTCTATTCACCGAAAAACAAACTCCCCTGGGATGATGCTGTTACTTTGGTGCTTACGTATGCGGAGATACCTTATGATGTTATTTACGACGAAGAAGTGATAAGTGGTATA
The DNA here is from genome assembly GCA_017994425.1 of Bacteroidales bacterium. Lineage (GTDB taxonomy): Bacteria > Bacteroidota > Bacteroidia > Bacteroidales > WCHB1-69 > UBA5266. Next base: position 24,205 of record JAGOKS010000003.1, on the reverse strand, counting down.
CTACCTACTTACGATTGGTTGCATTTGCATCATGAAGATTTTACCGGACAATATGGAAAATTCTGGGCGAATTATCGGAACGCAGAATGGTATATTAATGATGTAAGAGAAAACGAAACTACGGCTCGCAAATTAGGCTTCACTAAAGTATCTCATTTAAAATTAGCCGTTGCTAAAAAGATACGCGATTTTGTTGCAGGTGGAGGATATATGTTCGCCATGTGTTCTGCTCCGGACAGTTACGATGTCGCTCTTGCTGCCGACGGCATAGATATTTGTGATATCCCTTTCGATGGGGATCCCATAGATCCTAACGCACAAAGTAAATTAAACTTTGACAACACTTTTGCATTCCAGAATTTTAAAATTACTACAAATCCTTATGAGTATGAGATTTCAAATATTGATATAAATCCTACTACTCATTTAATGAATAGAAACAATGATTTTTTTACTCTTTTTGAATTTTCCGCCAAATGGGACCCTATCCCTACCATGCTCTGTCAAAATCATTATCAGGTCATACGTGGATTTATGGGTCAAACCACAGCCTTTAATAAAAATATAATAAAACCTAATATTACTATTTTAGGCGAATCAAAAGGCTTTAATGATGTGAGATACATTCATGGAGCATATGGTAAAGGTACATTTACTTTTTTCGCCGGTCATGACCCGGAAGATTATCAACATTTTGTCGGAGACCCACCTACAGATTTAAATCTATATCCTAATTCTGAAGGATATAGATTAATTTTAAATAATGTTTTATTTCCTGCAGCAAAGAAAGAAAAACAAAAAACCTGATTTTTATTTTGTTTTTAATTTTTCATTTTCAATCAAAGCAAAGGTAAGAGTTCCTTTTGCACATAACTCACCTTTGACTTTAGCAATACTATCTACAATAAAAATCAAGCCTTTATTATTTGTAATTTTTGATGTTATTTCTATCAAATCACCCGGTCGCACTTGTTTTTTAAACCTAACATTGTCAATACCGGCATAGAAGGGTGTTTTTCCTTTTAACAAATCACCGATTAACAAACAACAGGATTGAGCCATGATTTCACAAAGTATCACTCCCGGCACGATGGGATTACCGGGAAAATGTCCTTTTAAAAAAAATTCTTCTCCACTTATTTTGTAATAGGCGTGCGCAATATTATGTTCATCAATAATAATCTCATCTACCAATAGCATAGGTTCCCGATGTGGAATATACGTTTTAATCTCTTCTTTTTTCATGTTTATGAAAACTATAATTGAAAGTCGTAAGATATCTTAAATTTTACGTATTACGATGCTGCCGTTATGTCCGCCAAATCCAAGTGAATTAGACATGGCAATAGTAATTTTTGTTTTTCTAGCTTTCAGGGGTACATAGTCTAAATCGCATTCAGGATCCGGTTCAAGTAATCCAATTGTCGGTGGAATAATTGATTCCCGTAAAGCTAAAACAGAGGCAATTAATTCTGCTCCTCCGGCAGCTCCCAACATATGTCCTGTCATGGATTTAGTAGAGCTAATCATTGCTTTTCTTGCAGCTACTTCACCCAAAGCTACTTTAATGGCGAGCGTCTCTGTTTTATCATTTAAAGGAGTACTAGTTCCGTGTGCATTGATATATAATATATCTTCATCTGTAAAACGAGCTTCATCCAATGCAAGTTTCATGGCTCTAGCTGCAGTTGTTGCATCAGGTCTTGGAGCTGTGTAATGATATGCATCACAAGTATTTCCATATCCACATACTTCCGCATATATGTTTGCATTTCTTGCCTTAGCATGTTCATATTCTTCTAATATCAATACACCGGCACCTTCACTTAACACAAATCCTTGACGACGTATATCAAATGGAATGGATGCACTTAAAGGATCTGTGCTTCGTGATAATGCTTTAGCATTTGCAAATCCTCCAATAGCAAGTGGAACTATCGATGCTTCCGTTCCTCCTGCAATGATAGCATCTGCATACCCATGTTTAATAGTTCTGTAAGCTTCTCCAATAGAATGAGTTCCTGTTGCACATGCTGTAACAACAGGCAAACACGGACCTTCAGCTCCATAAGAGATAGCCACATTCCCGGCTGCTATATTTGATATCATTGTTGGAATAAATAACGGAGATACCCATCCCATTCCATTTTCCAATAATTTTTTACTTTCTGAGTAAAATGTATGTATTCCTCCTACTCCGGAACCTATATAAACACCCAAGCGCTCGGGGGCAATTTCCAATTTACTGTCATCCATAGCTTGTTTTGAAGCTACCAATGCATAATGTGTAAATAAATCTGACCTTCTTATTAATGATTTATCAATTCCATACTCTTCAGGATTAAAATTCTTGACTTCTCCGGCTATTTTAACCGGAAAATCTCCTATTGGAAAAGAAGTAATTTCTCCAATGCCGCATATTCCATTTTTTAAATTATTCCAATACGTAGTTATATCATTTCCTATTGGGGAAACAATTCCCATGCCTGTAATCACGACTCTTTTCATATAATTAATTTTCTTGTTATTACTTATTAACTCCTAAATTATTTTTTTATTTCAGACCATGACAGTAAACAAGCTCCGGTTGTAATACCTGCACCAAAGGCAGTCATTAACAATAAATCTCCCTCCTTTAATTTATTTTGTTTGTTTAGCTCATCTAATAAAATAGGAATACTTGCTGAAGCTGTATTACCATAATGCTCAAGATTATGTGGAAATTTTTCTTCCGGTTGATTCACCTGCTGACGAATGGCGTCAATAATTCTAATATTTGCTTGATGACATACAAAGTATTTTATATCATCTGCTGTTAAACCTGTTTTATTAAAAATATAATTTATATCTGAGATAGATCCTGTAACAGCAAATCTAAATACTTCTTGCCCATTCATAATTAACGGAGCTGTTTCTTCTTCTTTTTTAACAAAAGGATTATACTCTAATTTACGACGATAAAACAAAGCTCCCGGATTTGAAGTAGTAGACAAATGTACCGCTTTCAAGTCATCTTTTCCATTAGAAACAACAATAGCTGCTGCACCATCGCCAAATAAAACACTGGCGTCACGTTGCTTCCAATCGACTATACGAGAAGGTTCTTCTGCACATATAATCAATATATTTTTTGCTCTATTTGTTTTTAACATTGCATCCGATACATCTAAAGCATATACAAAGCCTGCACAGGCCGCATTAAAATCAACACAAGGACAAGTAGTCCCTAAATCTCCTTGTATAATACTACTTAATGAAGGAGTTACATAACTATTGACAAGATTAGAACATAATAAAAAGTCAATATCTGAAGGATTTAATTTTGCATCTTCTATAGCAATTTTTGCTGCTTGTATAGCTAAATCTTTTAAATACTCCGTAGATATAATTCTTCTTGTTTTTACACCTGTACGACTGACTATCCATTCATCACTCGTATCTAAAAACTCCGCTAACATATCGTTAGTAACAACTAATGAAGGCAAAGCACTTCCTGTTCCAATAATTCTCATAATGCATTTTTATTTATTACACATTTAAAGCTTAAAAAGTATTTTATATTTTCAAGTGCTGCAAAGAAAAATGTTTTTTTTGTTCAAGCCTTCAAAAAAGGGATAAGACAAGAGTAAATGGGATAAAAATAAACATTTAGGGATAAAATTCAAAATATAGGTATATTTCATTAATAAAAGCGTTTTCTTGTTATTTTTTTATATACTTTTGCTGTCTATTTATACAATAAACATGAGTAAAAACACACCTAGATTCTTAACGGAAAAAGTAAATATTATCAAATTTTTACTTTTCGTAACTTTTTTTGCAATTACATTCATCTTTATTTATAAACCATTTGGAGGTACAAAAATATGGCAAAATATAATTGGCAAAGAATCACCGTTATTATATATGAGTTTGCTGGTAATTATTGGCTTTATTGTTTTAATCATAAGCAGAATAACACTTTACAAAACACAAAAAATATATAACATAAGTTATTTGTTTTATATAGTATGGATGATAGCTGAAATATCTTTCATTACTATTACTTGTACTTTTGTTGCATGGGCTATCAATGAAAATGACACTCACTTCTTTAAGATACTACCTCGAACATTTTATTATACTGTTTCAATTTTACTCATCCCATATACTATTTTTTGGCTTTACTTCTCTTTGAAAGAACACGAGAAAGTACTACAAAAATTAGAAACAGATAATAATAATGAAATATCTGATAATAGCGCAAAAGACCTCATTAATTTCAGAGATGAAAAAGGAAATTTGCGTTTATCGGTTAAATTAGACCATCTTTATTATTTAGAATCGGCAAATAATTACATATATATATATTACGAGAATAATAAAAAAGAACTTTCAAAATGTACCTTACGAAGTTCTTTGAAAATTATTGAGGATACATTTCCCGATAGTGGATTAATCCGATGCCATCGTTCTTACATGATTAATTTTAAAAAAGTGAAAGTATTACGCAAGGAAAAGGATGGTCTGCAAATAGAATTAGACACAAACAACATCTCCGATATCCCCGTTTCCAAAACCTATGTAGATGAAATGTTAAAATTATTTTCAAAACATTCTGTCTAATCAGCTAAATGTAAGCATAAACATTTTCAATTCATTTTCTTCAATAAAACATGTTCGTTAAAGCTTAATTTCTTTATGATATTTTGTGTTATTTACAGTTTTTTATGTACTTTTGCAGCCTAAAAATAAAAGATATCTATGAGTTCATTATTAGATAAATTAGAGATAATTCATTCTCGCTGGTTGGAAATAGAAGAAGAAATAGCACAACCTGATGTGATGACAGACATGAAGCGTTTTGTTAAATTAAACAAAGATTATAAAGATTTGCAAGCAGTAGTTGATGTATACAAAGAATATAAAAATGTACTTAGTAATATTAAAAATGCCAAAGAAGTACTTCAAAACGAAAAAGATGACGAGTTTCGTGCTATGGCAAAAGAAGAGTTATTCTCACTCAATGAACGTTGTGAACAACTTGAAACAGAAATTAAACTTCTACTGATTCCATCTGATCCACAAGATAGTAAAAATGCGATTGTCGAAATACGCGCCGGTACTGGTGGCGATGAAGCCAGCATTTTTGCAGGCGATTTATTTCGTATGTATTCCCATTATTGTGAAAATAAAAATTGGAAAATAGACGTTGTTTCCGTAACAGAAGGAACTGTTGGTGGATTTAAAGAAATTGTTTTTAATGTAATGGGCGAAAAAGTGTATGGATTATTAAAATACGAATCCGGAGTACATAGGGTGCAACGTGTGCCACAAACCGAAGCACAAGGTAGAGTACATACTTCTGCTGCTTCTGTTGTTGTTTTACCCGAAGCCGATGAATTTGATGTAGATTTAAAAGAAAAAGACATACGAAAAGACACCTATTGCTCTTCAGGCCCCGGTGGTCAATCAGTAAACACTACCTATTCTGCTATCCGTTTAACCCATATTCCTACCGGTATTGTAGTGGCTATTCAAGATGAAAAATCTCAAATTAAAAATTACGAAAAAGCCCTAAAAATATTACGTACCCGAATTTATGAAATGGAATATCAAAAATACTTAGATGATATTTCAACCAAACGAAAAACAATGGTTTCTACCGGTGATCGCTCTGCTAAAATCAGAACATATAATTACCCTCAAAACAGGGTTACCGATCATAGAATAAATTTAACCATGTATAATCTCAACGGATTTATCAATGGAGATATCCAAGAAACTATCGAAGCACTTCAAGTCGCTGAAAATGCAGAAAGATTAAAAGCTGCTGTAAATGCATAACATAAAAAGAAATGAAAATTGCCATTTTCCCCGGATCATTTGATCCAATAACCAAAGGTCATGAAAACATTGCAATCAAAGCTGCCTCTTTGTTTGATATACTTTATGTAGCAATCGGTGAAAATTCAGAAAAAAAATATATGTTTTCTCAAGAACAACGGCTTGACTGGTTAAAAACAACCTTTGCAGCGAATTCAACTATTAAATGCGTATTGTATTCCGGTTTAACCGTTGATTATTGCAAACAACACAATATTAATTATATTGTAAGAGGCATTAGAAATATATACGATTTTGAGAATGAAACTGCTATTGCTGAAATAAATAAACATTTGTATCAAAGGATAGAAACCGTATTTTTACTTCCTGATAAGCAATACCATCATATTTCTTCTTCAATTGTAAAAGAAATTATTCGGAACAATGGGCCCATCAAAGATTTTATTCCGGACGCAATAAAATTGTAAATAAGTATTATGAAATTATTTTTCATTTACATAAGCATATTTTTTAACCTACTTTTATCAAGTAATCTCTATGCATTAAACCCTGTTACTATGATGGGGAAAGCTTCTTTTGCCAAAGGTAAGGAAATTTGGTTGTATCGTTATGACGATTTACTCAATAAAAACAAGGTATTCATTACAAAAACTATAGTTAACGATTCCGGCAATTTCTTTGTACAAGTTCCCATTCTGGAAACTCAAGAATTACTTATATGTTTTAATACAACAGAAGGCAGTCTATTTGTTGAACCCGAAAAATACTATTCGATTACACTTCATACCAATGAACAACTAATTAATCGTATTGATGCAAAAAGCATAGGAAATACTATACAAATTGAAATACATAATGCAGACACCAATGAACTCAATTGGAAAATCAATTATTTCAATCAGTTTTACAACTACTTTTTATACAAACATTCACTACCTATTCTTAATATGGTCAAACAATCTATTTACGATAGTTTATTACAAATAATGACGGATAAATTCCCATTTAGTTCTGATAACAACGACTTTTATTCTGTGTATGTAAAATTTCGTGTTGCAGAAATCGAACGAATGTATTATAAAAAAAGCCCTCATAGAATTTATATTAAGTATTTAGATAATAAATACATCCATTATCATAACCCGGCTTACATAGATTTTTTTACTGCATTTTTCAACAACTATTTATATTCGGGTTCAAAACAAATCACTAAAGAAATACTTCATCAAGACATTAACCATTTAAATAATTATTTCAAACTCTTAGATGATATGGGAAAAGACCCGATTCTGGTAAATGAAATTATTCGTGAAATGGCATTAATTCAAAATTTAGCTAATTTATTTGCTTATTACGATGAGTTTAACCAAAACAATATTTTATCTTTACTCAAACGTTTATCGGTAACTACCAAATTTCCGGAACATAAAATAATGGCAGAAAATAAAATAAAAAGTTTAACTAATTTACAAGTAGGAAGTAAAGCTCCCGAATTTACCGCAATTGACATCCACAACAATACGGTTTCATTGTCCGACTATAAAGGAATATATGTGTTTCTGCATTTTTTCACGAAAGATTGTGAAGAATGTATTCGTGAAATGCTAATCATTAAAAATTTATTTGAAACATACAATGGAAAAGTCCAATTTATAAGTGTAATGCTTGATTTTGAGCCTACACAATTGTATCATTTCGTGAATGCATATCCTGATTTTAAGTGGAAATTTGTACATTTTAATAATGATTTTTCTTTTATAGAAAACTACAAATTATATGCTTTACCTTTAGGAATGTTAATTGATAGTATCGGACAAATAATTTCCTATCCAAGTCCTACTTCCACTGAACTTGGAAATTTCTTTTCATCCCATTTTAAAAGTTACATTCCTCAAACATCACCTCCTAAATAAAGGGATATTATAACATTAAGAATTAAAAATTATTTTTAAAAATAGAGATTTATATATAAAAATAGTACTACCTTTGCATAAAATTTTCTACGATTTAAAAAAAACGTAAACTTAATATAATCAACAAATAAAAAAATATCTGTTATGGAATTAAAAAAAATAATCGCCGAATTAGAGGCAAAAAACCCAGCTCAACCATTATACATTCAAGCAGCAAAAGAAGTGCTTGAAACCATTGTAGATTTCGTTAACGAAAATCCAAAATACGATAAATATGCTATCGTAGAAAGAATTTTGGAACCGGAAAGAATCATTAAATTTAAAGTTACTTGGGTTGATGATAAAGGTAATATCCAAGTAAATCGCGGATATCGTGTTCAACACAATATGGCTATCGGACCTTACAAAGGAGGTATCCGTTTTCATCCAAGTGTAAATGAGGATTCCATGAAATTTTTGGCTTTTGAACAAACTTTTAAAAACTCATTAACAACTCTACCTATGGGTGGCGGTAAAGGTGGTTCCGATTTCAATCCTCAAGGAAAATCGGAAAATGAAGTGATGCGCTTCTGCCAGTCTTTCATGACCGAATTACAAAAATATATTGGACCTGAAACCGACGTTCCTGCAGGTGATATAGGCGTTGGCGGTCGTGAAATCGGTTTTATGTTCGGACAATATAAACGTTTACGCGAACATCACGTTGGCGTATTAACCGGGAAAGGTTTGGAATGGGGTGGCTCTTTGGTTCGTCCAGAAGCTACCGGTTTTGGTGCTGTTTATTTCTTACAAGGTATGATTAAAACCAACAAAGATAAAATTGCAGGCAAACGCGTTGCATTATCCGGTTTTGGTAATGTTTCCTGGGGTGCTGCCCTTAAATTGGCTGAACTAGGAGCTAAAGTAGTTACTATCTCCGGTCCTGACGGTTACATCTTAGACGAAGAAGGTATCACTACTCCAGAAAAAATTGCTTACATGAATGAATTACTTCAAACACGTAACAATGTGGTAGCTCCTTTCGCTAAAAAATTCAAATCTGCAAAATTCTTTGCCGATAAAAAATCATGGGAAGTGAAAGTTGATGTAGCTATTCCTTGTGCTATCCAAAACGAATTAAATGATAAAGATGCCGCTCTTTTAATTAAAAACGGTGTTAAATACGTTGTCGAAGCATCCAATATGGGTTGTACTGCCGAAGCTGTTACCGCTTTACAAAAAGCAAAAGTTAGCTTTGCCCCCGGTAAAGCTGCAAATGCAGGTGGTGTGGCTACTTCCGGTTTGGAAATGTCACAAAATTCAATGAAACTTGCCTGGACTGCTAAAGAAGTAGATGAAAAATTACATGGTATTATGGATAATATTCACGATAATTGTGTAAAATTCGGCAAAGAAAAGAACGGTTACATCAATTACGTTAAAGGTGCTAATATAGCAGGCTTTATTAAAGTTGCCGAAGCTATGATTGCCCAAGGTGTTGCTTACTAAGTATTAGTATCAAAATACTAAAAAGAGGACATTGTATGATGCCCTCTTTTTTTATTCTTTAACTAAAGTATGTTGCTTTTTGTTAATTCTATACTTTTTTATTCTTTTCATAAAGATTTCTATCCATCCCGATATGGCAAAAGACGACACAATAAGAGCGATACCATTCAAAACGGTCATATCATCATTAAATTCCGGTGTAATATAAAATCCGTCAATAGCAAAACAATATCCTAATATGGCTAAGCAACCTAACATAATAAATATTTTACTTAAAAAAAATAAAAAACTTTATAAACTAAACATTAAACCAACTTCTTTTTATTATTTGGTTTTTAAATGAAAAAGAAACCAAATATTCCTATGATTAAGAGTATTATTCCACTAAAAAGACTTACCAGCATTTTATTTTTGTATTTTTGATAAAAAATAAATATTAGCAAAATTACATAATATTATCCAATTACACATAGAAGGATAAAAACTTTTTTTATATATGAACTATCATCCCAAAAAAATCAACTTTTCATTCAAGATTATGTATTATTTTTGTACCTTTGCAAGCTAAATTAAAAACCATATTTTTCTCTTCCAATGAATAAGAAATATACTGAATATAAGAATCTTAATCTTATTGAGTTAAGCAATGCCGTTCTCGATTATTGGGATAAAAACAAAACTTTTCAGCAAAGTGTCGAGCTTCGTAAAGGCAAAACACCCTTTATTTTCTATGAAGGACCTCCATCTGCCAACGGAAAACCTGGTATTCACCACGTTATGGCTCGTGCCATTAAAGATATCTTTTGTCGTTACAAAACCCAAAAAGGATTTTATGTAGAACGCAAAGCGGGTTGGGATACTCACGGTCTTCCCATCGAATTGGCAGTAGAACAAAGTCTAGGTATTACCAAAGAAGATATCGGCGTAAAAATTTCGGTCGACGAATACAACCAAGCTTGCCGAAAAGAGGTAATGAAATACAAGGATTTATGGGATAATTTAACGGTTAAAATGGGCTATTGGGTAGATTTGGATCATCCGTACATTACCTTTGAAAACGAATACATTGAAACACTTTGGTATTTACTTTCAAAAATGTATAAAAAAGGTTTGCTATATAAAGGCTATACTATACAACCCTATTCTCCCGCTGCCGGAACCGGACTCAGCTCCCATGAACTTAACATGCCAGGCTGCTATAAGGATGTGAAAGACACAACTGTTGTTGCCCAGTTTCATTTATCAATACAGCAACCAGACCTAAAAGTCTGTCCATGGGGTTTTAACGGATCTATGCCCGATACGGTTTATCTGTTAGCTTGGACAACCACCCCTTGGACTTTACCTTCCAATACCGCTTTAGCTGTAGGACCAAACATTGATTATGTCTTGGTAAAAACTTTCAATACTTATTCTGCTAAACCCATACTTGTCATTTTAGCCAAAGCTTTATTACATGCTCATTTTCCTGAAAAAAACGCCGAACTTTCGTTCGACGAATACAAAGTAGGCGATAAAAACATCCCTTATCAAGTCGTTGCCGAATGCAAAGGATCTAATTTAATAGGCATTCACTACGAGCAACTCATTCCGTGGGTAAATCCCGGAGAAGGTGCGTTCCGCGTTATTGCCGGGGATTATGTTACGACCGAAGATGGTACAGGTATCGTTCATATCTCTCCTACTTTCGGTGCCGATGATGACCGTGTAGCAAAACAAGCCGGAGTGCCGCCACTTTTTATGTGCGATCGCGAAAAGAAACGCCAGCCTATGGTTGATAAAACAGGGAAATTCTATACAATCGAAGACCTTGACCCTGATTTTGTAAAAAACAATGTTAATCTAGATTTATACAAAGAATTTGCCGGTCGTTATGTAAAAAATGCATACAATACAAAAGGCGACACCAACGAAGGTTCTTTGGATATAGACCTTTGTGTGATGCTCAAACAACAAGATTTAGCCTTCAAAATCGAAAAACAAACACATAATTATCCCCATTGCTGGCGTACCGATAAACCCATTTTATATTATCCTTTAGACAGTTGGTTTATTCGTACAACTGCCGTTAAAGAACGTATGATTGAACTAAATAAAACCATCCAATGGAAACCCGAATCAACAGGAAGCGGTCGTTTCGGCAATTGGCTGGAAAATTTAGTAGATTGGAACTTATCCCGCTCACGTTACTGGGGCACACCACTTCCTATCTGGCGTACAGAAGACGGTAAAGAAGAAATCTGCATCGGCTCGGTGAAACAACTGCGTCAAGAAATCGATAATGCTGTTGCTGCAGGTTATATGAAAGAAAACCCTTACAATTCAGATAACTATAACGACTTTGATTTACACCGACCTTATATTGATAATGTAATCTTAGTCTCTCCTTCGGGACAAAAAATGACTCGAGAACTTGATTTAATCGATGTTTGGTTCGATAGCGGTGCAATGCCTTATGCTCAATACTTCTTTCCTCACAACGATATTTCCAATTCTTTTCCTGCCGATTTCATCGCTGAAGGAGTGGATCAAACCCGCGGATGGTTTTTTACCTTACATGCTATTGCAACGATTATTTCAGACTCCGTTTCTTATAAAAATGTGATCTCAAACGGATTGGTTTTAGATAAAAACGGAAATAAAATGTCGAAACGATTGGGAAATGCCGTCGATCCGTTTGAAACATTAGAAAAATACGGACCTGATACTACCCGCTGGTATATGATTACCAACACTCAGCCTTGGGAAAATCTCAAATTCGATATAGAAGGCATTGACGAAGTAAGACGTAAATTTTTCGGAACTTTATATAATACTTACAATTTCTTTGCTTTATATGCTAACATAGATAGTTTTACCTATAAGGAAGCGGAAATACCTATCGCACAACGCCCGGAAATAGACCGATGGATTTTATCCGAATTAAATACACTTATCAAGCAAGCAGATACATGTTACGATGACTATGAACCTACCAAAGCAGGTAGAGCCATTCAATATTTTGTTGATGTGTATCTAAGCAATTGGTACGTTCGCTTGAGCCGTCGTCGTTTCTGGAAAGGCGAATATAACGAGGATAAAATTTCAGCTTATCAAACTCTATATACTTGTTTGGATACTATTTCGAAATTAATGGCACCGATAGCTCCTTTTTTTGCCGAACAATTATATCGTGACTTGAATACTGTTACTGGTAAAACCATTGCCGAATCGGTACATCACAGCGATTTTCCTAAAGTTGATATACAATGTATTGATCATGAGCTTGAACAACAAATGCAGTTGGCACAACAAATTTCTTCAATGGTACTTTCATTACGTAAACGCAACAACATCAAAGTACGTCAACCGCTATCCAAAATAATTATCCCGGTAAGTACGAAGAAACTCGAAAAACAGATTGATACAGTGAAAGAATTGATAATGTCGGAAGTAAACATCAAGGGAATTGAATATCTAAAGGATGACAACAAAATCCTGGTAAAGAAAATTAAGCCCAATTTTAAATCCTTAGGTCCAAAATATGGGAAAATCATGAAAACCATTGCGACATCTGTTATCGGATTTTCACAAAATGACATCGCTCGCATTGAAAATGAAAAAGAAATATATTTAACCATTGAGGGAGAAAATGTTGTTTTAACATTGGAAGATGTAGAAATCTCAACCGAGGACATCCCCGGATGGATAGTAGCTACTGAAAATGCTATTACTGTAGCTCTTGATATAACGATTACCGATGAACTTCGCCATGAAGGTATTGCCCGAGAATTGGTAAACCGTATTCAAAACATACGTAAAGAAAGTGATTTGGATGTGATTGATAAAATCAATGTAAAAATCACGTTTCATCCTGAACTTGAAGAAGTATTACATTTCCACAAACAATATATATGCTCTGAAACATTATGTAATACTTTAGAACTTATTCATGATTTTCGACCTGACATTCAAGTGGAATTATCTGAAAAGATAAATGTTGGCATTTACATTGAAAAAAAATAAATAATTAAAGGATTTTATCATATTACGAACAGATTTTACTTTTATAAGTAATAATCTGTTTTTATACACATAACAATCATACTTTATTAGATAAAAAAAGGGTGTATAGTTCAAACTATACACCCTTGTACATTCTATATACTTTTATTTCTGTATCGTCATTTTCTTAACGATGCGTTGTCCTTGGTATTCCATACTGTAATAGTAAATACCATTCGATAAGAAAGTTGTATTCAATTCCACATAATGAGTTCCGGAACTTGCTTCTATTTCTTCCCTATACAAGATTTGTCCGTTCACACTCATCACTTTGATGCTTACTTTGCCCTCTTGTGATATGCTATAAGGTATTACCGTCATGGATGTAGCCGGATTTGGAATGTTTTGTCCCAAAGAACAAAATTCTTCATCCAAAGGAATTACACTCAAGAATTCTTCAGCACATGTAACTACTGATTTACTATTATTTGAATTATTAACATCTTTTGGGAAAACTATGTTAAAGCTAAGTGTATAATTTCCTTTAAAATTTGGAACGGTATAATACTTAGAACAATTAAATGTAATTGATCCTTGCCCTACAACATCATCCAAAACTTCACTAAATGACTGTATGATTGTCCCTAAACTATCAACCAACACATACAACATTGCCCCTTGAGGATAACCGGTTCCACCATTATAAACTTCAATAGAAGGATAAATTTTGGTAAAGCCCGGTTTACAACTATCTGCTTCGGGATGGTAAATCTCTGTAATAACCAAGTCAATAGAACCTTCAATATTTACGTTATAATAACTTGACCGACTATTATTCACTATATTAGCATCACAAGGTAAATCAATTTCAATTTTCATTTGATAATAAGGCTGTTGTTCCGTTGCATTTGGAACCGTATAGGGTTCGATAAAGGTATAACTGATGCTATCGCCCGGATTCAATAAAGTATCAATGGTTTCCCATACCACTTTAACATTATTAATAGTAATAATAAGTACTATGTCATTGATTGTCATATTGCTTTTATTAGTAATATACACTGTTGGAGAAACCAAATCACCTACATCTTTTGAAGCAATAGGATCTATTGCTATCAACTCGGCATCTACTTGAACAATGCGTGTTTGACGAGCAGTATCATTTAACGTATTATCATCAGCAGAGGACAAGTATGCCAAAATATTATATGTTCCATTTGTGCTGAAATCAAAGGTGTTAGTAATGTCATAAAACACTATAGTATCTCCTTCCATGGTACCTGATGTCAATGGAATGGTAAAGAGCGTATCAACAGCACCACTGACTTTGACATTGATTTGTGATGGATTATTTCCAAAATTAAACACTTGAGCCGTTAAGTTGGTCAATTTGACATTTATTTCTTTATTATCCAATTCACAAGCAACAAATTCCGATTGCTCAGTTACGTTTAGTTCGAGTGAGATATCTTGTTTGGAAATAATGGCTATACTATCAATGTTTTGATTGCCACCAGCATAACTTCCTGCTTCAAAAGCAAGTATCACACAAGAATAGGCCGTATAAGGAGCTAAATTTATTTCATAACGCACAAAAGTAGGTGTAGCATAAGCAGCATTATAACGTTGTAAATGCAGTAATGTAGAGTAAGTACTCCCTCCGTCTACAGAAATTTTCACTTCGGTATAATCTCTATTCATTGGATTCCCATTATCGTGTGCATACCAGAATTTCATTTGTGGAGAAGCACTACCCTGCAAATTGAAAGGCTGCAAGGTTACTCTTGCCATAGAACCACGTCCGCTTTCAGACAAAAATTGTAATCTTCCACTTCCATGTGAAGGTGATATAGAAGGATTAACGCCATTTCCGGACTCTACTGTCCATCCGGAAGAACCTGCAAGTTGCTTAAATACCAGCCCATTAGGCAAAGTATCAAAATTGATATTATAAGGAATACTGATTTTGTCAATAATGTAAACACTTTGAATGGTATCATCATCTGCAAGTTCATCTATCGCCATTTCTAACCATGCAGTGATATTATATGCACCACTTAATGAAACCGGCAATAAATCTGTAATTTCGATAGTATCTTTTCTTGTAGCTGTTAACGCACCAACCGAAATAATTGTATCCGCCTGAAAATTAACAATTCCTTGAACATCTACATGTAAAACCATAGGTGTAACCGTAAAATCTATAGGTAAACTACCCCTATTTGCAACAGCAACTTTAATACTTGCGAAATTTTGATAACAGGTAACATCATCCGTATTTACAGGTTCGACAACTGAAGTAATTGCCATATCATACCCTTCATAAACAAATACTGAATAAGCACCCATTGGAGTAAGAATGGTTCTACTTTCTCCATTAATATCGGTTAATACATTCGATAAACGATCACATAAGAAGTTGCTATAATCAACTAATTCTAAATTATTAGCAAGATTTGTATAAGAAGGCAATATACTAACGGAGTTCACATCTTGTCCAGTTGCAGAACGCAATTGAGCCAAAGTTGTTAGGGTACCACCTACATACCCCACGTAAGTGGTGTTATAATAATTGTTATAATCAAGTGTAGTATAAGCAGAAGCAGCGTAGGTAGTTGAAGAAATATACAAAGGATAACCTGTAGAAGCGTTTGCTATATGAACATTATTGTTTTTAGCTACAATCGGATAAGATGTTGATGTTGTATACAAATACAAGCCATAGGCTGTTGATGATGCAGAAGCATAAATAGAATTATTAAGTACATAGGCAGGTGTATTCATATAAACATAAATTCCACCATAACTATATGAACTTACTTCTGATATAATTTCATTATTTGAAATCAACATCGAGCCGAAAGGATTGTTAGTATAGTTGTTATAATAATAGATATACATAGGATACGCATAATTCACAGCACTGTTTCTAATATGAACTTTATTACCAACAGCTTCACCTACATTATTATAATAATAGAAGCTTATTCCATAAAAATATGTGTATGCATTTACAGAACGACATGTTACTTTGTTGTATGACACACTATTAAAATTCGTATAGGAATAATACAAACGTATCCCATAATAATAAGCATCCGTACAAACGTTACTATCAATCACACAATTGTTTCCCATATAGCTGGAACTTCCACCACCATAATACCAGTAAATATTATAATACCCACCACTGATATTGTTCTTAATGATACGGATATTGCTTAATGATGCCGATGAGCCAGAAGTGCCATTTCTATAAATACCCGCATAGGTTTGTGTAGTGGTTGGATCTGCAATTATATTACATCCATACAATACTATATTACTACATGTATTTTTAAATTCTACAGCGTGCGTTCCCAGCGTAGCATTAAGAGTAACATTTTTAAATATGAAATTACTTACGTTATCAAACGTCAGTGCAACATCTCCCAAAGAAGCAAAAGTTACACTTCCCGGATTACCTGACAAAGAAGTAAAGGTTATCGTATTCGTTGTACTTGAGCCCGGAACATTTTGATTAAAAGTTAAATTCCCATAACTCCCTGCCATAAAACGAAATTCTACCGGACCTTTAATTCCACATTGATACAAAGCTGTTACGGCTTCGTATACATTTGCTAAATCACCACCTGTACCTACCGTATAAACTCCACTTAAAATAGAATCACATCCAAAGGCTGTTGTTTGAATCGTATCATTTATTGGAAATTCATCTGCCGTTCCATTAGGTAGAGTTGTATAAACTCTAAATGAATTAGTTCCACCTACCGGAATAAATGTATCCAATGTAATATTTGAACTAATTGCCCCAAAAGCTAAATTACAATAATAGTTCACAGAATCCACAGGTCCATTGTTCACTGACCAATGAATGCGAACCGAATCCAAATTATGTAATCCCATATTCATAAGGGTAACTGTCAAAGGAGTAGACTGTCCTACAACAACACCTCCAACCGGTGATACAAAGCTTACCATTTTAGCATCATCATCGTAAGGATCAAAATCATGATAACATCCGATATTGGTTACAAAATCACGTGATTTACCATCAATATCATATGGGACATTAACTAAAGGCGGAACTAACATTTCAAATCCATCTGTATTCAGACTTGTTGTAGGTAACAAGAAATTCGGATTCTGATTTAGGGAATTTGCATCTTGTCCTGTAGCACTTTGTAAGCCACTAAGTGATGAAATGGCGCTACCTGCATAAGCAATATACATGCCTGTACTGTAATAGTTATTGTAATCTGTCGTAAAATATGAAGAAGTATAATACGAGCCATTGTAATAAATCGGATAGGCTGTTGTAGCAGCTGCTGTAGCAAAAATATTGTTTTTAAGAACCGTTTGATAAGATGTGGTTCCATTATACGTATACATTGCATACGCAGAACCTGTGCCATACATGTAAATAGAATTATTCAAGAACTGAACATTGGAATATGGATAATACAAATATACCCCATAATAACTGCTTGTTGTATAAAGAATTATTTCATTATTAGCAATCAATGGACGGTTATTGCTGGTTCCATATCCATTATAATTTAAATAATAATAAATATACATTCCATAAGGATACATAATATTAACATTCGTAGAAATAATACGGTTGCCTTCTATTTTTTCTACACTATTATAGTAATACAAATACAATCCCATCCATTGAGTATTGATAGAACCCGCCATACGAGGTGTTATCGTATTATAAGAAATACTTGGATAATAACCATAATAATATGCATATATGGCATACAAGTATGCACCTGTAATAATATTGCTATCAATGATTACTGACATACTCGACATATTTGAAGTGCTGCCTGCAGGATAATAGAACCAGAAATTAGAATATCCTCCGTTTATAGTATTTTTAATAAACCTAACATCCTTTAATGTATTCGTTGATCCTGATGAATTATTGTAATAAACAGCTGCACATGTACTTGAGGTATTTGATAAACTTGCATAAATATTACATTCATAAAATTCTATATTTGTATTTGTATTGTTAAAACTTACACCTGTTAGTGCATTGGTCGTGTTTCCAAAGGTTACTTTTTTAAATTTTATATCTTTGGCTCCATTTAAAACCAATGCATTACTATTGGCTACATTGAAAATAACATCGGCTGCATTACCGCTTGCAGAAGTAATAGTTACCATTTTTGTTGAACTTGTTCCGGGGAATACAGCATCAATTGTTAATCCAGGATAAGTGCCTGAAGCCATTCTTAATTCTACCGGTCCACTTACACCACAATTTTTCAAAGCCAATAAAACTACATCCAGTGAGGCAAAATTTCCTCCACTACCCACAGTATAAATACCGTTTAACATGGAATCGCAGGCATAAACAACATATACTATGGTATCATTGCTTGTATTCTCATCCGGAACTCCATTAGGATTAGTCGTATAAACAAGCAAGGTATTTAATCCGGAAACAGGAATAAATGAACCTAATGTAATATTGGAACTAGTAGCGCCAAAAGCAAGATTACAATAATAATTCATCGTATTCAATGTGCCACCGTTAATTCTCCAGTTTAATTTTACAGAATCCAAACGATTCACACCGAAGTTCATTATTTTAACCGTAATAGGCGTTGTAACTCCTACGGAAACACCGGAACCCGGAGAAACAATCTGTGCCATCTTTGCATCATTATCTTCCGGCTCAAAATCATGATAACATCCTATGTTTGTTACCGGAATACGTGCCAATCCATTTTTATCATAAGGAACTGTACTGATAGGATCAATCAACATACTTGCCCCTGATGTATGTAAGCTGGTAGTAGGAGTTATAAAATTCGGGTTTTGACTTATTGAATTAGCATCTTGACCTGTAGCCCCTTGTAAACCAACTAAAGTAGTGATAGCACTCCCCGCATACGCAATGTAAGTTCCTGAACTGTAGTAATTGTTGTAATCCATTGTATAATATGCAGAACTATAATTTCCATTATAATAAATCGGATAAGCTGTTGTACTTGCATTGGTCATAAATATATTATTCTTAACAATAGGCTTATAAGCTGTTGTCCCATTATAAGTATATAATGCATAAGCAGAACCGCTGCCATACATATAAACCGAATTATGCAATAATTGTACGTTAGAATAAGGATAATACAAATAGATACCATAATAACTGCTTGTTGTATAAAGAATAATTTCATTATTAGCAATCAATGGACTGCTGTTACTGGTACCATAACCGTTATAATTTAAATAATAGTATATATACATCCCATATGGATAAGGGATAGATGTATTGGTTGATTTAATAGTATTACCTTCTATTTTTTCTACACTATGATAATAATACAAATACATTCCAAACCAATTAGATGCTACAGAACCGGAATTTCGTGATGTAATGGTATTATATGATATACTCGGATAATACGCATAATAATAAGAATATATGGCATAATAATACGCATTCTGTATCATATTACTATCAATAATTACAGACATATTAGACATATCTGTTGAACTACTTCCCGGATAATACATATAAAAATTATAATATCCGCCATTGATATTATTCTTGATAAATCGTACCTTCTTTAAGGTTTGTGTAGAACCTGATGAGTTATTGTAATAAACACAAGCATAACTAGAAGATGTGGCAGAGGTATAAGAATTTATATTACATCCGTAAAACTCAATACATTCATTTGTATTTTGGAAATAAACACCATAGGTTGTATTCCCGTTAGTATTCCCAATAGTAATTTTATCAAAATGTAAATATTTAGCCCCGCTAAATGTTAAGGCTGCATTGGTTGCAGAACCAATAACTACATCACTTGCATTTCCTGATAAAGAAGTAAAAGTAACTGTATTGATTTCACTGGTACCATAAAATACAGAAGTAAACGATGATAAGGTATTATATGTGCCTGTTGCCAACCGTAAAACAACCGGACCCGAAACACCACAATTTGTTAAGGCTGATATCGCTGCTGCAATGGTCGAAAAATCGTTATTCCCTCCTCCAACATCATAGGTGCCGTTTAAAACCAAAGCACATCCTATAGTTGCTAATGAAATGGTATCATTGCCATAATTTTGATCTGAAGAAGCATTTGGATTGTATGTCCAAGCTTTTAAATTAGATGTAACTCCTATTGTAGCAACAAATGAACCTACTGTTATGATGGTGTCTTGATATTGAGCTAACGATAAGCCCGTTAAATTAACAGCCGTCTGTAATACACCCTCTACTGAACATTGTATTCCGATACTTGTTAATGTTGACGTTCCGAAATTCATAAGTCTGACTTTTATCGAATTTGTACCTGCTGACGAACGACCTCCCAGTCCAACAAATTCGATAAGTCCTCCATCATTTGCAAATACTGCAGTATAACATCCTTTATATGTAATCCCCAATCGTAAATTACCGGATATATCTTTAGGTACTTCAGTCATTACCGGGCACATAGACCAATTCGTAGGCGTTAAATTCGTAGGTGTTGCCGCATATCCGGGATTCATATTGGTGGAGTTTGCATCTTGCAAAGTAGCTGTTTGTAAAGCGGCTAAGGTTGTTCTTGCAGAGCCTGCATATCCCACATAGGAACCGGAGCTATAATAATTATTATAATCTACTGTAAAATAAGAAGTGTTATAATATGAACTATTGTAATATATAGGATATGCACTTGTTCCTGCAACTGTTACAAAATTATTATTTTTTATAATAGGCTTGTAACTTGTAGTTCCATTATAAGTGTATAATGCGTATGCATTCCCTGTCCCGTACATGTAAATGGAATTGTGTAATACTTTTATATTAGAATAAGGATAATACAAATACATGCCATAATAACTGCTTGTTGTACGAAGAATAATTTCATTATTAGCAATCAATCCTGCACCGCTTCCGTAATAACTGGTATAATTAAAATAATAGTAAATATACATTCCATAAGGATATCCAATCGAAGTGTTGGATGAGCGTATTTTATTCCCAACTATTTCCTCTACATTATGGTAGTAATAAAAATACATACCATACCAATTAGAATTTACCGACCCTGAATTACGTGATGTGATAGAATTATAGGAAATGCTTTGGTATCGTGCATAATAATAAGAATAAATACCTGCATAATATGCGTTTGTCATTGTATTACTGTCTATGGTCACCGACATGGCTGTCGATGCCATATTCGTGGTACTACCTGCTCCGTAATAAATCCAAAAATTATAATATCCTCCATCTACATTGTTCTTAATAAAACGTACATCTTTAAGATATTTAGTTGATCCGCTACTATTGTAATATTTTACACCACAATAGTTCGTCCCTGTTCCAGTTTGATAGGTTTGAATATTACATTCATAGAAAAGTAGATTTTCACACATACCGTTTAATTCTACGGCAATTCCAGTATTACTTGAATTTAAACCTATAGTTATATTCTTAAAAATAATATGATTTACATCTGTTAAACTTAAAGCTGTTGTTGCACTCGAAACGCTGTTTCCTAAAGTTACATTGCTCGCATTTCCGGTAGCCGAAGTAATTGTCAAAGTATTGGTTGCTGTTAATCCAGTGATAGCACCATTAATACTAATCGGAGGGTAAATACCGGACAGCAATGATAAAGTTATAGTGCCTTTAACTCCACAACTTTTTATTGCACCCAGAGCATCATCAATAGTGAGAAATTGTCCTCCCGTTCCTACTGTATAAGTGCCACTTAACATGGAATCGCAAGCAAAGATAGAAACTGATAATGTATCATTAAATATCATGGTATCCACCTGATTATTTGGTAAAGATGTGATAAATACCAAGGTGTTTTTCCCTCCAATAGGTGTAATCGTATCTAAGGTTACGGTAATTTTACTGCCGGAACTTAAACTGCCTGTCCAATTAATAGGAGGACGAGCAACATTATTAAACGACCAATTGATAGTAGCCGATGTAATTGTAGTTGTTCCGACATTTAATAAATCTATACGAACCGTTTCCGACACCCCATTAGAAACTACTGTAGCAGGACTTGCCAAAGCGTAGGGTTGAATGTCATAATTTACATACGGTATAAATTGATACGCCCCCATTGTTGTAGTACTTATTCCTCTTGAAATATTTTCAAGGTCTATCGTTACAGGTGTGAAAGTAGCACATGGCAAATCAAATCCGTAAACTTTTAAATTATTTGAAAAATTTTCAAATCTTGGTGATATGCTTACTGAATTTACATCTTGTCCGGTCAGATTTTGTAAGGCGGTTAAACTTGATACATTTCCTCCCGCATAAGCAACATTTGTTCCTGTACTATAATAATTATTATAGTCAATTATTTTATATGAAGTTGTTAAATATGCACTTCCGTCTGAATAATAAATAGGATACCCATTTGCCGGATTTGCTGCATCAACAAATATATTATTATTCTTTATAGTCATAGGTCCATATGAAGTAGAACTATTATATATATATATACCATAAAGCTGATAAGACGTTGTCGTATTTTTTAGATATATGGAATTATTTATCAAATTCGCCTTTGAATAATAAGCCCAAATTCCATACGAATAAACAGAAGTGGAATTATGAATTATTTCATTATTAGCTACCAGACATTGAGTCCCTGATCCTCCCGAACCTGAACTATTATAATAATTTTGGTAGGTAGATAATAAAATCCCGCATGCATAATTAGAAGTTACTTGTAATCTTATTTTATTCCCTACGATTTGGTCAACTACATCATAATAACCATATGTTGTTGGATTTACATTAGCGCTACCCAAACATATTCCGTATTGATACGAAGTACTGCCGGCTCGTCCTACTATTGTATTGTAGGATATACTCGGAAAATACATATAATAAGAATTTGTACTTGCTACATCACGCGCAAAACCACCTCTATAGCCTTCTTTCATTGTATTACTATCAATAGTAACACTTCCCATAGCATTTGTTCCTACCGAAGAATTAGTAAACAAGCACATATTTACAAACCCCCCGACAAAATTATTTTTTATAAACTTAACATTGGTAAGACACTTACCGGCTGTTCCGTTATAATAATAAACGGGAATAAACGATGCTGCTGTTGCACTTGAATAAGCATACAAATTACATCTGTAAACCTCAATATTACTGCAATTCCCATCAAAAACAAGAGCTTTTTCACCTATACTGCTTGTCGTACCAATAGTAATATCTTTAAATCTGAGATTACTAATTTCAGATAAAAGCCAAGTAGTACCACTTGCATAAATTTGCACACTGTCGGCACTACCAGCAACAGAAGTAAAAGTAACTAAATTGGTTGTACTTGCTCCCGGAATAGTTCCAATAAGAGAAATAGCTTCATTATAAATACCATTATTTAACATAAACGTCGTTGGTCCATTAATTCCGCAATTCATCATACTAGTTACTGCAGCCGTTAAAGTATTAAAATCAGCACTCGCACCTCCTACTGTATACGTTCCATGTAATAAAGAATCACATCCAAATATACTAAATATAGTAGTATCATTCATTGGATTTGGATCAGTAGTTGCATTGGGATTACTTACCCAAACTTTTACATTATTACTACCTGAATTTATCACTACAGTATCCAAAGCTACAGTAGTATTTCCTCCTGAAATAAGTGAACCGGTCCACGTTATAGGTGTTTGTAAAACATTATTATAGGTCCATCCTATGGATGCACTTGTTATGGTATTTAAGCCTGCATTTTTCAGTATCACCGATAATGGTAAATTTTGATTAAGAATTGCCATTGATGGTGTATTTGCTGCTTTATCGGTTGCTGCATCTAAAGCAAATGGTTCATAACAACCTCTGTATGTTGTAGTACCACGGGCATTATCTCGAATATCAAACAAAACACCTGCTATACGTGGACATGTAAAACCACTATAACTCGACATTTCCAATCCAGTACTTAAATCTGCATAATTAATAGTATTTCCGTTGGTATTAGCGT
>JAGOKS010000121.1 GCA_017994425.1 Bacteroidales bacterium | reverse complement strand
TTACAGTGTTTGGAATTTACTATAAAGATACTGATAATCAGCTACTTAACCTTCTTTTTTATGTTAAACTTTGTTATATAAAACATTGAATATTAATTAGTTAATTGAATATTTACCGAACTATTGTGCTATCATTTACTTCATTTAATATTAAACACTTACACTTTTATCCATTTAGGCATCTGTATTTCGTATTCTAAATCCAAATTAATCCATTTTTTAGGGGCGATTACAATTTGGTCTTTACGCTGATTTAGATATGCTCCCCACCAAGAGAAACTGCTTGCTGCTATTATATTTGTTCGGCACATACTCATCAGGCACATATCTTTATAACTATCAGCCTTAATATTCCAATCAACAAACATAACATTATTACCATCTAACATTGGAAAAATGTTTTTTTTACACCATTCCATGTCATTGCTGAAAATATAAGCATGGTAATTATCACCAAGTTTCTCTTTCATCATCTTGATAGCTTGTTGGTAATATTCTACATCACAAATTCCTGCATATTTTTTCGCTTTCAGATAATCACCTCTACGAATGTGAATGCTCACACTTTTATCATCATTCAACATTTTATCAGCAATTTCACGATTCCGTTTGTCTAAATCGTTCTTGTAGGTGTATTCTCTTAAAATTTCCTCACGAGCATCATCAAAATACTTTGGACATTGCCAATAACCATCATATAACCGATCCTTATCTGCATCATTAATCAGTTCAGGATAAAACTTAGTATATTTCCATTCTACGAGTTCTTTCTTAAACCAAGGAAAAAAATGATGGCAAATCTGCCATTGACGATAATTCCTATAAAATCTGCCTAAACTTTTTACCTCTGTGGCAGTGGCTATTGAGGCCGTAATGTTAAAAATTTCTTGAAGTTCAAAGCCATTATGCCGTCCATATGTTGACATCGCACTCAAATCTATTTTAACTTCATCACCTGTACGCTTTCGTAGAGCGATTAAAACTGCATACTGGAAAAGTTGATTTCCTAACCCTCCAATTATACGAACAATTTTCATGTAATCAAGAATTTATCATATAAACAAATACCAACGTACTGCATTCCAAAAGATAGTACATCCCTTTTTTATTTTGGACCAATAATCGAACTTACGTCCTTTATTAAAATATGGATCTATACGAGTTTTTTCTCGAAAAATATTATATGGTTCAAATCCATCATCTACCCATTCTTCCGGGCAGCAATATTCCTTCCCTAATTTCTTGCATGGATGATTTCTAAGATAAGCATTAATATGGCTCTCATCATGATAGCGCGCAATTATACCTCGATCATAATCATCGCGGATATTGGCTGATAGGACATGTACCATCTTCAAATACTCGTCAACCCTACCTCCGTTCAATCCACCCATATAGTATGTATAGTTTTTCCCATAAGGTCTTACATAGGCTAAAGATTTTTTATTACGTTCGTATGGATAAAACATTGGATGCTGACGTTCACGAGTTCCTGGCCAAATACCCATAGAAAGACCACTTTCATCAGGAAGAATATCATGCCCTATCGTTCTGCGTATTTCTGCATTTGAATTAAAAAAGTAAACAAAATCATTTTTTTTAATTTCTTCTTCTGCTTGCAAGAACATCTCAAAACGGAAAAGAGAATCTTTTGGAAATCCAGCACATTCTTTTTGATATACATGAACATTAGGACGGCCATCTGATAAATGATGTTCGTCAGTCCACACTAAATAAGTCTTTTTTGATCCAGGAATAAAATACTTTTCGCATGAAGCATAGAATCCTTTAAAGAACTGATTGTACCGACCCGTACAAATATACAATATTGCTATTTTCATGTTTATTGTTATTTTATAAAACGGTAATCTTCCCAAAAGAAAGCAAAATCAGTTGTGTGATACCACTCAGGTTTATAATACAGTATTATATAATAAAAAGCTAACATAATGGAAATCGATAAACCGAACAACATTCTCTTGTTTAAAGATTTAGACACACAAGTAGAAAAATGAATAAAAAACAAAATATTGAAGTAAGCTGCAGCTCGACTTAGTGCTGTAATATATAGTGATAAAATAAAGCATAATATTGTCATCAGCGCACCCCAAAAGAGCAGCTTGTCTTTAAAAAATGTTTGAGGTTCTGCTTTATATGCAATATAAAGAAAAGATGTATATAAAAAAGTTTGCAAAATATTACCAAGTTGAAAAGTTTCATTTTTTAAATATTTTGACTCTGCTGCATTCATAAATGCAACAAAGGAATCCATGAGTAGAATAATTAAAATAGAAGAGATCGTAAAAATAACTATACTTTTCTTTGACGGTTCGATAAATATATACAGAAACAGCATGACTGTTAAAATAGCTGTTTGATGAAAAGTAGTTGCAAGGAAAATAAGCAAACCCGTCCTAATCCATGTGTTTCGATTATTGACATCGAATAGATAATAAGCAAACAAAATAATAGAAACCGCAATGCCTTGCCGAAAAGCATCAATTTGTAAATAAAGCGCACAAGAGCATACATACAAAAAAAATGGGAACCAAAATAATGATGATCTTTTATAGATAAACAACATTGTAGCTCCAACTCCAAAGAGAGTGGTAATAAGGAAATATATTACATAATTCGAAGATATGCAATTATGAATAATTTTTTGATATATAAGGAATCCTTTTTCAAGTCTTATATCAGGTACATCAAACACACTTCCGCTGAAATCCATTCGATTCCATATAATACTATACTCATCCAAAATACCGCTATGACGTAAGCCAAATAATAACACAACCTGAACAAATAACACTAAAAACAGTTCAAAATTATACCTATTTTTATCTTTATTCGGATTATATAAGCCCCACGCCCAGATAAGTACATAAAGTGGTAAAACAGTGTAAATAAGCATTAGAATTTATGCTAAAATTTTATCAAACAACGAAATCCACATCTTGGCAATCTTATTTGGTGTAAAATTCAACATGGACATTTGAGATTTTTTTGCATAATCAGCAATTTTTTTGTCCATTGCCAAGCTCCAAACTTTCTCTGCCATATGATTTATATCAAAAGGGGAAACCAAATAGCCTGTTTTCCCATCAGATATAATTTCATGTATACTTTCAAAAGAATCAAAAGCCACAGGCACACAGCCATACTGCATAGCTTCTGTCAGTACCAACCCCCAGCCCTCATGATTGCTCGTCATACAGAAGATTGAAGACTCTTTATAATACGGCACAGGGTCTTTGAATCCAGTAAATTCGATGCGCTTCAAAGATAAGCGTTTACTTAATTGTCGCATTTGATCACTGAATGGTCCATCTCCGACAATGACTAAGTTCCAGTCAGGGAGTCTATCTTGTAATTTTTTCCATACCCATAAAATGCGATCGGGTCTTTTTTGGGAAAAAAGTAGTCGTCCACACCATAATATCTGTTTCTTTTTAGGATAATCACATTGTTTATATGGAAAAGATAACATATTGCTTATTGCCGTAAGTTTGGATGTTTCCTTAATACCAGACAGCTTGATATATGATTCCTTAAATTCATTGCTCAACAATACTACCTTATCACTGTGCAGATAAAGGTTCTTATACATCCGACATTGATCATGCATGGTGATATACCGTAAGGGAAATCGTGTGCAAATATCCCGTAAAACATTAACAAGATTTTCTTTCAATGATAAATATCTGAAATTCACGAGATGCCTGTTTCCTTTTATACGCATATCCGGGGAAAAATGTAATACAGATATTAGTTTTACTCCCGATGCCGATTTCGCTTCATAACAGGTACGGTTATAAAGTTCCGAATGGGAGTTCTGATTCAGCAGTATATCCACCTTTTCCTCTTTTAGTATATGCACCAATGCCTGTACGTTTCCGGCACAATAATCCAAAGGTTCTGGTAGAAACAACTGTCTGGCAGGCAGTA
>JAGOKS010000120.1 GCA_017994425.1 Bacteroidales bacterium | reverse complement strand
CTAAAACACGGGTATAACGTTTACCGAAAAACATGCGCTTGTTAATTGCTATTCCCATCCATATCAGAAAGAATAAAACTCCCAAATTAAAAAACAATAGCAGTCCCACATTTTTCAAAAAAACTGAAAGGATTCCCATGTCCAAAAACACCCCGTTTTTGATCCCGTTGATGATATTCAGTACTAAAAAAACAGCTGTTTGAACCATAAAAATAATTCGCGTAACATTCAGCATCACACCGCCTCCGATGCCCACCCCACCGCACCAACGGACACCGGCTCGACTACAAAAGTTTTCGAGCACCTGCATCAACGGCTCATTCTGCTTTCCTTCTATGAACCCGTTATTTGCAATGCAATAAAGATTCAGACGCAACTGATTCTCCTTGAAGAATCGTTCCGCTTCTTCCAAAAAAGCCAGGACATGAGAAGGTAGTCCGTCCACATATAAAGGCGTGCAGAGCACTACGGTATCAGCATCTTTAAGCTCTTCAAAAATACTCGCGTAATCACTTTTATGTCTCAATTTTTTTGTGACCTTTTTCCGCTTGACAAAAAAGCGTTGTATCGCCACAAGATACGCTGAAGCGCTCAGATTCTTTTTGGGGCTGCAATTGATAAACACTGTTTTCATAGAGCACGCTCCGCTTCCGAAGGCGAGTCAAAAAACAGCACCTCGGATGCTCGATACCCGTTATTGACGGCATTTCTTTCTGCGGTATAGATGAATGTCGCCTTTTCCTGTTCGGTAATATCGCCGTAAACCAGCACTTTCATCAGATCGTGTTTTCCGTAGCGCAGCGTGTGATGCATTTCCCATGACCGATAGGTGCTCAGTGGTGTAGAAGTTCCGATGCTTCTGTCCATCACATTTTTTATGTTCGCGCTGTATGCGCCATAAAGGTTTTTTGTGATAACAATCAACTCGTCCGCGCGTCCCAGAATGCGGCAGGTCTTTTGCAGCTTATCTTTCATGAAGCACTCCGCCGGATGCTTGACCCAACAGCCAAAACAACCCTGACAGGCGGCATATCTTCCATCAGCTTCAATGATGGCATCACATTTTTTCAAAAGACGTTCGCTATATATCGAACCTAAATCGTGTAAGATAACTCGCATCATTTTTCCTATCATCCTGTTTTCAGGGGCCCACAAACAGTGTTCAGCTGCCTCAAAACACCTATTAGATATTACTATGATATCGCATGACTGTTTGCAAATTGTTTGTAAATAAAACAATAACAGCTTCAGTTCTTAATCAAAACATTACAAAGAACAGTTAAAATAATAGCGGCATTTGAAAGGAAAAAAGAACGCTTTTTCGAGCTGTAATCTGAAACTATATGCAGGAGTGTAGAATGAAAATGATTAGGATCATTTTAAAAATCATCATGTGGGTCTTGATAGGCGGTTTTCTTACAAATTTTATTCTGCGAAATGTTTCTTATTCTTTCTACAAGGGCAACAAACAGAAAGAAAATGTTACCGTCATCCCGGAAAAAGTAAATTACACGGACACATTAACTGGCTACGCTTATCATCTCGACAAGGAATCCGATACCATTATTTTATGTTTCGGGGGGTCATTTTATACCGCATACAACACCGTCGGCATTTTTGCCGCGAACTTCGATGTCCCCTTCCTCGCAGTAGATTATTACGGAACTCAGGACAGCAAAGGGAAGATGAACCTGCGCTCGATGCAGGCGTCGGCGGAAGCTCTTTACGACTGGGCAAAAGAAAAGTATCCGGGTAGAAAAATTATTGTCATCGGACACAGCTATGGCTGCGGCATGGCGGCTTATCTCGCATCCGTTCGCGAATGTGACCACCTGTATTTGGCGGCTGGTTATCGTGATTTATCCGACCTTTATAACCGCATCGTACCCGTTTTTTGGGGTCCCCTAAAGATCTTCATCTCCGACGATATCAAAGTAAGCGACTATGCCACCCGGACGCGTTGTCCGGTAACCATCATCGGCTCTGAAGCCGATAACACGCTGGGAAGTGCGTTACAAAAAGAATTAGCCAAATGCTACGAATCGTCCGATTTATTTATTTTTCCGGACATTGATCACGAGTATTACTTGACAGACCAAAGAGTTATCTCCCTAATTCAGGAGACTGTTAAATAGATACCACATTAATGGATGCGAACCAAGCCATCACAGTCGACGAAAAAAGATTCCGGCCAATCCACAAGGTCTGATAGATGGGCATTATCACTTAGCATTGATGACTGTCTGGCAATTTTCATGGCCCTTGCTACAAGCAAAAGCTAAACCTGTTCTGAGAAGAGGTCGTGGATAAAATGCCACTTTTGTACATTTTAAAGCTTGTAAAACCCCGTGAAATCAAGCATTTTTGAGTGTGGGTTTTGTTTACATCAAGAGTTTTTAAAAACTCCCGGTACAACTGACCGGAAGTTGTCATGCTTCTAATATCCTTCTTACAGCAACAATGACAAGCGGGGCATACATAAAAATCAGATTAAGCCTTTGCCACAATCCTTCATTGTCAACAATTGTGTTAGAAAATCTTTCTTTATCAGCCATAATAAATAAGATGAAAAAGATAATTGCCACGACAAAACAAAGAATGCTTACGTAACCTATAATGTTTTCTCTGTTATTAAATGAAAGAATTGCTACCAACAAAGGTACAAACAGAAAGAGTATAAATCCCAAAACAGAACCTACTCCATGAATTTTAGATGCAATTGTAACAATTTCTTTTGATTCGTTCACGCTGAAAAAACTAGTAAAAATGCACGCTCCAATTGCAAAAAAAGCTATAAATGCAATCATTATGTTTGTAATTCTACCTGCCACCGGGTGATAGTACTTGTATAATGCCGGCAATGCGAGTAAAAATAGTATTCCTTCTGTAAACATCCAAATATTAAACGGCAATCTTACCGGACTTTGGGGGTTTCCCAATGCGCTGATTGACATTTTCAAATTACTATAATCCCCATAAAACAACGAAAACAACCAAGAGACAAGAACATCTCCAATGATAGCAGCAATTAAAAAGTACCAACCATATATATTAATATTGTCTTTCATCTTCTTCCTCCGATCGTACCGGTGTTTTCAGATATAGTGATCTATGTTTCGTTTTACTTGCCTTGTGCCTTCAGTTCAAACTAACAAGAATTTTTTGTTAGTTTCCTCCGGCATAAGCTCGCCGTCTTTATATATGCCGTCTATATGCTGGCTTATGATCTGCTGTGTGGTATCACAAACTTCCGCAAGCTGCTGCCGCGTGACCCCAATGTTCTCGTTGGAAAAACGAACAGACACTTTTGTAATTCCGTTATCATCTTGATATATCAACACTTTATTGTCGTTCATAATCTCCACCACCCATCTTTAAGGCTCGCTTCTGCAGCTTTACACCAACTTTTTTTCAGCCCTTCTATAATTATATCATTGGTTGAAACTTAATCCGGTGAGCCGAATTAAATTTTTACATTTTTTCTGTCTTATCCTTCAGTTTTCGAATTTCGTACTTTAAGCAAAATCAATAATCCTGCCCGCCAATACTTATTTATTGTTGGTGGTTTCTTAATTTTTCATTCTCACATAAATATCGACTACTCTATTTCTGTTCGCAGTGTAAATACGTCTGGAATATTAAATATTTCCTCTTTTAAAAACAGCGGATAAAAATATAAGTCTTTTAGTGAACTGAACTCTAACCACTCAAATTTGTGTGAATGTATGCCTTCTTGCAAACAAAATTTAGCTCCTCTTTCCAGAACAACAGAATTTTGTATGTCTATTAAAAAATAAATACAAAGCTCGTGATATCGAAGTTTGTCAACATCTTCCGTAAAAAAATTTTGGATAAGCCATAATGGCCTGATAATAGAAGCTTCTATCTCAAGTTCTTCCTTAACTTCACGGATAATAGCATCTTCAGCCGTTTCTCCCATCATTACTCTAC
>JAGOKS010000002.1 GCA_017994425.1 Bacteroidales bacterium | reverse complement strand
GGTTAAAGCAATCACCCAAAAGGGAGAAATTATCAGAAAAATTAATATTGTTAAATAAATATAATTTAATAGAAAATTTTAAAAAGGATTGACATTATCAATCCTTTTTTTTGTTTTTAGTCTAAATAATTATTATACAAGGCAATAAAAAACATTAAAAATAAAAGCTTTTTTTTTAAAACGAATAGTAAATGTCATTTTTTTAAAAAAAGTGTTCTAAAAAGGCTAAAATTAAATTTTAAACAAAATAGATAGCAAAAAAATCAGGACATAATTTTTAAATAACAATATAATAATCTATATACCAAATAGATATTCATTTGTTTCATATGAAACGTTTATCTGCCTAATAAAACTAATAAAACAGAGATATCAGATGGAGAGACTCCGCTAATGCGAGAAGCCTGTCCAAGCGTGAGAGGTTTTATCTTACTTAATTTTTGCCTTGCTTCGGTTGATAAAGATTGTATGTTGTTATAATCAAAATCAGGATTAAGTTTTATTTTTTCTAAATTATTTATTTTTTCAGCAAATTCTTTTTCTTTTGCAACGTAGTTTTCATATTTAATTAGTATTTCTACTTCTTCCAGTTCATCTTGAGAATATTCATTATTAATAATGTAATTCTTAATAACAGAACAATATAACAGAAGATTTTGTAAACTTACTTCGGGGCGCAGTAGCAGTTTGGAAATTTTAATTTTTTGTTGTATTTCGGAAGAATGATTTTCTTTTAAGAAATCATTAATTTCAAATGGACTAACGCTTTGATTGGATAGAAAATTAATGAAAGAATATATTTTATTTTTTTTATTGATAAATAAATTGAATCTTTCTTCAGAAATGAGACCAATTTCATAGCCAAGAGGGGTTAATCTTAAATCAGCATTATCCTGTCGTAATAGAATACGATGTTCGGCCCGAGACGTAAACATTCGGTAAGGCTCATCAATACCTTTAGTAACCAGATCATCAATCAAGACTCCAATATATGAAGAATCTCTTCCCAGAATGATGGATTCAAGATTTTTTAATTTTCTGTGTGCATTAATTCCTGCAATTAACCCTTGACATGCGGCTTCTTCATAGCCGGTTGTCCCATTTATTTGTCCTGCAAAAAATAGGTTTTGGATTAATTTAGTTTCAAGATTCGATTTCAATTGTGTGGGGGGAAAGTAATCATATTCAATAGCATAACCCGGTTTTAATATGTGTGCTTTTTCAAAACCGGGAATAAGATGTAATGCTTCTACTTGAATTTCTTCAGGTAAAGAAGAAGAAAATCCGTTTAAATAATATTCTATTCCTTCTTCACTTTCGGGTTCAAGAAAAAGTTGATGTAAATCTTTTCCGGAAAAACGTTCAATTTTATCCTCAATGGATGGACAATAGCGAGGTCCTATTCCTTGTATACGTCCTTGAAATAAAGGAGATTTATCAAAACCTTTGCGTAAAACATCATGTACTTTTTTATGGGTATAGCCTATCCAACAACTTTTTTGTTTTAACAGGGAAGGTGTACGCAAAAAAGAAAAGCCTATAGTATAAGTATCGCCCTTTTGTTCTTCTAATTTAGAAAAATCTATGGTTCTTCCATCAATACGAACAGGGGTCCCCGTTTTTAATCTATCACTAATAAATCCATAAGATTGTAAGTTTTCTGTTAATCCTTTTGCAGCATTTTCTCCCAAACGCCCACCTACAAAGTTTCTTTCTCCTATATGAATAACCCCATTTAAAAAGGTACCATTGGTAAGAATAACGGCTTTGGCTGATATTTCTGCACCTAGCTTGGTTCTAATTCCATAAACGTGATTATCTTTAATGATAAGTTCAATAACAGTATCTTCTCTTATATCGAGAAAATTCGTATTGATAAGTTCTTTTTTCCATTCCATTGAATATTTATACTTATCATTTTGTGTACGGGGGCTCCACATGGCGGGACCTTTTGATCGGTTTAACATTCTGTATTGTATGGTTGTTTTATCGGCAATAATTCCGGTATAACCTCCCAATGCATCAATTTCTCTTACAATTTGTCCTTTTGCAATACCTCCAATGGAAGGATTACACGACATAAAAGCAAATGTATTGAGATTCATAGTAAGTAAAAGAGTTTTAGAACCCAAAGAAGCAGCAGCTTTCGCAGCTTCACATCCGGCATGTCCTGCCCCTACAACTATTATATCATATATATCGGTGTATTTTATATAGTTCATAAAAAAAGTTTCACATGAAACATAAAATATAAATATTTTATGATGAGGATTTAACAGTATTTACCTAAATAATAATTTTCTTTTTCTTGCATTTTCATTTTTTCATTTTCACTTTTATCCTTGTATCCGCATAGATGTAAAATGCCATGAATCATCACTCGTAAAAGTTCATTCGGAAAAAATGTTTTATAAATTTTGGCGTTTTCTTTCACACGTGGAATACTAATCATAATGTCACCTGATATAATTTGGTCTTCATTATAACTAAACGTAATAATATCAGTCAAATAATCAGATTTTAAATATCTAATATTAATATCGGTTAAATATTCATCATCACAAAAAATAAAAGTAATATGTCCAACAAATTTGTTTTCTTCCAATGCTGTTGCCGATATCCATTGACGTATTTTTTTTTTGTTTGTAAGATGAAATGAGATATTATTATTGATAAAGTATATAGTAGATTTCATTGATGGATGAATTTGAGAGAGCAAAGAAAAAATTATAGCAAATTGAAATTAAATCGATTAAGATAAATATCATCAAACTACTACATCACATTTTTAATTTGTTCTGTTGATTTATTAATAGTAGAAGTTATTGAATCTCTTTCTTTTTGTATTTGAAAAGGAATCTGTAACGTATAAGAAATAGTACTTCCATTCTCGAAAAATTGAATATCGTTGGTTAAGAGTTTTATTATAGATAATCCATTTGTAGTAGTATTCTCAACTTTTTCAGATATATATTTCTCATAATCAAATCCTTTACCTTCGTCAGCTACCGAAAAAGTGATATCTTTGTTGGATAATTGACACGTAATAGTTACTTTTTTTGATGGTTCACTTTTATTACCATGAACAATTGCATTATTAACGGCTTCAATCAGGGGTGTGGTAATGATTCCTAAATAATCTTCATTAATACAAAAATTATCCATTAAGTTAATAATAAAATGTTCGACATCAACAAGTTTATCTAAATTTGATGCTATTTGCAATTCTGAATAAAACATGGTTATATCTATAATAGTTGATACTTATTTTGTTCAACAAAAATAATAAAAAAAAATTATATAAACACATAAAATAAAAATATTTTATATAATTTTGTAAAAATTATACAAGCTATGATTGTAAAGACATTTGGAAGCTCTATCTTTGGCATTAATGCCATAACTATCACAGTAGAAGTTAATGTAGAAATTGGGATAAGTTTTTTTTTAGTAGGCTTACCCGATAGTGCCATAAAAGAAAGTCAACAACGTATTGATTCGGCACTAAAATTCTACGGATACAAAATTCCCGGAAAAAAAATTGTCATTAATATGGCCCCTGCTGATATTCGTAAAGAAGGTTCGGCTTACGATCTAACCATAGCCATAGGTATATTAGCCGCCTCAGAACAAATAAAAGGAGATACTATCGGACAATATATTATTATGGGTGAATTATCCTTAGATGGTGAATTAAAGCCTATCAAAGGAGCGTTACCGATTGCGATAGAAGCACGTAAACAGGGATTTAAAGGTTTTATTTTACCTGAAGCCAATGCTGAGGAAGCAGCCATAGTAGATGGAATTGAAGTATATGGAGTAAAAACTATAAAAGAAGTAATCAATTTTTTTAACGGGGAAGTTTTGCTACAAACGACCGTAGTAAATACAAGAGAAGAGTTTTATAAGAATCTGAATGAATATGAATTTGATTTTGAGGATGTAAAAGGTCAACAAAATACAAAACGAGCGTTGGAAATAGCAGCAGCCGGAGGACATAATGCAGTATTAATCGGACCTCCGGGTTCCGGAAAAACAATGTTAGCAAAACGATTACCTTCAATTTTACCACCTTTAAGCTTACAAGAGGCATTGGAAACAACTAAAATACATTCTGTTGCCGGTAAAATGCAAAAGCATGCTGCCTTGATTTCCATACGTCCGTTTCGTGCACCGCATCATACCATTTCGGATGTAGCATTGGTAGGCGGAGGGTCTAATCCTCAGCCCGGAGAAATATCATTAGCTCATAACGGAGTATTGTTTTTAGATGAACTGCCTGAATTTAAACGTACGGTTTTAGAAGTTATGCGTCAACCGTTGGAAGAAAGATCGGTTTGTATTTCTCGTTCAAAAATGACGGTAGAATATCCGGCTTCGTTTATGTTTATTGCGGCGATGAATCCTTGTCCCTGTGGATATTATAATCATCCTGAAAAAGAGTGTAGCTGTGCGGCCGGAGTAGTGCAACGATATTTGAATAAAATATCCGGTCCTTTGATGGATAGAATCGATTTACATGTAGAAGTAATACCGGTTCATTTTAAAGAATTGGCAGAAAAAAACAAAGGAGAAAACAGCAGCACCATACGAGAAAGAGTGATTAAGGCAAGAAAAATACAAGAAATAAGATTTCAAAATCAAAAAGGAATTTATTGCAATGCACAAATGACATCGAAATTAGTTGCAAAGCATTGTGTTATATCGAAAGATGGACAAACCTTATTAAAAGTGGCCATGGAAAAATTAGGCTTATCAGCACGCGCTTATGATCGCATATTAAAAGTAAGTCGTACCGTTGCCGATTTAAATAATAGTGCCGATATTCAGATAGAACATCTTTCAGAAGCCATACATTTTCGTAGTTTGGATAGAGATAATTGGGGAAAATAAGTATGAATAATTTGAAAATAGATGAAATATAGATTGTCTATAAAATTCTGCATAGTTAGTAAAATACAAACGTAAAAGCACCTACCAATCAATTACAAAGCATCTGAACATAAAAAGATAAGCAGGTTCTGTTGTTAAGGAGCGCTACTTAACACCGGCAGATAGGCATTTAATAATATGTTGCATTTATCGGACAATAGTAAAAAAAATCATTAAATATTAAACCTTCCTATAAATTATAACACACACACTTAATTCCCACATAGTGAATTGTTGCTTATCGCTTTTTCATTTTATTGGAAAATTTCACAGATAAGGAAGCCTTACCTACTTTTTCCTGATGGGATCTTAACTTTTTTTTCTCCCATGCTTATCTTTTTCCCGATGGGAGCTATACTTTGTGACTTGGGCAAGGTATGTCTGGTACCTTGGGCAAAGTACCAAGGGGATGTTGGGCAAGGTATGTCCGATACCTTGGGCAAAGTACCAAGGGGATGTTGGGCAAGGTATACTTGGTACATTGGGCAAGGTACGAAGGTAGAGAACGAGGACTTTGAAAGTTGTTCTCTCATCAAAATAAAGTTTCTCTTGGGAACTTATAAAGTATATGTTGGTACTTGTTAATTTTTTAATAATTAAAATAAAAATATGTTTACATCTGCAAAATATAAATTATTTTTATAAAAAAGATATAAACTTTTCCTAATAATCTAAACCATCTTAGGCGAAGAAGGATGTATTTAATCTTTAAATTCTTGTAGATGAATTAAGTTAGAATAAATACCGTTTTGTTTGATAAGGTCTTGATGAGTCCCTTTTTCAACAATTTCTCCATGTTCGAGTACCAGAATATCATCGGCGGCTAAGATAGTCGACAAGCGATGGGCGATAACTATGGAGGTACGGTTTTTCATAAGATTGTTTAAAGCATTTTGTACCAATATTTCAGATTCGGAATCAAGGGCTGAGGTAGCTTCATCTAAAATCAGAATAGGAGGATTTTTTAAGATGGCGCGGGCAATGCTGATGCGTTGTTTTTGTCCGCCGGAAAGTTTAATTCCCCTGTCACCAACTATGGTATCGAAACCGTTTTCCAATTCGGTAATAAAGGAGTAAATGTTTGCAATTTTTGTGGCTTCAACAACTTGTTCGATTTTTGCCTCTTTCAGTCCAAAGGCAATGTTGTTGAAAATGGTATCATTAAATAGGATACTTTCTTGAGAAACAATCCCGAATAAGCTGCGAAGGTCGTCAATTTTAAGATGACGTATATCGATTCCGTCTATAAGAATTTCTCCTTTAATGACATCATAAAAACGGGGAAGAAGGTCGACAAGGGTAGATTTTCCTGCCCCTGAACTTCCGCAAACAGCAATGGTTTTTCCTTTGGGAATAACTAAACTAATGTTGTTCAATATGGTTTTATCTTCATAGGCAAAATGAACATTCTTGAAAGAGATATTAGTAGTAAAAGTAGAAATTGATTGTGCATTCGGTAGTTCCAGGATTTTTTCTTCTGATTGAATCAAGGTTTCTATACGATGCAAAGAAGCAAAACCTTTTTTGAAATTGGCAGTAGCTTCCGAAATTGTTTTCGCGGGATTGATAATTTGAGTAAACAATACGATATACGTAATAAACATTTCGGCAGAAAAACTATTATTATCATCCAATACCATGCGACCACCAAAAAGTAAAATAAAAATAACGATACAACTACCTAAAAATTCACTCATTGGCGAAGAAAGATCGCGACGACGATTAATTTTTATAAGTAATTTACTATACGAATCATTAAGTGTAATAAATCGTTTCATCATGCCGGGGATAGCATTGAAAGCTTTAATTATCCGCAATCCATAGATGCTTTCCTCTGTCATAGAAAGCATTTCACTTTGTTTTTCTTTTACTTTGAGAGATTTTTGTTTAAGCTTTCGTTGTAAACGACTGATAACAAAACCGGCAATAGGTATTGTAAATAAAACTAAAAAAGTAAATTCAAAATTAATGAAAAATAAAGTGCCAAGGAAAAACAATATGCTAATTGGTTCACGAAAAACTTGCTGTAATGAACGAAGTATAAAAAAATCAACATCTTGAACGTCGTTAATAACTCTTGTAAGAATATCCCCTTTGCGATTTTCCGAATAAAAAGACAAAGGAAGTATGAGTATGCGCGGATAGGCTTTATTACGCAAATCTCGAATTAAATTATTTCGTACGGGAATAATCACCCACATGGAAAAATAATAAAAAACATTCTTCAATAAGAAGAAAACAAAAACGCTAAGAATTAAAATAGAGAGTGCAGAAAACAAACCTTTTGAAATAATAATCTGACTTAAATAATATTGTGCGTATTGCATCAAGGCTGCAGAAGTAAAATCCAACATAGGCTTCTGCAATGTCAATGGAATTTGATTAAAGAGTAAAGATAGAAAAGGAGCCAGCAAAGAGATGGAAACAATAGAAAAAATAACGTATAAAATGTTTAAAAATATAGCAATAGTTAATTTAAATGAATAAGGACGAAGCAAAGAAAATAATTTTTTATAATCGTCCATGGTTTAATCGTCTTGTTTATAGAAAAAATTATTTTTGAAAATAAATCGTTCGGAAATAGTGTCATTATTATCTTCATTCTTTTGAATTAACGTATAATGTAAGCTTGTTGATTTAGGGTTAAATGACAATGTGCATATATCATTTTCAGAGTAATTGAATATCAAATAAGATAAACTGTCATTAAAAAGAGGATAATGAAAATTTAAACTATCATTTATAATTTCGATGGCGGTAACGCCTTTAAAATGACAAGTTCTGCAACTAAGTCCTTGAAATAAACTTAAATATAAAATGTTCGAGTTGGTTGAAGGCAATTTATAAAAATGTTTGATTTGAGCATGAATAAAATTAAAATCATCTTCTGATTCCATAGATTCGTTTAAACAGGATTTTAATTGTCCTTCTTTTGTTTGAAATTGAAACACGTTTAAATGTGTTTTGAAAGTCATGCCTGCATTCTCATCCCAAGAAAAGACGCGTAATTTTTTATCGGGAGATGTTGTAATTGATAACATTGCATGTTTAATAGGCGAGTATAGACTTTTCGTATCTTCCAGCAAATTTTGTAAATAATAGGCAGCTAAATAATTCATCGAATCAACAATATTATAAATGTTAGGTTCCGAAAAAGTATAAAGTACCTGTAACGCATTTAACAGAGAATAAAATTTTGTTTTTTTACTTTCAAAAGTAGTTTCCGGTATTTCGTACTGAAGAATATTTTCTCTGACAGTCAATGGATTATTTTCAGTTAAGCTGATAATGGTTATACCATGCATCGAGTCCGTTTTTAAAAGTGAATATGTTTCGATAGGATCTGAAATAGTGTCGCTATCATTTACTTCACTCGGATTACCAAAATGGCATTGGACAAAAGAAAATAAAAGAGCAAAACATAAAAAGGAAATCAAAAAGAGCGGAAAATATTTTTTGTTAAAAAATTTCATCTGTTAATGTTTTACATGGATTAACGTTAAATATCATAGATTATTTATTGTGCATAACTATTATAAGAAGATACTGCATTCAATGGTTTTCTGATTTTTGTTCGCATTTCGTCATCGGGATACCCAAGAGTAAGTATTAAGGGAATACGTTTAGAACGAGGGATATGTAATAATTTTTTAATTTTCTTTTCATTAAACCACCCTATAATGCATGTCCCCAATCCTATTTCAGTTGCCTGTAAACAAATATGTTCGACAGCAATACCGATGTCAATCCATCGATAATCTTTGTTTTTAAGTTTGCCTCCTATAGAAGAACTTGCATTTCCATTTTCCAATACAACAATAATGATTACAGGAGCTTGTGTTGCAAACTTATTCATACCCAAACTTGCCGATGTTTCAGCTACTTTTGTTTTTAAGCTTGGGTCATCAACAACTATAAACTTCCATGCTTGAGCATTGCATGCCGATGGAGCTAAACGTCCGGCTTCTAAACAGAGATTAATTTTTTCTTTTTCAATTTCTGTGGATTTATATTTTCGCGTACTTTGACGTTTTTGAATAAGATCTTTAAATGTCATGAATTTGTGATTTTATAAGTGCAAAGGTATAAAATATTCCGCTAACATAAGAAAAGCTTGTGTCTAAATATTTAATATTTTTGCAAGAAATAAAATATACTGTATGAAAAAATTGTTTTATTTGGGAATTTGGTTTTTACGTGCTCGTTTGTTTGGAAGAAAACGACCTTTGCAAACGGTTTTGTTTATTTCTGATGAATGTAATTTAAGATGTAAGCATTGTTCGGTCTATAAGTTGGAGAATCCACACAGTAAAAAGTACAATCAAGTGAAGGAAGAATTATTATATTCCTATCGGTTGGGATCTCGATTTGTCGATTTTGAAGGGGGAGAACCTTTGATGTGGAAAGATGGAGAAAAAAGAATCAACGATTTGATAGTATTAGCGAAAGAAATAGGTTTTTTTTCGACAACAGTAACTACAAACGGACAATTTCCCATTAGCGATTGTAAAGCTGATTCTATTTGGGTGAGTTTGGATGGATTGGGAAGCTATCATGATGAAATTCGCGGAAAGGGAGTTTTTAATCGCTTATGCACACATATCAGTGAAAGTAAACATAAAGACTTAAGCGTGAATATGGTTATTAATAGCAAAAATTATCTTTCAGTTAAAGAAACCATTGAGTTTGCAAAAGATAATAAAGCCGTGAAATCCATTTCATTAAATTTTTATACTCCTTCTTCATTGAATGATGATGAACTTTTTTTAGATTGGAATAAACGCAATGAAACGATTGATGATATTATTTACATGAAGAAAAAAGGATATCCGATTATGAATTCGATTTCGGGATTGAAATACATGAAAACCAATAATTTTAAAAAGTATTGTTGGATATCGAATTTTATCCTTCCTGATGGTTCAAGATATGATACTTGTCCTTTGGAAAGTTTGAATGTCTGTCAACGTTGCGGGTATTGTATGGCCGGCGAAATGACAAGTGTTTTTTATTTTAAACCGGATACAATTTTTTCGGCAATGAAACTGAGATTTAAATAATATAAAAAATATTCTACCTGAACTTACCGAATTCAGGTAGAATAGTATGTGATATTATTTCTGAACAGACATTTTCTTAACAATGGTTTTCCCTTGATATTCCATACTGTAATAGTAAATGCCGTTTGCAAGGAAATCGGTATTTATTACAATTTCGTTTTTACCCGAAACTGCTTGTAATATTTCTTGATATAGAATTTGACCATTGATTGACAAAATCTTTAAAGTTACCTCATCGGCAATAGGAATATTATACGGAATAATGCTTGTAGAAGTAGCCGGGTTGGGTTGATTTTGTCCAACAAACCAAATATTTTGTTGATTGTCCGTTATGCCAAATCCGGGATTATACACAACACACGCATTGACGCTTAAGGTATCATCGTCAGTTGTATTATCATTTTCAATAGCATTGAGGTAAGCTGTAACCGTATAATATTCATTAGAATCGTTGATGTTAGGTACTACATAGGTTGTAGAAAACTCAAAAGATTCAGTCATTCCGGCATGAACGGTTACTGTTCTTCCCAATTGCTTGAATATAATACCGGCACTATCAACATTCACATTTATTCGTACTCCTGCTTGGTCGGTTTCTCCGTTATTGGTCAATTGAACAGAAACATTAACTCTGTATAACCCTGTATCACAATTATCAGCAGTAGGTTTTTCAATTTTGGTTAAAACAATATCTACAACATTTACTTTGCCGTTAAAGGATTTGCGATTATTAGTAGGATCAGCATCACAGCCAAGTTCTGTTTTAATAGAAAGTTGATAGTACGGTTGATTGATGTTAGCAGTTGGTACAATGTATCCTTTTTTGAATGTATAGTAAATTGAATCACCCGGATTTAACGTTGCATAAACCGTTTCTACTATATCGTTTGTATTATTAATTTG
Organism: Bacteroidales bacterium; assembly: GCA_017994425.1. Classification (GTDB taxonomy): domain Bacteria; phylum Bacteroidota; class Bacteroidia; order Bacteroidales; family WCHB1-69; genus UBA5266. The sequence goes on along the minus strand of JAGOKS010000002.1, from coordinate 62,426 downwards.
TAAGCGCAAAGGGATTTCTGTTAAAGTTGGACTTCCGACATTTTTAACCCAGCAATTAGCATACACGGTATCGCCTATATTCTTAGGGTCAACATCACGGATATAAGTAATGGCTGCATCAGGGAAAATTATAATATTGCGTTTCAAAGTATCATTCAAACGGTTACTATCTATAGTATTGAAATATGCATCAACAACATAGGTGCCGGTTGTGCTGAAATTAAAATTAGTTCCCAATATAATTGTATCTTTATCTCCACCATTGAGGACTTTACTATTTAAAGCAAATGTAAAAGGTTGATTTAAGCCTCCCGGACCGGTAAGCAATACAGATAGAGTGGTATTATTTTCAGTAAAATCAAATATTTGTGAAGTATTATTTTCGATAATTACTTTGATAGTTTTATTGGTTAAATCACAATTTTTCAAATCGGGAATATCAATTTTACTAATTTTAACATCCGGAGCTGCTGATATGCGTATGCGGTCAATATTTTGATTACCTCCTCCGTAACTTTGTGCTTCAAAGGAGAAAATAGCACAAGAATAAGATGTATAGGATGATAAATCGACTTGATAATATTTCCATCCGGGAGTAGTAAAGGCAGAATCATATCGGAAGACATTAATCAAAGAGGTAAAAGTAAGCCCACCATCAACAGAGATATATACATTCATTTGATCACGAGCATCGGAAGCAAGATTGTCGTGTGCATACCAAAACTCTAATTTTGGACTATAGGTGCCTTGTAAGTCAAGGGGTTCTGTAATAGCTTGTGCCATGGATCCTTTTCCGGATTCAGAGGCAAAACGAAGTCTTCCTGTTCCGTAAACCGGCGCTAAAGGTGGATTGGTTTCGTTGCCAGAAGCAACAACCCAATTTAATGAACCTATCATTTGATTGAAATTCATGGTAGAAGGTATATTGCTAAAATCAATATCAAAGGGAAGGTTTATTTTATTTACTTTATAAGTGTAACGTAATGTGTCATCCGAATGTATAGAGTCAATCGGACAACTCAACCAAACAGTAATATGATAATCCCCATTAATATTCATAGGAATCATACTGGCAATTTCAAAAGTATCTTGCAGCATTTCATTTAATGATCCTGCCGAAATGATAGTATCTTTTTGTAAGGTAATTGTTCCTGATATTTCAACATGAAGCTGTAAAGGAGTTAAAGCAAAATTGAAAGGATAAATACCATTATTGGATAAGGCTACTTTTATGGATGTCAAATCCGGATAACAAGCTCCAGGAATATTGATAGGTTCAACCAAGAAGCTGGCACTTAAATCATAATCTTCATACAACGCAACCGAATATGCTCCCATAATTGTAAGAGAAGTGCGAGATTTATTTTCCAAATCAATAAGTACATTACTATCTCTGGGACACATTAATCCAATATAATCCATTAACTTCAAATCTTTGGTATAGTCTATAAATTTAGGATAAATAGTTACAGAATGTAAATCTTGACCGGTGGATAGTTGCCATGTTGAAAGGTTATTAATATTTCCTGAAGCATAACCTATATATGCAGTATAATAATTATTATAATCCATAAATAAGTAAGTCCCTAAATAGGCTGTATTTGAAATATATAATCCATATCCGGAGGCGGAAGTAGAAACAAAATTATTATTTTTAACAACAATTGAATAACCTTCTGTTGGGTTGATGTAAACATTTCTGTTTCCGCCGGATCCATCTATAAAAATAGAATTATGCATGATGTTTACTCTGCTAGAGCTAACATAAATGCCGGCAGTAGTCGAGGTTGTAGATAATATGATTTCGTTATTGGCAATCAGACCGGGAGTATTGGTATTATTATAATTAAAATAATTTGCATAAATACCATAAGGATAAGGAATATTACTATTTGTACATTTAATTTTATTTCCTTGCAAAGATGCAACATTGCAATAGTAGAAGTAAAATCCATAATAATAATTGCTGGTGTTAACGATACGAGCACTTACTGTATTGTTTGAAATACTGTTAAAATCAGTATAGTAGAACCAGCCTCCGTAATAATAGGCGTTAGTAAGAATATTTCCGTTAACTATAACATTAGTTCCATAATCAGTACTGCTTGAACCACCGTAGAAATAAATGTTATAATATCCTCCATCGATACTGTTATTTACAATACGAATATTATTAACTACACCGGAAGTAGCTTTGTAAATTCCGACATATGTTGTGTTTGAGGTAGTAGGATTAGCTTTAATAATACAGGAATTAATTTCAATATTTTCGCAGGCATTGTTAAATTGGACAGCTCTTGTCCCATTGCTTGCATCAAAAGTCAGATTTTTGAAAATAAAATCACTGGTATATCCAATAGTTAATGCTACTCCAGTAGATTGGAAAATTACATCGGAAGCAATTCCGGTAGATGAAGTAATGGTTACCGTATTGATAGGACTACTTCCAACAAAAGATTGGTTGATAGTCAATGCGCCATAATTTCCTGGAAGAACATTCAACACAACAGGACCAGATACTCCACAAGTATTTAATACATCAAATGCATCACTAAGTGTAACGAAATCAGCACTTGAACTTCCAACAGTATAACTGCCGTTTAATACCTGGGCACATCCTAAAGAGTTAACATCAATGGTATCGTTTGCTTGGTTGTTATCATTTCCAAGCCCATTAGGATTTTCAATCCATGCAACAATGTGTGCGGTTACATTATTAATCGGGATATAGGTGCCTAATAAAATAGTGGTGTCTTGATATTGAGCTAATGATAAACCGCTTACATTGACTTGAGGCATGGTGTTATTATTTACTTTCCATTTTATAATAATAGACGAGATTACATTACTTCCTGCATTACTTAATTTAACACTAACAGGAACTGAAGTACCGGCTATTGAACTTTCTGAAGGTGAAACAAAAGATTCTAGTCCGGCATCAAAAGAAAATACAGGCACATAACAGCCCATATAAGTGCTTTGTCCTCTTATAACACCTTGGATATCACGAAGTACGTTGGTATTTCTTGGACAAATCAATCCTACCCATGATGAAGGAATAGCTTTGGAAGCAGGAGTTGTAAAGGCAGGATTAATTGACACCGAATTAATATTTAAAACAGGATAAGCAGTTTGCCAATTACTTAAATTAGCATAAGTAGTTCCCCAATATACTAAATTTGTTCCAATGGTATAATAATTATTATAATCAACAATTCCAACATAAGTAGGAGTAGGCACATACAGTAAATAATTACAACTACCTAAATTAACAAATTGATTGTTAATGAAGTTAATGCCATTTGTAACTGTTGAGTATTTATACATCATATAAGAAACGTTTCCTGTATTAGTATTGACAAAGGTGTTGTTAATATTTTGCCATTTTCCTCCATAATATTGATAGACTATATAAGCACTATTGCCGGTATTTATAAATTCATTGTTAGCCATTAAAATATCAGAAATAGTAGTTCCATGATTACTATAACAATAGTTCAAGTAAGCCAATGTAGTAAAGCTTCCAATTACAGTATTGTTCGTAATACGAGTGATGTCCGATTGGATACCGTTAGAATAATTCAGATAAATTCCATAGCCACCGGGATTTGATTTTTTGTAAAGTTTGTTATTGGAAATAGTATATATGTTGGAATAGGAGCAATAAATACCATAATAATAAAACTGATTAATAATATTATTGGAGATACTAATATCATAAGAGCTACTTGATAAAGCGGGTGATTGTATCCAGATACCACCACTACCAAGGAAATAGTTATTCATGATTTTAAGTGAAGTATCTAAAGAATTATTTGAATAGATTGCAGTAATGGATTCTGTGGAACTTGTATCCGAAGAAGTTTTTATAACATTATTTCGGATAACAATATTTTTATTGCTGTTTTTCAATTCAATAGAATGTGAAGCCATACCCGATAAAATACCATTGATAGTTATATTTTTAATAACGATATTATTTGAATTGGTCAAAGTAATGGCTGCTTTATCGGAGGTGCTTTGAATGATAACGGAAGTAGAATCACCATTAGCGGATGTTATAGTAAGGGTATTTATAGTACTTGTTCCCGGAATATTTGGTATAATAACATTCTCGTAATATGTATTTGCATTGATTGAGAGCGTCGTAGGACCGGAAATACCGCAATATGCCATGGCTTTGACAGCTTCGGAAATAGTAGAAAAATCAGCGGAAGCACCACCTACAGTGTAGATTCCATTTAATGCAGAATCGCAACCATAGGTTTCAATCGTTAAAGTGTCATTAGACATATCATTATCGTTTTGTCCATTAGGAGAATCTGTATAAATAATCAGAGAATTGCCACCTGAAAGAGGCACAAAAGTACCTAAAAATATTGGCGAAGTTACATCCATTACATTTAAATTCCCTGACCATGCAAGTGTTTGTATAACTCCTCCATTAATTTTCCATCGGATATTCATAGAAGTAATAATATTAGCTCCCATATTGGCAATGGTAACAATAATCGAATCGCTTACCCCGGTAGAAATGCTTAAATTAGGCGAAATCAATGTTTTAGGCATAATATTATAAGGTAATATGATAAAGTCGTTATAAGCCCCAACAGTAGTGATTATTCCTCTTGATGCGCCTGTAATATCATAAAGAATATTGTTATTTCGATTACAGGTTAATCCAAAACCATCTGTTTTTAAATGAGTATTTATGTTAACAAAAGTAGGAACAATGTTAGTTGAATTTACATCCTGACCGGTAAACATTTTCCATAATGCCATATTAGAAATACCGGAATTGACATATCCTATGTATGATCCGTAATAATTGTTGTAATTCAATGTAATTCCATTAAGCGATGGTAAATACATAGGGTATACCATGGATGAAAACGAACCGATATTATTTTGACGTATTGCTATTGGGTAAGTGGTAGAAGTGTATGCATAAATACCTCTTGCTGCAGAATTCGAAGTGATATGTATAGAATTGTGGTAGATATTTACTTTACTATAATAAATATACATGCCATGTCCATTATTAGTAGAAGAATTAATCATTAATTCATTATTGGAAATTAATCCTGTACCGGAGGCATTTAAATAATTTAAATAGTAAGATTGAATACCAAAAGCATTGGGAATAGAAGTCATGACATGTATTTTATTCCCATTGATTAAAGTAGCATTGCAATAATAAATATACATACCATAATAGGAAGAAGAAATATTACTTGAACGGGCTATAATAGTATTATTTGAAATGCTTTTAAAATTAGTATAATACAAATAACAGCCATATTCGTATGCATTACTCAACGTATTTCCATCAATACGGATATTATTGGCGTACTCTGAAGTTCCGGTTCCACCGTAAAAATAAATATTATATCCACCTCCATCAATAATATTGTTTAAAATACGGATATTATTAACTACTCCTGCAGAAGTAGTTTTATAAATACCGGCAAAGGAACTTCCATTTGGATTAGATTTTATATGACAATGATTAATTTCTATGTTTTCGCAAGGATTATTAAATAGTACACCATACATTCCATTGCTAACATTAAAAGTTAAATGATTAAAAACCAAGTTATTTACATTTCCTAATGATAAAGCGGTAGCAGTAGATTGAATAATAACGCTATCGGCATTTCCGGCAATGGATGTAAAAGTGATGGTATCATTACTTGTCATTCCCGGTATAGTACCGGAAAATACCATGTTTTCGTTGTAAGTGCCGCTTCTGAAATTAAAAGTAACATTTCCGGAAATACCACAAGTGGTTAATTCCTGAAATATTTGTGCAATATTGCTAAAATCAGCAGAAGCACCCCCTACAGTGTAACTTCCGTTTAAAATTCGGTTACATCCCAAAGAAGAAGTTGTAATCGTATCATTAAACATGTTTTCATCTATACTTCCGTTAGGATTTTCAACCCAAGCAATTAAATTTGTTACAACGCCAAGCGTAGGTAAGTATGTTCCTAAGAGTATGGTTGTATCCTTATATTGAAGCAAAGATAAATTTGATAAAACTATAGGTGTTCCAAAGGTACTATTTACTTTCCAGCGGATGGTTGCACTATGCAAGGTGTCATAACCCCAATTGGTCAGTTTGACAGAAATATTTGTTAGATTTATTGTTGAATTTCCGACAGGACTAACAAACTCTTTTAAGCCGGCATCTAAATCATAAATAGGAATATAACATCCCATGTGTGTAGAATGACTTCGATTTATTCCTCGGATATCAGTTAATGCATAAGAACTAATGGGACAATGTAGATTTGTCCATACGGATGGAACAGCATTCAAAGTTGAATCTAAAAAGATAGGATTAATGGCAACAGAATTGGAATTTATGTTTGTATAAGCTGTTTTCCATGTTGCTAAATTACTATAAGCACTATTTCCCCAATAAGCTACATCGCTGGCACTTCCTTTCCAATAATTATTATAATCAACAATTCCAATATAAGTAGATGTAACATTGTTACAGTAGATTGGATAAGTACAAGTTCCTAAATTTGCAATTATATTATTCGAAAAATTTATACTTTCTATTGAAGATGAATATTTGAGAATCATATAGGTTACGGTTCCGATATTTATAAAACTGTTGTTTATGTTTTGCCATTTTCCACCGTAATATTGGTACATTAAATAGTTACCACTTGTCCCAGTTTGAATTAATTCATTATTTGCAAATACAATATCAGAATTTGAGGAACCACAATGACTAAAACTATAATATAAATAGGTTATATAGGAATAACCTCCTATGAAGGTATTTGATGTGATTGAAGTTATTTCATCAGTAACCCCATAGCAATAATACATATATAATCCGTATCCTTGAGGAGTTACATTACTCTTATAGAGTTTATTATTATGAACTTTTGTAATACCCGATTGATATAAATAAATACCATAATAATAAAATTGATCCAGAATATTATTTTCTATTTTAATATTATAACTGGCAGAAGAAGCGTAATTTCCTGATTCAATCCAAATACCACCCGTTCCATACATATAATTATTGCGAATAGTTATGTTTGTATCTTGCGAATAAGATGAATAAACAGCCATAATTGCCGGGGAAGCGTAAGCAGAGTTACATGTTTGCATGTAATTGTTTGTAATAAGTATATTTCTGTTTTTATTTTTTAATTCTACGCAACGGGAAGCACTTCCAGATAGGATGCCCTCTAGCGTTAAATGGCTTATTATTATATTATTAGTATTGTCAAGAATAATCACTCCCGTGGCTAAATTACCTTGAAGCACAACGGTTGTTGAATCCTGAGCAGCAGAAGTAAAAGTAACCGTATTGGTAGTATTTGTACCGGGAATAGCCGGAATAATAATATTTCCGCGATAGGTACCGGCTTGAATGGCAATAGTAGTCGGTCCATATACACCACAGTTTGAAAGAGCTTCAATGGCAGCATCAATAGAAGTAAAGTCAGCACCAACTAGTCCTACCGTATAAGTACCATTAAAACCGGAATCACAACCATAGGTTTCATAAATAAGCGTATCATTTGCTAAGAGATTATCCAATTGACCGTTAGGCATAGATGTGTAAACAATAATGGAGTTATATCCTGCATGAGGGTAAAAACTTCCAAGTGTAATGGGTGATGTAACAGCATTAGGGAGTAAAAAGCCTGACCATGTATAGGGAGTTTGTAAAATTCCGTTTACTTCCCAATTTATACTCATTTGAGTAACTGTATCAGAACCAACGTTCAGAACAGTAACAGTAACAGGAGTTAAAGCTCCTATACTTGATACTTTTCCGGGAGATGTAATCGTACGAGGCATAACGTCTAAGGCATAAGGGTCTCCATGATATGCTCCAACAGTAGTGTTTGAAGTTCGAGTAGTACTATCAATATCAACAAGAACATCTGAAATACGAGGACAATTTAATCCTGTATAATCAACAATGTCTAATGTTTGTGCATTGAAGAATGTAGGATTAATGCTCATGGAATTTCCATCTTTACCCAATGCTGTTTTCCAAAGGGTTAAATTAGTAATATTATTACCGGCATAACCTAAATAGGAACCTATCGTATAATAATTATTATAATCCATTGTAAATCCGGCAGCAGCATTAGTGCTAGGGAAATAGACAACATGATTGTTTGTGCTGGAAGCATCAGAAGATAAATTAATGAAATTATTGTTTTTTAAGATATTGTTAGTAAGAGTGCCTCCGACATAAAAACATTTACCTTCTCCGTTTCCATTCATCAAAATGGAATTATGTAATATTTTAATGTCATTACATCCGGATGACATATAAAAACCGTAATTATTACCTGTAACCGGTGCAATAATTTCGTTATTATAAATTAGTAAATGAGAATAATCTAATTTAGTGCTATAGTATAAATACATACCATAAATCGTTTGGTGTAAACGAATTCTGTTATTTCGAATGAAATTTCCGTTAGATTGATAAAAATACATTCCATAGAAATCAATTAGCGTTAAATTAGCACTGTAACGTTGTTCTATATAATTGTCGGATATATCATTATAATTTGTATAATACATATAAATACCGTAATTATCCACATTTTCAATATTATTATTTTTAATATTGATTCTATCTCCACTCCCCATTAAATATATTCCTGCCGATCCTCCATGAATGTAGCAGTTTAAAATACGAATATTATTGATTTGATTGGCAGAAGGATTATATACAACAGAAAGTTGTCCGGGAATATTGGTTGCAGATACAAAAGTAGGAATCAGTAAAATACAATTATCAAATTCTATATTACTCACGTTATTTCGCAACATCACGGCTTTGGAATAATACATTGGACTTCTATGTTGACCGTAGACAGAGATGTTTTTAAAAACTAAATGTTTAACATTTTTCAAATCAATAGTTCCAACATCTTGAGCGGAGTCTCTTGCGGTATATATGATAACATCTGTACGGATCCCGGTAGTTGAAGTAAAAGTAACAGTATTAAGAGAATCACTTCCTCTAATAGTGTCTTCAAAAACTATATTTTCGACATAAAGTCCGGGGAACATCGCTAAAGTAACAGGACCGGAAATACCGCAATATTTTAAACGAATCAATGCATCTTCTATGGTCGCAAAATGTCCTCCGGTTCCAACTGTATAGGTTCCAATCATTAATGAGTCACAACCATATGTGCTTGTTTTAATGGTATCGTTTATTGGCGCTTGATCAGCGGAATTATTAGGAAGTGAAGTATATACAATGATGTCATTGTCTCCGGGGAATGGAATAAAGTTGCCTAATTTAATGGGGAGTGTAGTATCTCCGGCTAATAATGTGCCTGTCCATGAATATTGTGTCATTTGAATACCATTAACTCGCCAATTTATTTTCATGGAAGTTACCGTATTGGAACCAATATTTGCTACTGAAACAACGACAGAATCTGTCCCTCCAACTATGGTTAAATTTGAAGGGGCATATAAACGGAAAGGCATTACATTATTTGTTTGAAGTACAAAATCATGATAGGCACCCATTGTAGTTATTAATCCTCTGCTTACTTCGTTGATATCTGTTGGTACAGCGGAAAGGAAATTACAAACTATATTTCCTCCATTGGTTTTAAGATTAATAGAGGTGTCGATAAAAGTAGGATAGACACTTATCGAATTTGCATCTTGACCTGTTGTAGATCTCCAGGTGTTCATGTTGGTTATAAAACCTCCGGCATAACCTATATATGCTAATGGGCTATAATAATTGTTATAATTTAAAAACCAAGTTGTTCCAAGAGATGCTATAGATGAAAAATAAATAGGAACCGTACAAATTAAATTGTTATTTTTAACGTTAAGAGAAGAAGCACTGGAAATGAAAATACCAATGTTCGTAGCATTTGTAGCGTCAATTGCCAGTATGGAATTATGATAAATATCCATTTTTGAAGAAATAACATACATTCCGTATGAATTTGTTGTAGATTTCATTCGTATCTCGTTGTTGGAAATAATAACCGGATTCGTATTTGCCCCATTGTTGCAATATCCAATGTACATTGCATATGCATAGGTAATTGGAGCCGGATAGTAGATTTTATTTTTTGTAATTTTAGGCACATCACAATAATACATCCTTAATCCATAAAAATAAGTAGACAGATTTGTGGTTCTGGAACGAATAGTATTACTTGTAATTGAACTAAAATCAGCGTAATAAAAATTGGTTGCATAATAATATGCGTTTGATAGTGTATTTCCATTGAAGATAATATTCGATGCTCGAATGGTTGAGCTTGTTCCTCCATAAAAATAAATATTATAATAACCTCCATCTAAGACATTGTTAATAATACGAATATCATTTGAAATACCTGTTCCATAATCTTTGTAAATGCAAGAATTTGCTGAAGAGGTACTGCTTGGATTGGATTTAATTTTACAACTATTTATTTCAATATTTTCACATGGACCGGTGAAATTAATTCCCCGTGTTCCATTAACAACATTGAATGTAATATTTTTAAAAACGATATTTCTAATATTTCCAAGTGAAACAGCTGTAGAAGTTGATACAATAATAACACTATCTGTTATTCCCGAATAGGAGATAAAGGTAATGGTATCGTTTTGACCCATACCTTCTATTGAAGAAGTTAGTGTAATATTCTCATTATATGTCCCATTGTAAATTTTAAATGTAGTATTACCCGACATTCCACAATAAGAAAGTTCATTTAATGCAGCTGTAATACTGGCAAAATTTCTACTTCCACTCGGACCATTAATGGTATAATTTCCGTTAAAAATAGTATTGCACCCGTAAGTAATAAAGGAAAGAGTATCATCTTTTGAAATACTATCGTAAACACTATTAGGATTTTTAACCCAAATAACAACAGTATCATATCCTAAACTTGGGGTGTAATTCCCAATATGAAAAGAAGCAGATGCAAAATCAACCGGTAAATTACCTCCCGACCAATTATAGCTTGGTTTCATAACTCCGTTTACACTCCAATAAATTGTTGCCGAAGTTAAGTTATTTAATCCCGTATTTTGAATTTTAATGTACACAGGAAGACTGATGTTTGCCACAACTTTCATTGTATGTGGCGTATCAACGGAATACATTGCAGCACCATTTAAATAATTGGGATTATTCGGATGCCTAATGTTTATAAAAGAATGTGATTCCGTAATATAATTACCAACAGAATCTTCAGCTCTGACAGTATAAGACACGTTCGTGCCGTAAATTTGTTGCGGAATAATTGCTGAAAACACAGTTGCATTTTCTTTATTCATAATTACTTGATTTGGAGAACCATTGTTGATAGTATATGTTAATTTAACCAAACTATCTTCAGCATCAACTACTGTGGCTCGAATGGCAAAAGGACCAACACCATAAACGGTATCTTTATATATAGGAGCGAGTAAAGTTAAGGTGGGAGGATCTAACTCGTGAGAGCCTCCTCGGAGTTCGAAATTATCTAATAACCATCCATAAGCAAATTGAGTACCTATGGTATTTCCTCTTTTTATTTTAAAACGAAACCTAACTCTGCCCCAACCTGCCTCAGCTGAAATATCAAAACGTTCTTCTTTCCACCATGAATTGTTAGGCGTTGCTAATGAATCCGTCGGTTGCCAATCAGCATAACTATTTTGATTAAATCGTTGTTGTAAATAGGCACTTGGTGTACTTCCTAAATAACAACTTGCCGGAATTTTTTGCCATTGTGCACCCGGTAGATCTTCCTGCATTTCAATTTGAGCAATATCGTTACTTGCTATTTTACAAATATGAGTAAAACTTAACCAAACAAAAGCATATTGTGTGCAATCAAAAAATGGGGTTGTTAACATCATAGAATCCCCTAATTGATTAGGAACAAAACCATGAAAAGATTTTGGATTGCTGACCTTATATACTGTATTTGCTGTCCAAGAACCACTTGGACTAATTGTCCAATTAATAATACTATCAAAATTTTGAATGCCGACTATCGTTTGAGATTTTAGTCCTGCGTTGAGAAATCCAAAAAAACTGATAAAAAGTAAAAATTTTTTCATTTTTCTGATATTTTAATTTATAATAATTTTAAAAGTAGTTTTATGAAAATGTAAAATTATGATTATTTTTTAATTTATTGACGTTTTTAGATAAATAATTGAAATGATTTATGTTTTTTGTATTTTCAGAAAGAATCAAATTTAATAAAAAATGCTGATAGTTAATGATATTTTATTTTATTTAAGTTTTAATTATTAGGCTTCGAATATACAAATATTTATAATACAAATTGAATAAATGTAATAACATACGATTATTAACGATATAATATACAGAAATACAAAAACATAAAATTATCAATAATTAAAATTTTTTTTAAATTATTTAATGATATAAGTTTTTAAATTTATTAGGTCTAAGAAAAAAAACGTGTACTTTTGTATATTCAATATATATTTTTAATTGCATGGAGCACTCTCAAAAAAACTTATACCTTATAGATGCAATGGCTTTGATTTATAGGGCTTATTATGCTTTAAATAAAAATCCGCGTATAAATTCTAAAGGATTAAACACTTCTGCTATTTTAGGATTTACAAATTCATTATATGAAATCATAAGAAAAGTAAATCTAACCCATATTGCTGTTGCGTTTGATACCTATGGACCTACTTTAAGACAAATTGATTATCCAGAATACAAGGCAAATAGAGAAAGTACTCCTGAAGATATTGTATTAAGTTTACCTTATATTCGTGGTATTATTGAAGGATTTAACATTCCTTTGATAGAACTTGCCGGGTATGAAGCCGATGATATCATTGGAACTATGGCTAAAAAAGCCGAAAATAATGGTTTTACAGTCTACATGGTTACTTCAGATAAAGATTACGGACAATTGGTTTCCGATAAAGTATTTATGTATAAACCTGCCTATCTCGGAAATAGTATTAGTATTTTGGGAACCAAAGAAATATGTGAAAAATATAACATTCAAAACCCCGAACAATTAATCGATATTCTTGGATTGTGGGGAGATGCGTCAGATAATATTCCCGGAATTAAAGGAATAGGTGAAGTAACAGCCAAAAAATTAATTGCAGAATTTGGTTCTATAGAATCACTTATTAAAAATGCAAATAAAATTACTAATGAAAAACTTCGTCAAAAAATTGAAGAGGGTAAAGAAATAGCTTTAACTTCTAAAATGTTGGCAACAATATTATTAGATGTTCCTATCGATTATAATGAAGTAGCATTGGAAATAAAAAACCCGAATTTGAATAAACTGAAGCAAATTTTTGAAGAACTCGAATTTAAAAATATTGCTCAACGGATATATATGGATTATACAAAAAACAAAGAACATACAGATTCTCATATTTTGCCGAATTTATTTTCAAATAATGAAGAACATCAAATTGCACAAAGTGAAATTTCAGCTTTTTCATCCATCCATACAACTACACACGATTATCTACTGATAAATTCTTATGAAGCACTTGAAAAATTTTCACTTACATTACAAAAGTTTTCATTATTTTGTTTTGATACAGAAACAGATAGTTTAGATGTATTACAAGTAAGATTATTGGGTATATCGATAGCTATCGAACCTTTTAAAGCATATTATATTGCAATGCCCGCATCTTATGAAGAAACGCTTCATTGGATGAAATTATTAAAACCTGCTTTTGAAAATCCATCTATACAAAAAATAGCACAAAATCTGAAATTCGACATGCAAGTTCTGCAACGTTTTCAGGTAGAAGTAAGTGGTCAATGTTTTGATACGATGTTGGCACATTATATCATTGATTCTGAAATGCGTCATAATTTGGATTTTTTAGCGAAAAGCTATCTTAATTATCAAACCATTAATTATGAAAGTTTACTAGGGAATGATACGAAAAACAATAACTTATCCCAAGTTCCTATTGAGAAAGTTAAAGATTATGCGTGCGAAGATGCTGATATCACTTTGCAACTTTATTATCTTTTTGAAAATCAATTAAAAGAAAAAGAAGGTGAAAGCTTATTCAATAAAGTTGAAATGCCATTGGTTCCTGTTTTAGCAAGTATGGAACAAAAGGGGATGAAAATTGATAATGAATTTTTAAATTCTTATGCAAAAAAATTGCAAATAAAAGCAAATGCGATTGAAAATAAAATAATAGAATTTTCCGGAGAATCTTTCAATGTATCTTCTCCTAAACAATTGGGAATTATTTTGTTTGAAAAATTAAAAATTATCGATAATGCAAAACTTACAAAATCTAAACAATATCAAACAGGCGAAGAAGTTTTGCAAAAATTAGAACATAAACATCCTATTATTCCCTTGATATTGAAATATAGAGGATTAATGAAGTTAAAATCAACCTATGCGGAAGCTTTACCTTCTTTAGTCCATCCCTTAACAGGACGTGTTCATACATCATTTAATCAGGCAGTTACTGCAACAGGAAGATTAAGTTCCAGCAATCCGAATTTACAAAATATTCCCATTCGAAATGAGGAAGGAAGAGAAATCAGAAAAGCTTTTATTCCTGCAAATGATTCCTATATCCTTTTAGCAGCCGATTATTCACAAATAGAATTACGTTTAATGGCGGCTATGAGTAGAGATGAAAGCATGTTTGAATCTTTTTGCAATGGAGAAGATATACACGCAGCAACGGCATCAAAAATATTTGACGTGCCTTTAAATGAAGTTACACGTGAGATGCGTAGAAATGCTAAAACAGTGAATTTTGGTATTATATACGGCATTTCTGCTTTCGGTTTATCAGAACGATTAAATATCTCGCGTAAAGAAGCAGCAGAAATTATTGATCAGTATTTTGAAAAATATCCAAAAGTAAAAAATTTTATGGAAAGCCAAAAAAGCTATGCCAAAAAATATGGCTATGTTGAAACCTTGATGAAACGCCGTAGATATTTAAGAGATATTAATTCTAATAATTCAATTATTAGAGGAGTAGCCGAACGCAATGCCATAAATGCATCCATTCAAGGTTCAGCTGCGGATATGATTAAATTGGCAATGATAAACATTTACAATGAAATACAAAACAGAAAGTTAAAATCTTTTTTTGTATTGCAAGTTCATGATGAATTGGTTTTTGATGTATATAAACCTGAATTGGAAGAAATGAAATCCATTGTATATCAAGGAATGATTAATGCAATGCCGATAACAATACCTTTGGAAATTGACATGAAATCAGGAAGCAATTGGTTAGAAGCTCATTAAATATGAATTTTAAATGTTTAGAAAAGTAATAGGAACCCTTGGCTCAAGAATTTTTTGTACACTAATAGCGTTTGGTATTGTTATCATTAATTCTCATGAATTCGGATCGGAAGGATTAGGAACGATAGGTCTTTTTATTTTGGGAATTACTATATTGCAAAATTTAACCTCCTTTGTCGGAGGACCTTCTTTGGTGTATATGCTTCCGAGAAATGACAATTTTCAGCTAATTTTTTTATCTTATGTTTTTAATTTACTGATAAATATAGCTGGATCTATTCTACTGGTTGTTTTTCATTTAATTGAAAAAGAATTTTTGTGGCAATTATTAGGTGCTTCAATTTTTTTCTCTTTTTATTACCTACATTCGTTGGTTATTTTATCGCAAGAAAAAATAAAAATTTACAATATATTGGCTCTTTGTCAAATTATTTTGCAATTGAGCTTGATGTTGATTTTTCTATATTTCTTTAAAATAAAAAATGTTTCAGCGTACATATATGCTTATTTGTTTTCGTATGCCCTGGTTTGGTTGAGTAGTATTTCATTAGTTTGGAAGAATTTACGATTTTCCGGATTTAAAAATCTTGTTTCTTTATTCAAACAAATGATTATCTATGGTTTTGTTATTCAAATAGCAAATCTTGCACAATTGTTGAATTATCGATTAAGTTATTATATTATAGAATTTTGCTCTGGAAGACAGCCTTTAGGATTATTTGATTTAGGCACTAAACTTTCGGAAGCAATATGGATTTTGCCTAAAAGCATGGCAACGGTGCAATATTCAAAAATTTCAAACTGTGAAAAAGATAAAGTCTATGCTCAGAAATTGACTTTAGCTTTTTTAAAGGTGGCTTTTGTTTTCGCATTATTATCTACTAGTATTTTATTATGTATTCCAAGTCAATGGATTGGATGGATATTTGGACTAGAATTTGTTGAATCAAAACTGGTAATTATCGCGTTAGGATTTGGAATCATTATTCTTTCTTGTAATATTATTTTATCTCATTACTTTTCAGGATTTGGAAAATATAAAATCAATACTATTGCTTCGGTTATCGGTTTGATTATTACTGCAGGATTAGGTTTGTCGTTTATACAAACGTTTACCGAAATGCCTTATATGAAAGTAATTGTTTCAATTGCAGCGATTACTTCATTTTCTTATACGGTTAGTTTTGTATTTACTTTTTTTTGTTTTTTGAAAGATACCCAATTAAAAATAAAGGATTTTAAAATCAAGAAAAACGACTTTCAATTGCTTTTAAACGAAATTAAGAAAACATTAATATCCGGTTCTCGATAATTGTTCTATGAAACGCTTGAAAAAAATATTACTTTCCCTTCAATTCCATTATCCTTTAGGTTTACTATTGATGGTATTATATGTCCCTCTAATAGGAGTATATATTAATTTTCAACAAGTTGAATGGAACGAATTAATAATATTAGCTTGTTGGATTCCAATAGGAATGATTCCTTATAATTTATTTAAAAAAAAGATTTTATATAAATTGCTTATCATTTTCTTTTTTATTGGTGGATTTATTAATCTTTCGCACTGGCTGCTATTAAAAGGAGAAATTACCGCTTCAAGTTTGTTTGTTTTGGCAAATACAAATTTATCGGAAACAGTAGAATTTCTGTCATTAAAAGGAAGTTTACGCTTGCTTTTTCTAATTCCGTATCTTTTTCTATTTGTATATGCGATTAAAAATTTTCCTTTTGGAATAAATAACATGCTAAATAAATATTTTACCTTTGGAATTTTTTTATTCATTAGTATATATTTTATTGATAATATTGTTCATGTTCGATTTTTAAGAAAAGCAGTACCGGCAACATCGGAAGCTTTCATCCATTTTACTAAAGAAATGGGAGTAACTAATTCGTTGAAAAAACGAAAAGTAAAAAAAGTATCTGTTGAAATCACGAACAAAAAAAATCATGTGTTTGTGTTGATTCTCGGAGAATCGTGTAGTAGAAACCATATGTCGTTATATAACTATGCTCGTGAAACCACCCCAAAACTTGAAAAGCGCAAAGATATTTTTGTTTATAATAATGTAGTTACTTCCCATTCAAATACTTTTTCATCAATTTGGATGATGTTTACAACAATGAATTTAGAAAATGATCAAAATAAAACAAATTGTATCAGTTTAATGGATGTTTTTCATTCTGCTGGATTTCAAACATACTGGATTTCAAATCAAATACCGATAGGTATTTGGGATAACGATGTTTATAATTTAGCTCAAACAAGTAACGTAGTTGTTTTTAAAAATATTCAAGCGAATTCTTCGTTTGAAAGTACATTAAAAAGTTCTTTTGATGAAATACTGATCAATCCTTTTCGGGAAGCATTATTTGAAAAACAAAGTAATAAATTTATAGTCTTGCATTTAATGGGAAATCATTCAAAATATAGTAAAAGATATCCTCCAAACTTTCAGATATTTACTAATAATTCTTCGAAAAAAACAACCGTTGTAAACGAGTACGATAATTCCATGATATATACCGATTTTATTGTAGATAGTATTTTTACATTACTTTATCAACAATCTATAATTGACACAAATACATTATATTCGGCTATTTTCCTTTCTGATCATGGAGAAAATGTGTATGATGAATTGAATGATGCAGGACATAATTTTAACGGTAGTCTACCGAAATCAAATGTCGAAATTCCATTTGTTGTTTGGTTATCAAGTCAATATGCCAATTATAATTCGAATAAAACTAAATTTATAAATCAAAATAAAGACTTGCCTTTCGTAACAGACGATTTGTTTCATGCCGTTATTGATATGAATGATATTAAAACACTATATTTGCAAGAAAATCGCAGCATTTTTAATGCTAAATACAATACTAAAAGAAAAAGAATTTTAGAAGATAATCAAGATTATGATTTAAAATAACATAATATGAAAGAAAAATCTATTCATATTCTTCATCTTTTAAGTTGGTATCCTACTCCTCAAGACCCAACAAAAGGTAATTTTTGTATACGACATGTTAATGCGATTGCTATGACGAATCCTTCCGTTGTTTTGATTGTTATTTCAGATTCTAATATAAAGAAAAATAGAGAAATAAAGCAAGAAGTTGTTGATAACTTTATTCAAGTAGTCATTACTGTGAAAGCTTGTAAATCAAAGATTAATCCTTTGATAAATAAGATTAATAAATATCGTCTTTTTAAAGGGTATAATTTTGGATTGCAATATATTAAAAAAAATATTTTTATTCCCGATTTAGTACATCTTCATGTTACTCTACCTCTTGGGAGAGTGGCAATGTACTGGAAGTGGCGATATAATTTACCCTATGTTTTAAGTGAACATTGGTCTGTATATTCATCCAAAGACAGACGATTAAAAGACAGTAGAATAAAAAAGAAAATATTGCAAATTAACAAACAAGCAGCTATGATAACAGCTGTTAGCGATGAACTGAAAAAAAATATGCAATCCTATGGAGTGAAAAATCAAATTGAAGTAATTCCAAATGTAGTTGATTTGAATTTATTTACATTGAAAAAACCCACAAAAAAAGAAAAAATACAAATATTACATGTTTCTTCTTTGAATGATGAAGAAAAGAATTTTTCCGGAATATTACATGTTATAAATCGCTTGTATAAAAACAGAAATGATTTTGAAATGCATATTATACACGATTATGATAAGATGCAATATAAACCTTATATTGACGCAAACAATTTATCGAAATGCGTAATTTTTCACGGAAAAAAAAGTATGGAAGACTTAGCAAAATGGTATCAGACAGCCGATTTTCTTGTTATGTTTTCCAATTTTGAAACTTTTTCTTGTGTAGTAATGGAAGCCTTGGCTTGTGGTACACCCGTTTTAGCAACGAGTACAGGTGCTATTCCTAAAATGCTTGGTGAAGGTCGCGGTATCATTATTCCTCCCGGCGATGAAGATGCTCTTTTTAATGGAATGAATAATATGATGGATTCATTTCCCTTGTTTTCTCCTGATACATTAAGGCAATTTGTGCTTGATAGTTATGACAAAGAAATAATTAATAACAAATTTTATCGCGTTTATCAAGGTGTTTTAAAATGACAATAAAATTATTAAGAGAAAGAAAAATTATAAATTTAACATTTATAAATGTTAAATCAATTTGTAATTATAAAAAGTATTTCGGATAAAATACGAGGTTTATCCTATTAAATATATGATTTCATCAGGAATTTATAGTTATTTCATCGATTAATACAGTATATGCTTGTTTTTAAGCGATACTTTTGCTGCAAAACTTTAAAAATATTTATGTCATGCAAAACGAAAATTTTAAAACAAAACGAAATCTTGTTGATGGTTTATTATTTGGAATACTATTAATAGCTGTCGGAGTACTATTATTCGCATTTAATGCTGGAGTTTTAATGCTTGAATGGAAGGCTATTATCATTTCATGGCCGATGCTAGGAGTGGTTGTAGGTCTTATATTAATGATCAAAAAGCATTTTTTTGGTGGATTTGTAGCTTTCTTTTTCAGTATGTATTTCTTATTGCCTAAGATAGGTTATATCTATCCGGATTTTTTCTTTTTCAAAAACTTTGAACAATATTATTGGGCAATGTTTTTTATTATCATTGGAGTTTTTATTATATTTCTTCCTTCACGTATTCGCCAAAAATGGAATTGCAAACGCAATCGTTCACAGAATGACTGGGGAAAACAGTTAAACCAAAATGTAGATGGTCAAGTAAATATAATAACTTCTTTCAGTGCAATCGAAGAAGTGGTGTTGGATACTGAATTTAAAGGAGGTAAAATTGATGTTTCCTTTGGTGAAGTAACGTTGGATTTGCGTCGTACGTCTTTGAAAGAAGGTGTTACAGAATTACGTATTGACTGTCATTTTGCAGGTATTAATCTTATAATTCCCGAAGAATGGAATATCAGAGTTGAAAAACAAATGTCATTCGGAGGTATTTCAGATAAACGTTTAAGCAGTCGAAAACCCATTGATATGAGTAGAGAATTGCTAATATATATCCGTTGTTCTTTCGCAGGATGTGAAATAAAATAATAAATCTATGAGTAATTTAATTAGGTCAAAGCTCGGATATTGGAAATATTTAATAATTTCTTTTATTATAGCTTTGACTTATGCTTATAGTTTGGGTTTTGTTTTTTCTTCTCCTTTATTTTTTATTTTAACGGATGCTTTTCTTTTCGGACTATTGTCTTTTTGCCAAGGTTTGATTATTTGGAATGTCTTGCGTTATGGCAATTTGGATAGTAGATACAAGCCAATACAAATTATTTTAAAAATAATTTTTGGTATTATATTTATTGGGGGTATTTTAGGGATAGAAAGTCTGATTTTCTATTTATTTGTTAATCCTTATTTTGCAATCTTTATACAAACCTTACTAATACGTATTTATATCATTTGTTTATTGTATATGTTTTTTATTTTTTATTATAATTCAATTAATCAAGAAAAAATATCACCTATTCTATCTGAAACGACAACAAATAATTTTAGTTCTAAAAAAGATGTTTTGGAAAGAATCAGTGTTCGTAACGGACAAAAAATAATCATTATAACCATCGATGAAATTATTTATTTACAAGCGGAAGGTGATTATGTTGCTATTGTTACATCCAGAGGAAGGTGGTTGAAAGAACAAACCATGAAATATTTTGAAGAGCATTTGCCTGAAGACATGTTTATACGTATACATCGTTCGTATATTGTGGCGCTACGTGCAATAAGTCGTATTGAAAAAAGCGAACAACATCAATCTGTTATACTAATAACAAAAGAACGTATCAGAATCAGTATTACAGGGTATAAGATTTTAAAGAAAAAGTTAAATCTTTAATAATACCTTTGAATTCATCTTTTATTATTTTATATTTTTGTAACAAAAAATTAAGGATGTTCAGATTTAAAAAATATATAGTATACAGTATGGTTTGCGGCTTAGTCTTAGCAGCTTGCCGTAAAGATGAATTTAAATCATTGAATGAAATGATTCCAGCTGATATTTTAGATGCTATTTCTGAACAAATACCACTTTATGAAGGAGATACGCCTCCGATGCTTGAAGGATCTTATGTTTTTTCCCCTTGTCGGATTTTGTATTCATCTTTTCAAAGCAGTTTGATAGATTCTCTTTCGGATTATCATTTTAAATTATCACTTCAAAATCAAGAGGGGAAAAATTCTTTCATAAAATTTGTTGGCGATAATTCCATTATGCGTATTGATAGTTGTGAAAATGCTTGTTTAGTAGGTAAGGATCAACATTTCACGGCTTATTTTACGGTAAAGGGGCATCATTATACAGGGGTAAGATATAAAGCGGCATTAATCCTTACCGGTACAAAAAAAGAAGATGGATTTATTGATTGTTATTTAGGTATTGTCCTTTTGGATAAAAGTGCAAATAACTCTGATACCTTATTAATGCCTGAAGGTTCATTTAGAATCATTGAAGATGGGGATACTATAGTAGAGAAAACAGATAGTACAACGTCAACAAAATGCGAGTTAAAGAATTGTAGTTTGGTTGAAAAATAGTAAAAATAAAAAATTATTTATATTCTTTTAAAGGAATTTCGCCTTTCAACATTAAAAATACATTAAATGCTAATGCATTCATTTCATCTTCACCGGGGAATGTATGAATAGAACCTAAATGTTTTATTTTAGAAGAAATTCTTTCAATAAAAAATTTATCGTATGCTAAGCCACCTGTTAGTAAAATGGCATCTACTTTTCCTTCTAAAACCGTTGATGCGGCACCTATTTCTTTTGCAATTTGATAAGCCATTGCAGCGTGGTAAAAATCAGCGTCTTTATCTCCATTTTTCATGCGATTTTCTATTTCAAGAGCATCGTTAGTCCCTAAATAAGCAACATATCCACCTTTCCCTACAATCATTTTATTAAGTTCTTCTTGAGTAAATTTCCCACTAAAACAGGCTTTAATTACATCAATAACCGGTAAAGAACCGCTCCGTTCGGGAGAGAATGGTCCCTCTCCGTTTAACGCTTGATTAACATCAATAACTAATCCTTTGGCGTGAACGCCAATGCTAATACCTCCACCCATATGAGCTACGATAAGATTTAAATCTTCGTATTTTTTCTCAATTTGACGAGCATAAATTCGTGCAATGGCTTTTTGATTCAACGCATGAAAAATAGGTTTTCGTTGAAAATAGGGGTGTCCTGCTACTTTGGCAATGGGAATCATTTCATCAACAACGACAGGATCTGCAATATATGCTTCAACATTTAAATTACACGCAAGGTCTTCGGCAATAAGACCTCCTAAATTACACGCATGTTCACCTGCATAACCGATTAACAAATCGTGCTTCATAGCTTCATTTACCTTGAAAATTCCCGAAGAAATACTTTTTACCAACCCACCACGACCTATAACATATTTAATATCTTTTAGATTGATATTATTTTCAATTAATGCCTCAAGAATGTTTTCTTTTCGCCATTTGTATTGGTCGACAATGCGAGCAAATTTATTAATTTGCTCTAAACTATGTTTTATGTTTTTTGAAAACAAAGAGATAATTTCCTTGTTACTATCCTTAGCATGGATATCTAATTCAAAAACAGCTACCTTTGTGGAGGTAGAACCCGGATTAATCGCTAAAATTTTTACTTTTTCTTGCATTTTTTATCACTTTTGAGCAGCAAAAGTACAAAAAATATCTTATAGAAAAGAGTTATTTATGAAAAAAATCTAAAAGCCATTGATATTAAGATATAAAGGAGGAAGTAACAGTAAAAACCCCAATATGATAAGAACAATTAAAAATTTAAAAATCCATTTAATCCAAATAGTATAAGGAATTCGGGCAATACCTAAACAACCTATTAATACTCCCGAAGCAGGAGTAAACATATTGGTTATTCCATCACCAAATTGAAAAGCTAATACCATAGATTGACGGGATATATGGAGTAAATCAGCGAATTGAGACATTATTGGTATCGTTAAAGCTGCTTTAGCAGACCCGGAAGGTATAATTAAATTTAATAATGTTTGAAAAGCATACATCCCTCCTATTGTACCCGCTTCACTTAATCCTTGCATTGAGAGAGTCATATTATTCAAAATAGTATCAATAATTTTTCCGTCTTGTAAAATGACGATAATACCTCCTGCTAAACCAACAATTAAAGCTGCATTCATAATATCTTTATTCCCTTCTAAAAATAATTTCATTATTTTATCTAGGGAGCAATTGTAGGCAATGCCTGTAAAAATTCCCAATGAAAAAAATAATGTAGCTATTTCCATAATGTACCATTCATAGCCTAGGACTCCAATTATAAGCATCCAAATAGTTAAAAATAACAACAATAGTATAAAAAAATGCACACTTTTTTTTAAACTGAGAAATCCTAATAACATAAATAAAACCGTAGTGATTGGAAACGCAGGGAGAGAAAATAATTGATGACTTAACTTAATTTCTGTTTGAGGAAATAGGAATGATAAATAGATAAATAAGAATGATAGAACAATCCATAATATCCAGGCTGTAATCGATGTAAAATAGGAGACTTTTTCTAAATTATCTGATTTACTTCTTTCACGCCAGTAGTTATCAATGTGATACGTTAATGATTTTTTAGGATTTTTCTTGATTTTATTTGCATACCAAAGCACAAATAAAATTCCTATAGTAGTAAATATACACCAACAAATAAAACGATATTCAAAACCGGAAAACAATGGAATATGTGCAAATCCTTGTGCTATGCCAATTGTAAAAGGATTAAAAATACCACCAGCGAAACCGATATGAGCAGCAAGATAGCAAATTGCCATCCCAACAATTGAATCATATCCCATTGAAATAGATAATGGTACAAAAATAATAATAAAGGCCAATGTTTCTTCACTCATGCCGAATATTGCTCCGAATAAACTAAATACAATCATTATACTGGTAATGATGATACTATTTATATTAATATGTTTAAAAAGCCGATTCTTTTGAATTTTTTTTATTATTTTTAAAAAAGACAAGATTCCTATATCAATAGCTTTGGTAAAATTTAATATCCAAAAAGCGCCTCCTATCATTAAAATAAACACTATAATATTTGAGGTTTTAACAAAACCTTTAAAGAAAGCTGAAAACACTTGCCATGTTTGAGGGACATTTTCAACACTATGATAGGAATCTGGAATTACTATTTCACGAGAATTACCATCAAAAACATGAATTTCCCTTTCAAATTCTCCTGCAGGAATAATCCATGTTAAAATAGAGGAAATTACAATAATTATAAAAACAATAGTAAAGGTATGGGGGATTATAAAAAAAGATTTTTTTATGGACATTGGAGATAATTATTAAGAAAAAAATCAATAATAAAAAATAAAAAACAGCAAAAATTATGTGCAAAAATATAATTTTTATTTGTAAGAACAAAAGAATATATTTTTTTAGTAAATCTTTTTTATTGATATTTAATGAAATATTGAGCTTTTAAATAAAAATAAATAAAAAAGCTTCACTTATGTAAAAAAAATGTACTTTTGCAACACAAAATTTAAAAAATTAAGGTTATGAACATTGAAGAAAAAGTAATAGCAATTGTTGCTGACAAATTAGGAAGAGATATTGCAGAAGTAACTCCTGATAAGAGTTTTGTAAATGATCTTGGAGCAGATTCATTAGACAATGTGGAGCTATTAATGGTTTTTGAAAATGAATTCAAAATTAAAATTCCTGAAGGCGATCAGGATAAGATTGTAACCGTTGGCGATGCCATTAATTTTGTAAAAGAAGCTATAGAAAAATAGTTTTCTATCTCTTTATGGAATTGAACAGAGTTGTAATCACAGGATTAGGATCACTTACTCCTATAGGGAATAATACTAAAGAATTTTGGAATAATTTACTTTTAGGAGTAAGTGGGGCTTATCCAATTCGACATTTTGATGCATCGCTGTTTAAAACCACTTTTGCTTGTGAAATTAAAAACTTCGATATTTTAAACTGGGTTGAATTAAAAGAAGCCCGGAAATTGGATTTGTTTTCCCAATATATTATTGCGGCAGCTGATGAAGCAATTATTGATTCTAATATTGATTTAAAAGCCGTTAATTTAGAAAAAGTTGGTGTTATTGTTGGTACCGGAATGGGAGGATTTACAAGTTTAAGTCATGAAACGGAAAAAAGTATTTTAGCAGGCGAAGTCGTTCCAAATTACGGTCCCTTTTTATTAACAAAAGTAATAGGAAATATTGCTGCCGGTCATATTGCTATCAGATACGGATTTAAAGGATTAAATTATATTACTTCTTCAGCATGTGCCTCCTCGGCAAATGCTATTGCTGATGCATTCAATTATATTCGATTAGGTAAAGCAAATATTATTGTAGCAGGAGGTACTGAATCGCCAATTAATAAATTAACAATTGCAGGATTTAATGGAATGGGTGCTATATCCAGACGAAACGATGATCCTCAAACTGCTTCCCGTCCCTTTGATAAAAATAGAGATGGATTTGTAGTTGGGGAAGGTGCAGGAGCAATTATTTTAGAAAGTTTGGAGCATGCAAAAGCGAGGAAAGCTACTATTTATGCAGAATTGGTAGGGGTAGGATTATCGGCGGATGCATTTCATATTGCGTCTCCTCATCCTGAAGGTGAAGGAGCTAAATTAGCCATGAAGAATGCTTTAGAAGATGCTAATTTACCTATCCTTTCTGTCGATCATATTAATATGCATGGCACATCTACTATACAAGGTGATATAACAGAAACAAAAGCAATAGTGTCTTTGTTTGGAGAACATACTTTTAATATAAAACTTACTGCTATAAAATCAATGATTGGTCATCTTTTAGGAGCAGCCGGTGTCGTGGAATCTATTGCTACAGTTCTTTCCATTAAGAATGACATCATTCCTCCTACTATTAATCATTTTGAATATGATGAAACATTTGATAAAAAATTAAATGTCGTCTTTAATCATTCCCAAAGCCATAAAATAAATGTGGCAATTTCAAATTCATTTGGTTTTGGCGGTCAAAATACATCATTGGTTTTTAAAAAATATGAAGATTAATTTTTGTAGTTTTTTTATTTCAAAAGAAGAAAAAAATTTACAATCTTATATTAAAAATTCTTTTGGGTTTAAACCCAATCATTTATTATTATATAAACAAGCTTTTATTCATAAATCCATTATTACTGATGAAAAAAATGAAAACAATAATGAAAGACTTGAATATCTCGGAGATGCTGTTTTAAATGCAATTATAGCAGAATTTCTCTATAAAAAATATCCGTTTGCCAGAGAAGGATTTTTAAGTGAATTGCGTTCACGTATAGTTAATGCTAATCAATTGAATAAGTTAAGTCGAAATATAGGCTTAGAGTTATTTATTAAAACAAATGGTTGTGATTTACAAATCTGTGAATCTATTATTGGAGATGTATTCGAATCTTTTATTGGAGCTGTTTATTTGGATAAAGGGTATGAGTGCGTAAAAAAACTTATTATTGAAAAAATTATTAATATTTATCTTGATATTGACTTAATTGCAAAAATAAATACTAATTACAAAGGAAAATTACTTGCTTGGTCTCAAAAAGTTAAAAACAAAGTAGAATATAAAATTTCACAAGAAATTAGTAATAAAAATAGAAAACAATATATTGTGCAACTATTTATTGAGGATCAATATATTTCCGAAGGCTGTGATTATTCCATAAAAGCTGCAGAGCAACATGCTGCAATGATGGCATGTGAAATACTGGAATTATAAGGGTGCGATGAATTTAAAAAGGACTTATAAAATTTTCAAAAGAAGCAGCGCAAGCATCTTTTGTAGAAATAATAGGATTAGAAATTCCCCAATCAATGTTTAAGTTGATATCATTCCATAAAAGTGCATTTTCCGACTCGTTGTTGTAATAATTTGAGGTTTTATAATGAAGTATAGTATTGTTTTCTAAGGCAATAAAGCCATGAGCGAAGCCTTCAGGAATCCAAAACATAGTGTTTTCAGCAGCAGTTAACAAAACGCTTACGTATTTACCGAAATAAGGAGAATCTTTCCTAATATCAACGGCAACATCCATTACAGCACCGGAAATAACTCGTACTAACTTCGTTTGTGCATAAGGAGGCCGTTGAAAATGTAATCCTCGAATAACGTTTTTAGCAGATAATGATTGGTTATCTTGAACAAAATCTGCCATAAGTCCATAGGAAGCAAAGATTTGTTTGTTATATGATTCAAAAAAATATCCTCGAGGGTCTTTATAAATCGTTGGATGAATTATTAATAAATCAGAGATAGATGTTGGTATAATTTTCATAAATTATTTATTGATAATTCTTTTGAATTTTCTATAAATTCTTAATTTTTGCAATCTATAAAATGATTTTTTCTTTTTAGATGTATTATCACCGTAGGTATAGCCATATGAACCGTATATTCCATACCCACCATAGCCGTATTTTCCATAGCCGTATTTTCCATAATTACCATAACCATACCCACCATAGTTTCCATGTGAAGAATGACTTACATCATTTAATACAAAAGATAAATTGTTTACATTGCAATTTTTCTTTAAATTTTCCATTGTTAAAATAAATGGGCGATAGGAATACATCGAACGCAATATATATATTGGATAATCTGCAATTTGTAAACTATACATGGCATCTGCCAATAACCCGATAGGTGGATTATCAATAACAATATAATCAAAAGATTTTTTTAAATCTTCAATAATTATTTTCATCTTTTCAGATAATATTAGTTCTGAAGGGTTAGGGGGAATATTTCCTGCAGTAATAAAAAATAAATTTTTTAATCGACTTTCTTTTACACACTCTTCCCAGTTATGAGTTCCGGCTAAGATATTACTCATTCCTTTTGTATTGGTAATGGAATTTTCAGAGCTATCAAAAGCTTTATGAATTTTAGGTTTTCTCATATCTAAGTCTAAAATAATAACTTTTTTCCCTGAATATGTGATAATAGCGGATAGATTGATAGCCACAAAGGTTTTTCCTTCACCGGGAATAGTAGAAGTAATGGATATTATTTTAGCTCCTTCCTGATTATTAATAAATTGCAAATTAGTGCGTAGTTTACGCATGGATTCTGCAATCGCTGATTTCGGATATTTATCAACAATCATTTGAGAAGTTTCAAAACTTTTATCGGTATATTTAGGAATACTTCCCAAGAAAGGAATATCAGTATAATTAGTAATATCTTCGACATCTCGGATTTCATTATAAAATAAATATTTTAAAAATAGAAATCCAAAACCAAGTCCGAGTGCAATAATAACACTAATAAGAAACGTCATGTTTCTTTTAGGAGAGATAGGAGCAAGGGCGGAGGTGGCGTTTTCCAATACGATAAAAGGGGAAGTAACACCTGCGCGAATTATTGAGTATGAAATTTTAGCTTCCAGTAATTTGTTATAAGAAATTGTACTTACTTCTGTTAAATTTTGAAGTTTTTTTAATTCCATCATCAATGAATAATCCTGTTGTGTATATAGAGATCCCCTATAAAGATTTATATCTTCAATTAACTTGGTTTTATCCTTTTGTAAATTTTCTAATGAAACTTTTACCGCTTGTTGAATCAATTTTTTTTGGGTTTCTATATTATTGTCAATCTGTTTAATTTTACCACTATTGATAGTATAATTGTATAAAAGTGTTTCTTTTTCGATAAGTAATTTTTGAAGATTTTCTAATGTTGCATTTAATGATTTTTGAAAATCTGAACCAATAATCTGAGCCAACAATAAATAAATATCGATTTCTTCTTTATTATCAAGACTTTTCTTTAAAATAGTCAATATATTATTTAACACACGCTCATTTTGTTCAATAACAGCTAATTTTTCTTCTGCTTCTTCTAATTCCGGTTGTATTTTTTCAATGTTTTCAAGATAAAGTTCGATTTGGTCAATGTTGTGTTTTTTCTTATAATCATCTAATTCTTTTTCAGCTCGTTGAACTTCTTCTTCCCAAAACAATAATTGTTCATCAATGTATTTCAGAATATTAGTATAGCTTTCTTGTTCTTTTTTCAAATAAAAGTTTTGAAATTCTTGTGTAATGGTATTTACGATGATGCTTGCTTTATTGGGACAAGTATGTTGTAAAGAGATGGTAATACTTCCGGATTCTTCAGGGTCGGGAATAACATTTAAACTCTTTATATATTTTTTATTTTTTGAAATAGAATCAGGAATTACTATAAAATAAGATAACGAAAGTAAGTTTTTAATAGGTTCATTAAAAAGCAATTGAAATTGTATGTCCGGAGTTGAATATATAATATTTTGATTATCTTTTAGCGTAAATGAATAGATGTATGTTTCATCATTCAATATATAACTAATTTCTCCTTTGTTTTCATTCTGGAATGTAATATCAATAGGAGTATTATAAAGTTTTTGGTTAAGATAAATTTTTTTAATTTCAAAGGGTCTTTCAGGAAAGAGTTCTACTTCTCTAATTATTTTTCGTCTATGATAATCAACTTCTAGCGATAAATTATCTAAAACTTGGTTTAAGAAAATGGGAGACTTAATTAAATTAACACTCTGTAATATATCGTTTTCTCCCATTCGACGAGTAGCAACGCCGCTAAATGCTTTTTTCAAAATATCTTCATTGTCGTTTTTTTCTTCTTGAATGACGGTGCGGGCTTGATATATACTTGGAGTGAATCGAAGATATAAAAAGGAAGATATTAAAGCAATAAAAAGCAAACTTGGAAGTACATACCAATATCGCTTTAAAATAATAAAAATTATTTTAAAATTTATTTCTTCGTTGTTTATATTTGATAATTTTTTCTCCATTATTGTTATTTTAATAAGAGCTGTAAAACTAGTAAAATGGTGTTAGCTAAAGAGAGATAGGGATTAAATTCTTTCATAAATTGTGTTACAACTTTAGCTGGTTCCACATAAATAATATCATTGGCTTGTAATACCAAATCGGCTTGTTTTAGCCCATCAACGGTAGAAAGATCAATTTGATAAATAGTAGGATTTTTTAAATCACCACGAATAAGTTTAATTTTATATGCTTTTCCATCGTTAATCCCACCTGCAAGGGCGAGCGCTTCAATGAGAGTGGTATTATTATTTACTAAATTGATTACTTTAGCCGAACCACCACTACCTCCCGGAAAAATAGTTACACGTTTATTTGTTACTTGAAGTCGAACCATGGGATTGTTAAGAAATTTAGCATAGGAATCTTCTAAAAAACGTGTTGCTTCACGCATGGTCATACTGTCAATTTTTACATAACCTAAATAAGGTAATTTGATTTTTCCGTCAAATTCTACTAAAAACTCAATACCGGTATTTGGATTTGCTGCCGTTGTCATCGTTCTTATATCTGCCATTGAAAACATATCTAGAAAATCTTCTCCATTTTGATAATAAACATTGATTTTCAGAAGGTCATTTGGAGCAATTCTATATTCTTTTATAACATCTGTTGAATCAAAGGTTGAAATTTGATCTTTTGATGTAACCTTTAACATCCGCGATGGCAAAAAAACCTTGCAAGAAGATAAAATCAAAGAAGTTATAAAAATAAATATGATATATTTTTTCATTCGGATGTTCTTTTTAATGTTTTATTTAAATACAACTCAATTATAGATAATAATATATAAATCAATATAATAAAAGGGATAGCCTTTAATTGCAAACATCCTAGTAACAGGACACTTATAAATATAAGTATATAACGAAAAATATTATCTTTTGGTTTCAAATTTTTAAATTTTAATGAAAATAAAGGAATGTGCGACACCATCAGAAAAGAAAGTAAAAGTATAGTAATCGTATAAATAATGATAGGATAATCGTTTATATGGAAAAATGGGAAGGATATTAATACAAATGCAGCGGCAGGAGTTGGCAATCCTCTAAAGTTTTCTTTTTGAAGTGTATCCAAATTGAATTTAGCCAAACGATACGCCGCAAAACAGACAAATAAAATAGGGCAAATTAAAGCAGGGATATTAATCCCATAATTGTTTGGGATAAAATCATGTGACTGTAAATATAATTGATACATCATAATAGCCGGAGCAACACCAAAAGAAACAACATCAGATAAAGAATCTAATTCTTTCCCGATAACTGTATTTACATGTAGAAGCCTAGCAACCAATCCGTCGCAGAAATCAAACAAGGAAGCGACTATTACCATTATAGCAGCAGCATATAGATAATCATGCAAAGCTAGGATAATAGCTACTATGCCGGAGGCTAAATTAAGTAAGGTAATAATATTTGGTATGTTTTTCTTCATATATTAAGTATTATTCATCGAAGAGTGTAGGATGAATGTTTTCAGTTTTATTGATGTGTAAGTGATGATACGCCAAATCGGTTACTTCTCTGCCGCGAGAGGTTCGTACAAGAAAGCCTTCCTGAATTAAAAAAGGTTCGTACACTTCTTCTATAGTACCGGCATCTTCACCAACAGCAGTAGCTATGGTTGAAATACCTACCGGACCTCCTTTGAATTTTTGAATAATAGTAAGCAGTATTTTATTATCCATTTCATCTAATCCATACATGTCAACATTTAATGCGGAAAGTCCGTATTTAGCAATCTCCAAATCAATAATTCCTTTCCCTTTTATTTGAGCAAAATCACGCACTCTACGCAATAAAAGATTTGCTATACGAGGAGTTCCTCTGCTGCGACGCGCTATTTCGTTAGCTGCATTTTTATCAATGTCAATATGTAGTATAGAAGCCGAACGTGTGATGATTCTCTCTAAAGTTGCAGTATCATAATAATTTAATCGTAAATTAATGCCAAAACGCGATCGTAAAGGAGCTGTCAATAATCCAGAGCGTGTAGTAGCTCCCACCAAGGTAAATTGATTTAACCCTATTTGAACATTACGGGCATTAGGACCTGATTCAATTAAAATATCGATGCGATAATCTTCCATGGCAGAGTATAGATATTCTTCTACAACAGGAGAAAGTCGGTGAATCTCATCAATAAACAATACATCGTTTGATTCGAGGTTGGTAAGTAATCCTGCTAAATCACCGGGTTTATCTATTACAGGACCCGAAGTTACTCTTACATTAACTCCCATTTCGTTAGCTATAATATGGGATAGAGTTGTTTTACCTAAACCCGGAGGACCATGTAACAAAACGTGGTCTAAGGCTTCACCTCTCTGTTTGGCGGCACGAACAAAAATTTTTAAATTTTCAACTACTTTTTCTTGCCCGTAAAAATCACGAAAATCACTCGGTCGAATAACTTTTTCTATTTCTTTTTCAGAAAGATTTAAATTTTCGGCATCCGGATTTAAGTTAGGATTAATCATGGTTATTAATAAAAAAACAATTTCTACAAAAGTAAATGAAAAAGCAATATAAAATAGTGCTGTATCAAAATATTTGTTTAGAGAATTTACGATTATAACTAAAAAAGTTTTACCTTTGCATCCAATGTTTTTTAAAGAATTTCTATGTATAGTTTATTTGTAAAAGAAATAAAAAGTTTTTTAGGTTCTTTGGTCGGATATATCGTTATGGGTGTTTTTCTGACTCTTACAGGGTTGTTTTTATGGATATTCCCTTTTTCTGATAATATAATGCAAAGAGGTTTTGCGGATATAAACGGCTTATTTAACTTGGCGCCTATTGTCTTTTTACTGTTAATTCCTGCCATAACCATGCGTTCTTTTGCAGAAGAAACTAAATCAGGGACCATTGAATTATTACTTACGTATCCTATTAGTGATAGTAAAATTATTTTAGCTAAATATGCGGCAAGCATTGTATTATTACTGATTTCACTTTTACCTACCTTGATTTATTTTTTTACAGTTTATGCGTTAGGGTATCCAAAAGGTAATATTGATCAAGGAGCTATGTGGGGATCATATATCGGTTTGATTTTTTTGGGAGGCTCTTTCGCAGCTATAGGTTTATTTGTATCACTAATGACAGATAATCAAATTATTGCTTTTCTGTTTTCTGTTTTAATTTGTTTTATTATTTGGTTAGGATTTGAATATGTGTATTCTTTTGATATTTTTGGCTCATTCGGTTATATAATTAAAACATTGGGCATTAGTCATCATTATGAGTCTATTAGCAGAGGTGTTGTTGATACAAGAGATATTATTTATTTTTTAAGTATCATTATTTTGTTTTTATATTTATCATCACTTCGCTTAAAAAGTAGAAATTGGTAAAATTGCAAAAATAAAAAATTATGAAAGAAAGTAAAAATATTCGAAATATAAAAAGAAATAACCTTATACAATTTTTTGCTGTTTTGGCAATTATCCTATTGATTAATATTATTTTTTCTTTCTTTTTCTTACGATTTGATTTAACAAGCGAAAAAAGATATACGCTTTCTCCTTCAACGGTAACATTAGTTGAAAACATTGAAGATATTATCTTTGTGAAAGTCTATTTATACGGAAAAAGTTTACCTCCTGATTTTGCTGAATTGTCATTGAAAACACGAGAATTTTTGGATGAGTTAAGGGTTTATTCCAAAAACATTCAGTATGAATTTATTGACCCTTCCGAGGGGAAAGATGAAAAACAATTACAAGCTTATTACGGACAGCTATATAAGCAAGGACTACAACCTCAACCAATTCAAGATGTGGATGCGGGAGGTGTAAATACACGCTATATTGTTCCGGGAGCAATTATTACGTATCGCCAACGAGAAACACCTGTGTCTTTACTCGATTCAGATGAAGGCATTCTATATAATCGGGAAGAAATCATTAAATTCTCAATAGAAAAACTTGAGTATAATATAGGTAATGCTATTCGTCGCTTAAGCAACCAACAAAAAGCAAGCATTGCGTTTATTAAAGGACACGGAGAATTGACAAATGCCGAAGTGTTTAGTGCAGCAGTTGGAATTGCAGATTTTTATAAAGTAGACTCCGTTATTTTAGATAATAAAATTTCTAAAATCTTTAATGTAGAAATCATTGATTCCGGCGATGTAGATTTTAAAATTTCAACAAATAAATATGATTTATTAATTGTTGCAAAACCAAGACTTCCTTTTTCTAACTATGAAAAGTTTTTATTAGATCAATTTGTTATGAGAGGAGGCAAGATGTTATGGTATATTGATCCGGTTTTTGCAGAAATGGATAGCCTGCAAAACTATATGGAAATGCCTTGTTTAGCCATGGATTTGAATCTTGAAGATTTATTTTTCAGATATGGAGTACGATTAAATACAAATTTATTGCAAGATTTGAATGCCTTAGCTATTCCGGTAAAAATCAGCGAAATGGCAGGTCAAGCACAGTATACATTTATTCCATGGTATTTTTTTCCTCTCATAACACCATATTCCAATCATCCTATAGTAAAAAATTTAAATGTATTAAAAACTGAATTTATTAGCTCTATTGATACTGTTGGAACGAAAGAAGGGTTAAAGAAAACGATTTTATTGACAACATCCGCCACAACAAAAATGATTAATACTCCTGCTATTATTAGTTTGGAAAATCTTAAAAGAAGAGCTAATTATAGAGAATTTTCACAAAAACATTTTCCAGTAAGTGTATTAGTTGAAGGTGTTTTCCCTTCTTTATATTCCGGTTTTAACAATATGAAAGATCAAGAAAAAATCGGATTTAAAGAAAAAAGTGTTCCAACAAAAATGATTTTTGTTTCAGATGGGGATATGATTAAAAATCAATTTGATTCAAGAAAATATCCTTTGCCTTTAGGTTACGATCAATATACAGATGTAGCCTATGGCAATAAAAACTTTCTGTTGAATGCTGTCAATTATTTATGTGAAGATGAAGGCATTGCGGAAGTTCGATCTAAAGACTTTAAAATGAGATTGTTGGATAAAGATAAATTATTAAAAGAGAAATCGTTTTGGCAAATACTGAATATGACACTTCCCATTTTATGTGTTTTGATATTGGGAATAATTTTTGCTATTATCAGAAATCGAAAATTTGCAAGATAAAAAACAAGGATGAATAAAAACACTAAGAAAAGTATATTAATACTCATAATAACAGCTATACTTATTATAATAGCCTTAATAATGCTTATTAGTAAAAAATCAGGAACATTAAGCTATAATTCTGACCAATTTGCAGTTAAAGACACCGCTACTATCATTAAAATATTTATTGCCGATCATTACGAAAGAACCATTTTATTAGAGAAACAATCTACGGGCGAGTGGACTGTTAATAAAAAATTCCTTGCCTTAGATAAAAATGTATTTGATTTATTAAATGTAATTAAAAATATAAGCATACGTGAACCGGTAGCATTTTCTGCGCGTGATAATGTAAACAAATGGTTGGCAACTGGATCTATTAAAGTAGAAATATATTTTCAGGATTTCAGGATTAAGATAGGTAGTTTTAAATTTTGGAAATATCAAAATAAGAAAGTGTATTATATTGGAAATATTACCCAAGATAATTTAGGCAATTATGCTTTACTTGAAGGAGATGAAGAGCCTTTTATAGTGAATATGCCGGGATTTCGCGGATTTATTTCTCCTTATTATTCTCCTTTTGAAAGCGATTGGAAAAGTCATAACCTGATAAAACTGAAAATATCAAAAATTAAAAAAGTTGAAATTATCGACTATGAATACCCCGAAGAATCGTTTAGCATTATACGTAGTGGAGAACGGTTTTTTGATATACTTACAAAAGAAAACCAACGGCTTCATGCATATGATACTGCGAAACTTTTTGATCATTTATCCGAATACCGAGATTTGAATTTTGAATTTTTTGCTACTGACTTAACGCAAGGAACAAAAGATACTCTATTTAGCCTGAAGTTTAAAGATATTATTGTTGAAGATATAGATAATAATAAAACAAAAATTACGATGTTTTATATGGAAAATGTATTAGATACGGCTAATTATATTTATGGTGATGATTTTATAGATAAATTTAACAAAGATAAATTCTATGCTATAATTAACGATAATAAAGAAGATATTGTGATTTGTCAATATTTTGTCTTTGATAGAATCATTCAACCTTTACGATATTATTATCCGGATAACCAAACGCTAAGCATACCTAAATAAACGAAGTTAATTAATTTTAAAATTTATAGAAGATGGATATAGAAAAAAATTATGTTAAATCAGAATCGAATATTTTATCAGAAAATAAAACCTTAAGTAAGAAATTCATGGCAAATGTTTTTACATGGATGTTTGTCGGATTAATGATAACGGCAGCAATTGCTTGGCTTTTTGCAAACTCTTCACTTATCAATCTTTTACTAACAGAAACAGGATTGAGTATGTTGGGATGGATAGTGATGTTATCACCTTTATTAATGGTTATATTTATGTCATTTGGATTTCAACGCATGTCGTTTACTGTATTAATGACTCTATTTATTTTGTATTCCGTATTGATGGGAGCTAGTTTAAGCTTTATTTTATTGGTTTATACGGCTCAATCTATTGCAATAACTTTTGTAATTACTGCAGGTATGTTTGGCATCATGGCCGTTTCCGGGTATACTACTAGTGTAGATTTAACAAAATTCGGTTCAATTTTATTTATGGCACTTATCGGATTGATTATCGCTATCATTGTGAATTTATTTATGAAAAGTAGTGGATTAGAATGGATTATCACAATTGCCGGAGTACTTATATTTACCGGTTTAACAGCTTGGGATGTTCAACGAATGAAAAAAACCAGTTATATCGAAATGATAGGAACAGAAACAGGGAATAAAATGGCTTTAATGGGAGCTTTGTCTTTATATTTGAATTTTATTAATTTGTTTTTATTCCTTTTACGTTTTATCGGAGGACGCAATTAGTAAGGAAAATAATCCTTTTTAAAGAAAATATAAATTTCAAAAACCGTTTTATAACGGTAAAATAAAGAAAAGAAGTAAAAAAATTATGCTAAATCTTCAAAATTAAGATTATCATCATTAGCAGATTCTTTTTTTACAGTTTTGATTGGATGAATCTTTTCTTTTTGTGAATTAATAAATGAAATAACTTCATTTAATTGATTGCCAAAATTTTCTATATCTTGAATGTATAAGAAAATTTTGTGTTTTTCATAGAAAAATGTTCCCTTTGCTTCATCAAATCGTCTTTTACTTTCTGTAATTGTTAAATAATGTTCTTGATTTTTGGTTTCTTTTAAATCAAAAAAATACGTTCTTTTCCCTGCCCGAAGCACTTTCGATAAAACTTCGTTATTCTCTTTATAATCACCTTTTTCCATAACAAGTTCTTTAAAAATCTATCATATTACAATAATTACGCAAAAATAAAATATTTTTTTATATATATACTATTTCTATAAGATTTTTTGAAAATTTCTATGTAATTTTTAAAATAGTTACAGTAAAAATAAGAATGACAATAACATATAAAAGAACAACAGAATTGAAAAATTTTCAAATTTTTATGGAATTAACAAATGACTTTTATGCTATGTTCTTTTTTATCATTGATTAATGGGATTAATTTATTTTTTAAGAGTTTGTCATCCAAAATGATACTACTAACGAACGTAGATTCGTATTCTTCTTTCATGCGCAGAACTTCAATGTGATATAAGGTATCGAAATATCGGTATTCCATTTGAAAACTTTTCCAGGAGGAAGGTATTTTGGGTTCAAAAGTGAGAGTATCACCTTTTTTTCTAAAACCTAAAATATGTTCCAGCCCTACTTTGTAAGCCCAACTACTAGACCCCGTATACCATGTCCATCCGCCACGTCCGGCAGATTGGGGATTGGAATATATATCCGCAGCAATGCTATATGGCTCTACTTTATATTTTATAGTGTCTCCTATATTAGAGGTTCTATTAATTGGATTAATCATCGAATAATACGAATAGGCTTTGTCAATATAACCTTCTTTTAACAATGCCATAATATACCACATGGCACCATGCGTGTATTGTCCCCCATTTTCACGTATGCCTTCTAAATAATCCATGATGTAACCGGGATTATTTTTCGAGTTTTTAAAAGCAGGAGTTAATAGTTTAATGATTTTATTTTCATGGTCAACCAAACGATTTTCAGTTTCTCGAAGAATTCTTTGTTTTTTATCTTCATCTGCTACATCTGTTAAGAGACTCCATGATTGAGACAATAAATCTATTTGACATTCTAAATTATTACGAGATCCTAATGTTTCGCCATTATCAAAATAGGCGCGTAAAAACCATTCACCATCCCATGCATTGTTGATTAAAGATTGAGTAAAATCGGGAATGGTTTTTTTACATTGATTAACAAAATCTTCATCCTGTTTATACGTAGATAAATGAATGGTCTTATGCAAAATATCCAACAAGAAAAATCCTACCCAAACACTTTCTCCTTTGCCCAAATTTCCGATTTTATTCATGCCATCGTTCCAATCCCCACTACCCATTAAAGGGAGCCCGTGTTTCCCGAATTGATTCAAGGATTTGTTAATGCATAATTTCAAATGTTCATATAAACTTTGTTTCTCTTTTGTAAAATAAAAATGTATCCCTTTTTCTGTTTCACCTTCTTTTAATTTTTCACCTTGAACAAATGGAATTGCTTCATCCAAAATAGAATAATCACCGGTCATAAGGATGTATTCATAGCTTACATATACCAACCACAAATAATCATCGGAGAAAGTAGTACGCGATCCAAAGGATAATTCTTCGTGCCACCAATGTAAAACATCTCCTTCAAGAAATTGATGAGAAGCATGTTTGATAATTTGATTTCTTGCTATTAACGCATCACTATACATGATACTCATGGTATCTTGTAATTGATCGCGGAAACCATATGCTCCACCCACTTGATAAAAACCGGCTCTTGCAAATAATCGCGCCGCATATGTTTGATATAAATACCAGTTATTCATCACATAATTAAAAGATGTATCCGGTGTATTAACTTTAATTGCCGATAGTTTTTCTTTCCAAAAGTTAGTTACTTTATGAAATTCTTTTTCAACAGTACTTAATTGAATGTGTGTTATCGGTGTATTAATGTCTTTTACGCCAATAATAAAAGCCATTTGTTTTGTTTCTCCTTCCTGAATATAAACCTGTGTTTCAATGCATTTCTGATTAGGATTACTGTCGTTGTAGCAAATCAGTTTTTCAGTGGAAGATAAATACACATGTGTATTCTTGAAAGAATGATTATATACATTGGTAAAATATAAACAATTATCTTCTTCACTCCAGTTTGATAGAAGATGACGGTTTGTTTTTTCTTCGGTAACACCTAAAACTAGTTTAGTTATCAAACTTAATTGTATATTTTGATCAGAGGGAATAATATTCTCTATATTAATAAGATAATATTTAATTTTATCTTGTAAGGAAGCAAATACTTTTATTTGAATATTAAAAGCATATGAATTTGCCATGAATAGTGAATAGCCAAATCCATGACGAGCGGCAGTAGGAATAAAACGTTGCTTATTTATTAATATTAGTTCCGAAGGAGGATCTCCAACCATGTCGTTAGACCAAGAGCTAATTTTATAGGCTTGGCTGTTATATGCATACGTAAACCCACTCATCCAGCCACTTATAATAAAACCAAAATCAGGATTGGCAATTACATTAATCCAGGGCATGGGAGTATTAATATTTGTAATATAATATTCGTTTCCATTATCGATAAATCCTCCGAACTCATTATAAAACATTAAATTTTTAGGGTGTTTTATATCTTTTGTTAACAGTGCGGTATATTTACAATCATCGGCACAGGAGAATAAATCAGTTTCCAGTTCTTGCATTTGCTTTTCCAAAGATTTACCGCTTGAAGTATTAATGCTTATACGAGCAATGGTATATAAAAGCGTTTTTTCTTCTTCACTTAATTCTGAAGAAGAGAGAGTATGTACGTTCCCCGATGAATTTTCAAAATAATTGAAATAGTAAATTTTATTTACTAAATCAGAAATATATTTTTTTAATAGTTCCTCATTCGATTCTTTTTCATTGTTAATAATAACAATATCAACGTAAACGCCTCTGCTTTTATAAAATTCATAGGCTTGTAAAACATCTTTTAATATTAATGCGTTTTCGATGGCATCTATTTCTATTAAAATAATCGGTAAATCGCCGGAAATGCTGAATTTCCATAGATTAGTTTGATCTAATGTATTTTTTCTCAATATAGATTTTCGGGATTCACTATTCGATGATGTTTGAAAAATATGTTTTAAAATAGTATTATACAAACGCATTTGAACTCCCTTTAACTGTGAATATCCGGTTCTCATATTATTTAAAGCGGTAGCCATTTCAAAAGCAACAGTTACATCAAAATTGTTACGAAATCCATTTACAATATCTAAAACCTGCTCACGCGATTTTCCGAAGGCAACACTTAGAAAAATGCTTTCTTTTTGTCCTGCCCTTACAATAATCTCGCGACGAATACTCATGATAGGATCTAAAGAAGAACCTAATCCTTTTGACAGATTTCCCCTGTTTATAATGACATTGGGATTTCCTGTGGTATTATTGCGACCGATAAAATGTAATCGGGATGTTTCATATTCAATCTTTAAATCGTTTTCATTGTCAAAAAACATGCGTGAAGCTACGTAGTATTTAGTATCTTTATTATGGCGAGATTTACGCGTAAAAATTAAAGTGGAGCTTTGTTCATCGAATTCACTGTAAATCGTCATGCTGTTGAAAGAACGATGTGCTATATCCCTGTCGTTTTGACACATAATAACTTCTCCGTAGGAGGTTAATTCTAAAACCACATCTTTAGAAGTTTGATTTTCAAAGGATATTTTTCTAATTTCTGCATTCTTATCTTTAACCACACACATTTCAGTTGTAGTAATAATACCACTGTCTTCTCGAATGTATTTAATGCGGTCGGATGCAAAAATAACACGATATTTATCAGGTTTTACATTTAAAGGGGCATAGGTGTTTGACCATATTTTTCCCGAATAAATATCACGGATATACATAAAAATACCGTAATTTTCAGCGGTTATCTTACGATACCTATTGATGTAAATATCTTTGTAACGGCTAAAACCACAGCCTCTGTCATTGATTAATAAGGTATAATAACCATTCGATAGAACTCCTATTTCCGGAATCGGACTTAGATTGTCATATTCACGTATGTCGTTTTCTTGTCGTTCTTTGGGATATTTAAATCGTTTGTATTTAGATATTTTCAAGTCAATATAAGGCTTAATTTGTGCCTTTTCTTTGAGTAGGGTTTCCATCGATTGGATTTTTTTATCTTGATGGAAATAATTTTGTATACAGTTTGATTTTAAATAATTAGTTAATGATGCCAATATCATTCCCTGATGATGAGCGTAATGGGCTTCTACATTTACTTTATCTTCTTCATCATAAGATTCAAAGAACCCGAATTCAGAGTACATATTCAATTGTTTGAATTTTTGAATATTTTCATATACTTCTTTGTCTTTGGTACTGATAACCATTAGTGAACTGTAAGGAGAAATGACGATACGATTAGAAATAGTATTTTGAAATTTTAAATAAGGAACACCAAAGGCTTTATATTTATAATTTTGGGCATCATCCAATTCATTATATCCTGATTCCGAAATTCCCCATGGGAGGTTTTTGTCTATTTCTTTCATAAATTCTTTTTGTGCGTAATAGGCAAATGCATAGGTCTCGTCCATAAGCGTATGCTTAAATGTTTTCATAAAAATCAAGGGCATGAAATATTCAAATAGAGTACCATACCATGAAGCAACTCCTTTGTAGAATTTATATTTTGTCAGGGTTTTATCCAAACAAAACCAATGCTTATAAGGAGCATCACCTTTACTGATGGCTATGAAACTTGTTAAACGTGCTTCTGAAGCAAAATTGTTATAGTGATAAGGGAGTAAATGCTGATCACGATAATCAAAACCTATACTGAAAACATCCAAGTCCTTATTGTATAATTTGCTGAAGTTAGTATTGTCGATAAGACGTAAGACATTATTTAAAAGTATTTTATTATCTATTTTTTTTAAAAATCCCTTGACAACATATAAACAGGCTACAAAATTTCCACTATCGGCAGAAGAAACGAAATATGGATTCAGTTCTTCTAGGCTATAAATATTGTACCAGTTAAATAAATGCCCTTCCCATTTTTTCAATTTGGTAACAGTTTCTATAATTTTTTCGAGAAAATAAGAGGCTTCTTTTAAAGAAATAAAACCTAATTCATAGGCAGAAATCACACTAAGCATGGAATATCCAATATTCGTAGGAGATGTTTTATAGTCTGTTTTCTGTGTTCGACTTAATTGATAATTGTCAGGGATTAAAAAATTTGTTTCTTCATGTAATAATGTATGAAAGTAGTTCCATGTCCGGAAAGCAATTTCTTTAATTTCTTCCAGTTGTTTTTCTTGCAGATGTTTTTCGTCTGTTTTAATTTTTTTCCCAAGCCAATACATCCTAAACGGAGCAAGACACCACAAGCAAGCAATGAGGATGGCAACCATCAGGTAAAGAGAAGTTTCTTCTGTTTTAAAATACCAAGTTCCTGCTATAAACAAAAGGGCAAATACAAAATTGACACGGAAATTACGAATATAACTTTTGAGTGTGTTTTTCGTCATCTTCTCC
The DNA here is from genome assembly GCA_017994425.1 of Bacteroidales bacterium. Taxonomy (GTDB): domain Bacteria; phylum Bacteroidota; class Bacteroidia; order Bacteroidales; family WCHB1-69; genus UBA5266. The sequence continues at coordinate 19,408 of JAGOKS010000002.1, read as the reverse complement.
GCATCTTCAGAAGTAATCCAATTGAGTAAATTCTTTTTACTTATAAACATTCTGTATAAAGCCCTGACAATCGCATCGAAATACATAAAAGCCTCTTTTGGCAGAATAGATAAAACAATTAAAGACTTATTGATAACTACTGCAATGCCACGAGCTAAGGTCATATAATATCGAAGATATCGGCTGTATTTTCGTTTAAAAATAATTCGCGATAACAAATAAAAAAGAATAGGAGTTGAAACTACTATCAGGACAACCATTAAATATATCAATGGATTGTGTTTGCCGAAAGTAAAACCGAAAAAGAGTAAAATTAATAAAGACATACTCATAACACTGCGTCGCAGATTATCGAATATTTTCCATTTACCAAGGGTATTGATGGGATTGCGAACAGTTTCCCCTTTTTCGTTTTTCACGTTTTTCTTTAACCATTGTATGATTTGCCAGTCACCTCTTACCCATCGATGATGACGCTTAGCATCATCCAGATAATTGGACGGACTATCATCAAACAAGATTACATCGTTAATTAACCCGCAACGTAAATAATTACCTTCCAATAAATCATGACTAAGAATCAGGTTTTGAGGGAATGTGCCGGATAATATTTGTTGAAATATTTTTAGGTTATAAATCCCTTTCCCGACAAAACTCCCTTCATTAAATGTATCTTGATATAATTCATAAGAAGCGGTAGTATATACATCTAAGCCTCCTAACCCCGAAAATAATTGGGCATAACGAGATTTATTTGTGACATCAATATCAACATTTACACGTGGTTGCATAATAGCATAGCCCGAAACAACATGCTTGCCATCTTGTGAAAGTACCGGTTGATTCATCGGATGGGCAATGGCTCCTATCAATTGAAAAGCGGAATACAATACTAATTGTGTATCTGTATCTAAAGTAATAATATAGCTTATCGATATGTCAAAATTATCCAATGTTTGACATTGGAAAAGTTCTTTTTTCTTTTCTTCCGATAAATTACCAAGTAATAAATCGTTGAAATGAAGAATAGCTCCTCGTTTACGTTCAAAACCAAGGAAACATCCTTCACTTTCACTATAAAATCGTTGACGGTACACAAAGTTAAAAATGTTCTTATTGTACTTTTCGTTCAACTCTTTCACTTTTTTCAGTCCGGTTGCTATGAGCTCGGTATCTACATCGCTATATTTACTTGTTTCTGAAGAACAATCTCCCAATAAGGTAAAATATAAGTTATCGGAAAAATTTGAAAGATAGTATACTTCGAGCTTATCAAACATTTGATCTATTTTTTCTTTGGTTTTGATGATGGTAGGAATAATTACCATGGTAGCGTATTCTTTTGGTATACTGTTTTCAAATTTTAATTTCAGCGTACTATTAGGTTTATGAAGGTATTGCAACAATTGATTGAAAAGTTCTATTACAAACTGACTTATAGGAACTAATAATAATAAAAAGGCAAAAGGGCCCATGTATAAGGAGAGCAAAAAAGACAGTATAATTGTAAAGAAAGCAACAATAGATATATATGCATAAGAGCGTTCTCTGTATTTTTTCGGTGTGAACAAGGTCCAACCTACATGTTGATTAATTTTATTTGCTTGTTCAACAACTTGTATAGCATATTGATATTCGGAGATATGTAGTTTTTTAGCGTCTCGAATTATTTTTGCGCGATAATTATCTTTATTGTTATCGTACATTTGATTGTACATTCCTACTTTTTCATTGATTAAAATGTTTTCCGTAAAACTAATATGTGAATAGAATTCGGAAATTTCGAATTTTGTCATTTTTTTCAATGAAATAAAAAGGTTTGTTATCAATATGTTATTAGCAGCAGATTCATCCATTTGCTGTTGTAATATCTTGTGCGATTTGATAAATATTTCTTTGAAATGAAGATGAAGTATTTCCGGTATGTTGTTGATGCTATTAAATAAATTGTTTAATTGATCTAGAAAAAACGGATTTTTTAGATAGCTTTCATTTTGAAGTATTTGTTTTATTTGTGAAGTTAAATCATTAGTGCTTAGCTCTTCTTTTTTTAAGTTATTAAAAAAGTTTTCTGCCTCAATTTTAGCATGCAATTTTATTTGTAAATGCTGAGATAAATTACTTATTTTTTGTATGAGAATAATTCTAAATAAGATATATAGGAAAGAAATTTCAGTATAGGAAAAATAATCGTTTTGCTTTTGCTGGTATTCATTGATTTCATTAAAAATAAGATTAATATCTATTTGGTAGTTGGATTTATATAAAATGGCATCCAGTAATTCATACAAAAGTTTTTTACGTTTAGATTTGATACTTTTTATTACTTTTGAACGAAGTTCATCACGAATTGATTTTTCTTGTTCACTAATAATAAAATAATTATCCAATATCCACTCATTGGTACTTCCTACTGTTTTTTTGTTTTTAGTTTCTTCTACTAATATTTTATAATAAGTAGTGATTTGTTGAATACTTAAAACAAACTCTTTATAAATCATGTTTTTTTGAATGAGTTAATTTAATATTGACCTTTAATAAATAATGGCAGACTGTGTTTTCTTTGTTTTTTTTAATTCTGCAAATGTACAAAATAAAACAAAAATAAATGAAGATTTTATCGTTAATAAGAAACATATTCTTTTAATTGAATACTGATAAATATTGTTAAAATCGCATGTGAATGAAAACCAGCATCAAATTCATGTCATAAAAATTTGATAAAGAGATTTCATCTATATGGCTAAAAAATGTACTTTTGCATCATATAAAAAAACAGAGAGGATACATTGAATACCTAGCTTAATACACACATAAAGCATTTGATAATGGAAACAACACGTCAACAAAAAGTTGCCCGATTAATACAAAAAGAAATCGCAGAAATTTTTCAAACAGAAACACATATTATTCCGGATCAGAGTTTAATTACTGTTACTCGCGTTAGTGTAACAAAGGACTTATCGATAGCGCGTATATTTTTAAGTGTTTTTTCCGGCAAAGACAAAAAATTCAGTATTCATTTGATAGAAGAAAAAAATAAAGAAATACGTTATAAATTAGCACAAAGAGTTAAACATCAATTACGTATCGTACCTGAATTAACTTTTTTTCTCGATGATACCTTGGATTATTTAGAAAACATTGAGAATTTATTAAAAAATTGAAAACCTCTTTTTTTATAGCATTTCGTTACCTTTTTGCAAAGAAATCGCATACGATTATCAATGTGATTTCTATAGTTTCTTTGGTCAGTGTTATGGTGTCGACAGGAGCCTTATTTGTGGTGCTTTCGATATTTAACGGTTTACAAAATTATGTTTCATTAAATTTTAATTCTTTCAATGCCGACCTTGCCATATTTCCAAAGGAAGGAAAAACGTTCAGCATGTCAAAAGCTGATTTACAAAAAATACAACAACTTGAAGGTATTTATTACCTTACGGAAGTCTTATCTGATGTGTCTGTATTTGTATATGAAGATCGTCAATTTATTGCCAAGATAAAAGGAGTTTATCCTGATTATTATCGATTAAAACGCTTGGATACCATGGTTTATGCAGGTGAATATTTATTGCAAAAGGGAGATAATTATTTTGCTATTTTGGGATCCGGTGTGGCAAATCGCTTGAAATGTGCGACTTCTCCTTTGATTAATAATTCTTTAACCATATATTATCCCAATAGAAATAAGAAATTAAATCCTACAAATCCATCACAGAATATCATTACAGAACGTTTAACCCCTTTTGGTTTTTTTGCGTCCGGTACGGATTACGACGGTTCTTATGTGTTTGTCCCCATCGATTTTGCACGTAAGTTGATGAATTATACAAATCAAGTTACATCCATAGAAATAGGAATAAACAGCAATACTTCAATAAAAAATATAAAAGAAAATATTATTGCCATTATTGGAAGTACCTATGAAGTAAAAGATGCATATCAACAAGAAAATGAGCTTTATAAAGTAATGAAGTCAGAAAAGATGGCTATTTATCTTATTCTTTCTTTCATTCTTTTAGTGGCTTCTTTTAATATTATTGGTATGATTGCTATTTTAGTGCTGGATAAACAAAAAGATATTAATGTTTTATACAGCTTAGGAGCAGATAATACGTTCATTAAGCGTATATTTATGTTTGAAGGGATGCTTATCAGCTTGTCAGGAGCCATTATGGGTTTGATTATAGGAGGTATTTTTTGTTGGCTGCAAATAAGATTTCATTTTATCCATTTTGGCGACGGTTCTTATTTGTTAAATTATTATCCGGTTCAAATTTATGGAAGAGATATAGTATTTATTTTGCTTACTGTTACCGCAATCTGTTTCCCTGCTACTTACATTCCAGTAGTAAAAATTTCAGAAAAAATATTTAAAAATTCAATTTTAAAGTAATTTTCGTTTAATTTCATGTATGCCTTATATTCTGAAAATTAATTATTTATTGGCAAATAATGTCAATAAAAACAGGAAGATGATCAGAATATCCACCTTGGTATCGAAAGCCTGTATAGGTACGAAAAGTTTTTTGGCCTAAATACATTTCATCCGGTATTAAAAGAAAATCTGCATTAAAAATGACAGCAGTAGATTTAATTTTCCATCCAATATTTTTAGTTATCATGGCTGAAGAAACAATTATTTGATCTAAAACACCCCAATGCTCTTGGTATTTGTGGGTCCCGACATTGTTCATTATAAGATAGGGGTAAATGGTATTCAATAATTGTTTTTCGCTTATATTTCTCGGATTTATACTTGCATTGAGATATTTTGTAATGCTTTCATCTGTTGGGTAATCATTAAAATCTCCCATAATTAGTATGGAAGCTGTGTTATTATTGTTTAAAATAGTATCGATTTTTGCACGAAGTACATTAGCTGCAAAATTTCTTTTTTCGATACTGGCAGCATAACCCCCATAACGTGAAGGCCAGTGATTGACAAATATATGCAAGGTGTCATTTGTTTGATGAGGTAAAACGCCCATAACATATAAAATATCTCTTGTCCCGGAACTTAGTTTTGATGAGTCGATAATTGCTATCGGATTAGAGTGTAAAATTTTAAATTTATCAGGTCTATAAAATAATGCGACATCAATACCTCTAAAATCATTGGATTCATAATGGATATAGCGGTAGTTAAATTTTTTCAATGCCGTATAATACAATAGCTGTTTGATTACTTTTTCGTTTTCAATTTCACAAACACCTATAATTTCAGGAGGTTCCCAGCCTCCAATGGCAATAAAAACTTTGGCTATGTTGTTTAATTTCTTTTTAAATTTAAAATAGTTCCAATGATTCAATCCTTCGGGAGTAAAAGTATCATCATTTTTCAAGGAATCATTTTCACAATCAAAAGCATTTTCCAAATTATAAAAACAAACGCGCAAGCCGGTTTTATCTCGCCATTCATCAGTGTATTTCCCAATAGGAATATCGGCTTGTTGTGCTTGTATAATATTTAAATTCAGTATGATAATACTATTTATTAATAAAAAAATGTTTGTATTACAATTTGTTTTCATACGAAAATCTGGGTTGAATTAAAGCAACATATATTTATTTTAATAAGGGTCTACGTCAATATGGATTTGAATCGATTTAAATAAAGACAAAGAAATGATATTTTTTATCTCATGTTTACATTGTGGAAGATTTTTGGAAGGACTTATTTTTAGAATTATATCTTTCTGATACAAGTTTTTAAGTTTCATAATGGGGGGATATTCAGGTCCCAAAACCTGATGGGGAAAAATTTTTCTTAATAAAATGGCAAATTCTGCTGCCAAATGATTTAAGACTTCATTTTTTTTATGTTTTAATGTTATTTTAATAAACCTACATATAGGGGGATAATGGAATTGTTTTCGCTCTAACATTGTTTTATCAAACAAACTAAAATAATCATTAGTTAAAACATATTGAAAAATAGGATGTCCAGGATTAAATGTTTGTAACAATACAATTCCTTGTTTATTTTTTCTTCCTGCTCTTCCACTTACTTGAGCTATGAGTTGATATGCGCGCTCTAAGGAACGGAAATCGGGATAAAATAACATATTATCAGCATTTAATATACCCACTGTACTGACATTATCAAAATCCAATCCTTTTGTAATCATTTGAGTGCCAACTAAAATATCGATTTTTCTATTTTCAAAATTAGATATAATGTCTTGATAAGCTGTTTTGCTGCGAGTACTATCGTAATCTAAACGGGTTATATTGGCGGAAGGAAAAATAATATGTAAATCTTCTTCAATTTTTTCTGTCCCGGTTCCTCTCATTTCCATGTTTGAATGTTTACACATATCGCAAGCTTTGGGAACTTTTTCGCTATAACCGCAATAATGACAACGTAGTTGATTGATTGTTTTGTGATATGTCAGTGTAACATCACAATTTTTGCATGTCGGTATATAATTACAGACTTTACATTCCAGATGTACGGAAAAGCCTCGCCTGTTTTGAAATAAAATGACTTGTTCTTTTCTTTCCAAAGCCTTTTCAATGTGATGTAATAAGGATTTCGTATAGGGGCTATAACCTTGCTCATTCCGACCTTCTTTTTTGATATCTACTATTTTAATTTCGGGTAAAGCCAATCCACCATAGCGATGATGCAATGTAACTAATCCGAATTTATTTTTTATAGTATTGTAGTAGGTTTCAATGGAAGGCGTTGCAGAACCCAATAGTGTTTTGGCTTTGTGAATTTGTGCTAATACAAGGGCACTATCTCTAGCATGATAATGTGGATTGGGATCAAATTGTTTATAGGATACATCATGTTCTTCATCGACAATGATTAACCCTAAATTGTTAAAAGGAAGGAATAAAGCTGAACGAGCACCAATAATTATTTGATAACTTGATTCATCGCTTGAAACAATGTGTTGCCAGATTTCTACGCGCTCCGATTCGTTAAAACGTGAATGATATACTCCTACTTTATTGCCAAAATATTTTCGCAGCCGATTAATGATTTGGGTAGTAAGTGCTATTTCAGGTAAAAGATACAATACTTGTTTTCCCTTATCAATTTCTTCTTGAATAAGCTTAATGTAAATTTCTGTTTTTCCGCTTCCCGTAACACCATGCAATAATACTGTATTAGAAATCTCAAATTGTTGTTGAATGGAAATGAAAGCGTTTTGCTGGTATGATGAAAGTTCAATAAGAGAGGGCTTTTTTTCGGGATAAAACATAGGTAGACGGCTAACAGGTAATTTTACGCTGTTTAAAATCCCTTTTTTTATAAGGGTATTTAATTGGCAATTCGTTATTTTATTTGAACCCGTAAGTTTATTTTTAGCAACGATAGGGTTTTTTTCCTGTTGCAATAAAGATAAAACATAAAGTAATACATCGGATTGTTTTTGTGTTCGTTTGGAAAGTTCCAATTCTTGAAAAAGCTGATTCAATGCTTCTTCATTTGATGTATATTTCTCCGAGAGGGATAGGTATGTTTCCATTTTTGCTTTATATCTCGATTCCACTTCTTCTGAAAAAATAATAATTCCCTTATCAACAAGTGTTTTTATTAAAGGAAGCACATATACATGTTGGCATATTTTTTCAATTTGTTTGATAGAAAGAGTTTTACTATATGTTAAAGAACTAACAATTTGTATCTCTTTTTCCGACAATAAGCTAATATCTCCATCATATTCGGGATGAAGTCCGATTTTCGATTCACTAGCCAGTTTAAATGCGGAAGGCAAAGCAACAGCCATTACTTCCCCGTAAGAACACATATAATAATCTGCTATCCAAATCCATAATGATAATTGTCTTTCATTGACAATAGGTGTTTCATCCAATACATTTACGATAGCTTTGGTTTGATATTTTGTAGGTTTTTCGGAATGAATAGTGTAAATAATGGCAGCATAAAACTTATTTCTACCAAAAGGTACTAATACACGTTTCCCTATTTCAATTTCATTTGATAGTATTTCGGGGACGCCATAGGTAAAAAAATCAGGTAAGGGTAAGGGCAAAATGACGTTTACGAATAATTCTTGTTTGTTCATACATATTATCTATAAGTAACTCCTAATACTTTTTCTATGTTCTTAATTACTTCTTTTATATCAACTAAATTTTTAAGTAAAATTGAAATATCATCGACCTTATCCGTTTTAGTTAACTCTTCTTCGTGTTTTTCTCTGATAGCTCTGAGTTTAATTAATCGTAAAACTTGTAAACAGCGAACTATATGTTCATGTATTTTAGCGTTGTTATTATCGATGGTATTGATAAAACTTTTTATTTTTGAACTTTCCCATAATGGGCTGGGAAGAGGTTTAATATCAACGAGATTTAAGAAAAGTGAAATAATATTTTTATCGGGATGATTTTTCAATTGACTTACAATATCGTTAGGATATTTTTCGGCAATATCCGCATAAGCATTAATGAATTGTTGATAAAGGGGAGTTTCCAATTGAATGTCATCACTATCCAGATTATTAAAAATAAATTGGTCTACCCGTATGGAAAACAATTTCTCTTCAGATTTTTTATCTTCATTAGGAAGATATATTAATGTATTACCATAATTGACTAATAAAAACAGAATTTCTTTTTCAACATCACTTAAATGAAGGGGTGAGATATCAGTATAAATCGGTCTAAGGGGTTTATCGACGGGTGATATTACATTAATATCAGACGTTTCATTTACTTTTTCGCTACTTCCTTCTTTGTAGTTTTTTATACGTATTTTATTGATTGTACGGAATAGGATAGCTTCTGAAATTCCTAATAAACTGCTACATTGTTTAACAAAAAGAGAAACTTTAATAATATCCGGGATGCTGGCGATATCAGCGGCTATTTGATTAATGAATTCAGCTTTTTTAATAGGGTCTTTGCCGGCCTCTTTCGATAGTAGATTGATTTTGAACTGAATAAAATCTTTTTCATTATCAGTGAAAAAATCTACAATTTGTTGTCTGTCATTATTCCGAGCGAAAGAATCAGGGTCTTCTGTAGGAGGAAGAATGATGATGCGAATATTTAGATTTTCTTTCAGCAACATGCCAACGGCACGCACAGCAGCATCTATACCAGCACTATCACCATCATATAAAATCGTAATATTATTTGTTAGTTTAGTGAGCTGTTTTATTTGTCCTTGCGTTAAGGAGGTTCCCGAAGAAGCGACTACATTTTCAATTCCTGCTTGATACAATGAAATAACATCGGTATAACCTTCAACGAGATAACATTTATCAGCTTTTTTAATAGCATTTTTTGCTTGAAATATACCGTAAAGAATATCACTTTTATGATAAATAGCTGATTCGGGAGAATTTATATACTTTGCGTGATTTTTATCTTTTGAAGTTAAAATTCTGCCTCCGAAACCGACCACTTTACCCGAGAAATTATGAATAGGGAAAATGACACGTTCCGAAAAACGATCATAACGAAGAATGGAGCCTTCTTTTTGTTTTACAATAATAAGTCCTGATTTTTCGAGATTATCAAGAGTATAGCCTTTTTTTAATGCATAATTTAGCAATGAATCTCGCTGTTGTGGAGCATATCCTAATTGGAAAACATCGATGGTTGAATCGGTGAAGCCTCGCTCTTTCAAATACGAAAGTCCTACCGATTTTCCTTCTTCGTTTTCATATAAAATAGTGGAAAAAAATTCACACGCAGAAGTCGAGAGCGATAAAAGAGCTTCTCGTTCGTTAAGTAGTTTTAATTCCTCGGATGTTTGAGCAGATTCTTGTATTTCAATGTTATATTTTTTAGCCAAATAACTAAGAGCTTCTACATACGAGTAATTCTCATGTTTCATAACAAAACTTATCGAATCACCGGCGACTCCGCACCCAAAGCATTTACAAATTCCTTTTGACGGACTTACTGTAAAAGAAGGTGTTTTTTCATTGTGAAACGGGCATAAACCAATGTAATTGACTCCACGTTTATGCAAACGAACAAAATCTCCCACCACCTCTTCAATTCGGCAGGTATTTATGATTTCGTCTATCGTTTCTTGTTTAATCATCATTATTAGAATATGAGTTGAATCAATGAGTAGCTATTTTTTTGGGCTAATGGTAGGAGTTATCTGTTCTTCTTCAATATCGCTATAGGCATTAATAATTCTGAAATCTTTTAATTTGTAAATATGTACAAAAGTATTTTCTTTACAATGTGTGGGGCTTTGTTTAAAATATATCTTGGTTGATAATAAAGGAAGCTCCATTTCATTGATTTCCAACCCAAAGTTACTCCCATAATTCATCAGGGCATTGAGAAAATAATAGGTGATATCGTATCCTTGAAAAGCAAATTTATCCAATGTTGGCTCAATTTCATATTTTTCTCTGAATTTATCTATAAAAGTAATCACATTCGGATCGGAATAATCCACAAAAAACGGATCGACGTAATGCGTTTTTAGCGACATGAAATATTCTGTCTCAATATTATCGTATTCTTTCCAAAAAGAAGGAGCAAATAGCGTTACATTTTCATAATTAAGTCCATACATGCGTTGCACAAAATTTGTTATATTTATTTCTCCTGTGAAAAAAGTAAAAAGATAATTTTCGCAATTAGGATTCATTGCAGCTTGTATACCGCCTATGCCTTCTTTTGCATAATTTATCTCTTTAATTGAAATTTGTTTAGTGTCGGGAATAGCGTTTAACATCCCTGTTTTGTATGCCGTTGTTTTCATTATATCACCGCTACTTTGATTGTTAATTAAAATTATTTGTGCTTTATCATGTTTTTGAGTAATATATTTTACAATTTGTTCTGCTTGTTGTTGATACGAAGCAGTAACTTTATAGGTGTTTCGATTGCATTCGTCAAAAGTAATCGAAAAAGGATTGACTAAAATAATATTTTTATTTTTTACATAATCAGATAATAAAGCAAATTCATCACTGAAAAAAGGTCCGAGTATTAAATCTGCATCGTCGAAAACACCTTTTTGAATCATTTCCTTCAGTTTGTTTGTGTTTTGATCATTTATATCTTCCACGTAAAGTTTAATAGGGATTCCTTTTTTGCTTGCATCTTCAGCGGCAATTAATAATCCTTCATAAAACTGTATAAAATGAAAAGACTTAATATTATCATAATCCGATAAACTTTTAAAAGTAGAGGTATCTACTCTATATAAATAATTGGTATATAGAGGCAGTAATGCATACACTTTATAAGATGATTTTTTGATAGCTTGTTTCGGAATTTGATAATATGTGATAGTGTCATTGACACTTGTATCAGATTTTCCGAATAGGATAATATTTTGTCCGATGGAAAGATTTTCGTTTAATCCCGGATTCCATTTCTGTAATTGCTCAATAGATACGTTATATTTTTTAGAGAGTCCATACAGGGTTTCACCTGCTACTACGGTATGAACTATTTTTCGAGCAGTATCTTTAGGAAGTATTTCTGCTTTTGGTTCTTGAATAGGTAATTTTTTTTCTTCACCTATATAAATCTTTAACTCTTCTCGTGCTTTGATTCCATTTTCTGTTTGCGGATTATATTTAATAATTTCTTCAATAGCAATGTTGTAAGTTTTAGATAAGCCATATAGCGTTTGTCCTCTTTCTACTTTGTGAATTAAAAATAGTTTCCCATTTTCGATAAGAGTGTCTTGTGCTTGTTGAGCATTGACGTTAGTAATACATGCGAAAGCGATTACTAAACAATTTAAAATTCTATTCATAATTATTTCAATGTTTCAATTTCTACTTTTTTATTTAAAACGGATAATTTCCATTTATATTTAATTCCTAAAATAAGGATTAATAGAACTCCCATTATTAACGTATCCATTATGGAAGGTTTTTGATTGATTTGTTCAAACAAGGCATAAGTTTGTAATACCGATGATTTAGAAGTAACGAATACGCATAGTAATATATTATTTGCGGCATGTGCTCCCATCGTGGTTTCAATACCATCGTCTAAAACAACTATAATTCCAAAAAGTAAACCGTAAACGATGTATTGAGGCATTGCTAACCAAAAGCCATATTCTTTTACTTCAGGATTGTTATAATGTAATAATCCAAATAAGATTCCCGGAATAACAATAGCTAACAAGCGGTTTTTAGTCCATACGGAAATTCCTTGCATTAAATATCCTCTAAAAAAAACTTCTTCAAATGTAGTTTGAAGAGGAATTAAAGTTATAGAAAGTATCAACAAAATTATAAAACGAAGAGGTTGAAATTGTAAAATAAAATCTTGTGGTGAGACAAGATATTCAATTACTAAACTTGCGATTAAAAGGATTGTCCAAATTCCCATCGAAAAGAAAAACCGGTTCCATCGTATTTTTTTAGTACCATTAATGATTTCTGCCAATGAACGATTGTGAAAGCTTTTTATTAGCGGAATAACAATAATTAATCCTATAATATAAGGAAATAAATTTAATAGGAGAGCGATATTTAAATCTATTCCGTCAAAAATATTGGGTTTATTTACTCCAATACCTTGCATTTCGCGTATAAAAGTAAAAATTTTTAAAGATAAAGCAGATACAGAAATGATTCCTAAAAACCCAATTAAAAATACTACCAAATATTTCCACCATTGATTTTGTCCATCCAGCGCTCGTTCCAAATGCTTCATTTTGTTCAATCTTTTTTACGTTTAATGGTATGTTTCAATTTCATTACTGCAAAATTCAATTCAACTGTAGTTTCGGTACAGGATATTTTCATATTGTCATCTAATAATTCCGAAAGTAGTTCATTCCCTTTTTGTATCAAAGTTTTTTGATTATTGGTATCTTTTATTTCCGGTATAGCATGTAAGGTGCGCGATAGTTCTCTTAATTGTGTAAAAGTTTCAATAATGCTTATGGTTGTTTGTGTAGCCTTTTCACTTTTAAGAATGGTTGCTAACATATATAAGCCTTTTTCAGTAAAGGCTTTGGGCAATGATGAAGAATGCTTTAACCGGTCGATATTTTCGACCGGTTGCTTGTAATCGCTTGAAATATTGTTAAATAAGAGAATATTATTGCGTTTAATCTCTCTCCATTCTTTTGCCGTTAATTCAAAAACATATCCCTTTGGAAATTTATTGGGATTTTTTTTAACAGCTTCGTTTATTCGTTTGGTCTCTACGCCGTATAAGTATGCTACATGAGCATCTAACATGACTTGTTGATTCCTTATACTAATAATTTTCTCTTCCACTTTTTTTTGCGTTAAAACTTCTTTGTTCATAGTTAATTTGGTTTGATAATTAAAATGATATAATTTATTCCCATTCAATCGTTGCCGGGGGTTTAGAGCTGATATCATAAACTACTCTGTTTACACCATGTACTTTATTAATAATTTCGTTGGATATTTTTGACAATAACTCATGAGGAAAATGTACCCAGTCGGCAGTCATTCCATCGACAGAAGTAACAGCTCGTAAGGCAACGCAATTTTCATACGTTCGTTCATCACCCATCACTCCTACACTTCTAACAGGTAATAATACCGAAAGGGCTTGCCAACATTTATCATACCAAGCCGATTCTTTTAACATCTTTATAAAAATATCGTCTACTTCTTGTAAAATGCGAACTTTTTCTTCGCTTATTTCTCCAAGGATGCGAATACCTAAACCCGGACCCGGAAACGGATGACGATAGAGTAAATTTTTAGGTACTTGCAAGGTTTCGCCTACTAAACGAACTTCATCTTTGAATAAGAAACGCAAGGGTTCCACTATTTTTAAATGCATACGTTCGGGCAATCCTCCTACATTGTGATGCGATTTAATGGTTGCCGAAGGTCCTTTTACCGAAATAGATTCAATGACATCGGGATAAATGGTACCTTGAGCCAGCCATTTTACATCTTTCAATTTATGTGCCTCCTGATCAAAGATATCAATAAAAGTACTGCCAATAATTTTACGCTTTTGTTCCGGATCGCTGATCCCCTTAAGTTTTTGATAAAAAACATCTTTGGCATTTACCCCTATGATTTGTATGCCTATTTGTTTGCATGATTCCATGACGGTTTCAAATTCGTTTTTTCTCAATAATCCGGTATCAACGAAAATGCCGTATAAGTTTTTCCCTATGGCTTTATTTAGCAGATAAGCTGCTACAGTAGAGTCAACTCCACCGGAGAGTCCGAGTATGACTTTGTCGTTATGTAATTTCTCTTTTAAATCGCTAACAGTCATGTCAACAAAGCATTCGGAAGTCCATGATTGGTGGCATTGACAAATATCGACCACAAAATTGGTTAATATTTGCTTTCCTTGTTCGGAATGATGCACCTCAGGATGAAATTGTATACCGTAAATGGCTTCGTTTTGAATTTTAAAGCCTGCAAATTTTACATTTTCGGTACTACAACTTACTTCAAAATGAGAAGGTAATTCTGTAATAGTATCTCCATGCGACATCCACACTTGTGATTGAAGTTGAATATTTTTAAATAATAAATCTTTGGGATTAATATAGCTTAAATTAGCTCTTCCATATTCTCTGCTTGGAGAGGAGGTAACTTTTCCACCTTGATTATGTGCAAGAAATTGTGCTCCATAACAAATACCCAAAAGAGGTACTTTCTTTTTCCATTTTTCAATCAAGGGAATAGGGGCATTTTTATCATAAACAGAAAAGGGGCTTCCCGATAAAATAATCCCTTTTACATTGTTTGAGATTTCTTCAACCGCATTATAGGGTTTAATTTCACAGTACACATTTATTTCTCTGATTTTACGAGCTATTAGTTGGGTGTATTGAGAGCCGAAATCCAAAATTAAAATCATTTCATCCATACGACAATTATGTGTTTATATTAATTCAAAACCTGTATAAGCTTGTAGTGCTTTCGGTATGTATATGTTCCCTTCCTCTGTTTGGTGATTTTCGAGTAAAGCGGCGACAATACGAGGCAAAGCCAATGCGCTGCCATTAAGGGTGTGTAATAATATTGTTTTGCCGTTTTCATTTTTATATCGTAATTTCAAGCGATTTGCTTGGAAGTTTTCGAAATTCGAAACTGAACTTACTTCGAGCCATTTTTGTTGCCCTTTAGCAAAGACTTCGAAATCATAGGTTAGAGCTGATGTAAAACTCATATCGCCACCACATAATCGAATAATACGGAAAGGTAATTCAAGTTTTTGCAGTAGAGTGAGCACATAGGCTTTCATTTCGTCGAGGACAAGGTATGAGTTTTCAGGCGTAGTTATTTGAACGATTTCTACTTTATCAAATTGATGCAAACGATTCAACCCGCGTACATCCTTACCGTAAGAGCCGGCTTCACGACGAAAACAAGCCGAATAGGCACAATGTTTTACAGGAAGATCTTCGTTTTTCAAAATCATATTCCGATAGATATTTGTTATCGGTACTTCCGCTGTTGGGATAAGATAAAGATTGTCTTTGCTTACATGATACATTTGACCTTCTTTATCGGGTAATTGACCGGTAGCAAAAGCCGAATCTTCGTTTACCATATAAGGGGGTTCTATTTCTACATAATTTGCTTCCAATGCATTATCTAAAAAGAAATTAATCAAGGCACGTTGTAATTTGGCTGCTTTCCCTATATAAATGGGGAAGCCGGCACCTGTTAATTTACTTCCGATTTCAAAATTGATTAATTTCTTTTTTTCGCATAACTCCCAGTGGGGAAGTAAATATGAAGAAAGTGTCAAATCGCCTTCGGAGTAAACAATTTCATTATCTTCAGCGCTATACCCTTTGGGAACGCTGGAGTGTGGAAG
Source organism: Bacteroidales bacterium (assembly GCA_017994425.1). Taxonomy (GTDB): domain Bacteria; phylum Bacteroidota; class Bacteroidia; order Bacteroidales; family WCHB1-69; genus UBA5266. Next base: position 3,643 of record JAGOKS010000002.1, on the reverse strand, counting down.
ATTTGGAAGCAACACTAATATTTCATTAATGGCATTTTCATTTGAACTAAGATTTTCTTCTATCGTTTTAGCTTCTACTTTAAGAACAGCTGTTCTATCTTTTAATAACTGAGCTTCCTCTTTTTTCCCTTCCTTGAATAAAATCCCGATTTCTTTTGCAATTTTATTCTGTTCGGCAAAATTATCATCAAGCTGTTTTTGTAAGCTACGACGACTTTTGTCATAGTTAATAATCACATTCACATATTCACTTGCCTGAAAGTTTTTAATGCCTAAGCGTTCAATAACAAAATCAGGGTTTTCTCTTAAAAATACTAGCGGTATCATACTGTTTTTAAATTTTCAACAAAAGTACTTTTTTTTTAAAAAACTATTTAAATTTTCTATAAAAATTTACAAACAAGAGGAAACGTTTTCCATGCTTCTTTTAACAATAAAGACTTTATTTATGTGTCCGTTATTTATTTATATAAAATAATAGAAATAAAAAAATAACTTATGTGTTGCAATAAGTTATTTTTGAATAGTAATTAAAAAAAACGTTTATAATAAATCGTCAATTTTTTTAATTAAATCAGGTTTGCGAATTACCCCCACATGTTTATCTACTAATTCACCGTTTTTGATAAATAGCAGCGTAGGAATATTTTTAATACCGAAATGCATGGTTACATTGGGATTGTTGTCAATATTAACTTTTCCTATAATCGCTTTATTGTTATACTCTTGAGCTACTTCTTCAACGATAGGGGTTATCATTCTGCAGGGACCACACCATTCTGCCCAAAAATCAATTATTACTAGAGGGTTTTTTTTGGTTATTTCTTCCCAGTTACTATCTAAAATTTCTAGTGCCATACTTTAATAAATAAAAGGTTAAATATTATTTTAATACAAGAATTGTTTCGCCAATATAGTCGGTATCGGTAAATAATTGAGCGGTATAAGTTCCGGGAACAGCGGAATCGCCTTCTCTTAATTTCCAAACCATTGTTATTTGTTTTGCCTTGTTTTCATAGTTAATGCTTGTTTTAATAGTGTATTGTAATTTTTTATCATTATTTGTAAAACTATACGCATCGCCCGAACCGAGAGCAAGAACTCTTCCGTCCGGAAGTGAAATCCGGCAATATAAATTGATTTCTTCTGCGGGAATAAGTTTATTCTCACTCAAAGTAAAGTTTATTTTAAATAAATCCAAACGTTTGGCTCTATCGGTTTCTACTTCTTTTTTTCCACTCAAGCTTACCGACATTCCTTTTATGGAAATATTATACGCTTGTAATTTGGAAGCTGTACTTACCTTGTCACTTAACACTTCCTTTTCTTTTACCAATACTTCTTTTTCTTGCGATAGTTTTATGTTTTCTGTTTTGACTTCGGTATTTTCGAGCATTAATTTTTCATTGACAATATATAAAGAATCCAATAATCGTACATATTCTTTCCCTTGACTTTGTAATAATTCCAATTTTTTCTTTATCCGGCGATAATCCGCTTGGGAACTGATAAGTTTTTTAATCTCGTTGGCTTGCTCTAAAATGGCACTGTCTTTTTCCGATAATTGTGCATTCAAATCACCATATTCGCTTTTAATGATTTCATACTCTCTTAAAATAGAATCCAATTCATCTTGCAATTCTATTTGTTGCTCCATAGAATTTTCTTTTTCAACAACTATCTGACGAACATTGAATAAAGAAAAAAGCAATAAAATGGCCAATATGATAGAAATAATGATAAAAATTAGTGTTAATTTTTTAAATTTCTTTACTTCTTTGATTAAAATTTCTTCTTGTTCCATGATGATTATAAATAATAAATTTAGGTTACAAATATAAAAAAATATTAGCTATCTTTGAATAAAATTTTAAAAAACATTTCTATAAATAAAACATCAAATAATCAAATTGTTAAAACCATGAAAACTTTCATTAATGATTTTATAGCACTTTTTTATCCCAAATATTGTTACATTTGCGGGAATAGTTTAGTGAAAAATGAAGAATGTGTATGCTCACAGTGTTTGGTTAGTTTACCAAAAACAAATTTTCATTTACTCAATAACAATCCCTTGGTATATTTGTTTGCCGGCAAGGTGCAGGTTAGTGCCGTAACAGCGTATTTTTATTTTAAAAAAGGAAATAATATTCAAACATTAATTCACCAATTAAAATACAAAGGTCAGCAGGATATAGGTTTATATTTTGGTTTTTTATTGGGGGCGGATTTAATTCAAAACAAAATATTTCAAAGCATTGACAGTATTATTCCGATTCCTTTACATCCGAATAAGAAAAAGAAAAGAGGATATAATCAAAGTGAAATAATAGCAAGCGGAGTTGCCAAAGCCATGAGTAAAACTCTTGATATCAATAGTATGATACGAATAGTAGAAACAGATACCCAGACAAAAAAAACACAATATAATCGCTGGGAAAACACTAGTAATGTGTTTAAAGTAGTACATCCAACGGCACTCGAAGGGAAACATGTGTTGTTAGTTGATGATGTTATTACAACAGGTTCTACCTTAGAAGCAGCTGTCCAAAGCATTTTAAGTATTAAAAACACAAAAGTCAGCGTTGCTTGTTTGGCATGTGCTGTTTTATAATTATTTTTTATCTTTTTGTCTTTCTTTTGTATTTTATGAAGGAGTATAGATAAAAAATGTACTTTTGCAAGTAATAAAAGTCTTTAGGTAAATAAAACATGTTTTCATGAAACAATATATTGATTTACTAAACCATATTTTAGATAAGGGAAATTATAAAGAAGACCGTACGGGCACCGGTATATACAGTGTTTTTGGTTATCAAACTTTTTTTAATCTTGATGAAGGTTTTCCATTGGTAACAACTAAAAAATTACACTTAAAATCGATTATTTATGAATTACTGTGGTTTATTCAAGGCGATACAAACATCAACTATTTAAAAGAGAATGGCGTTAGTATATGGGATGAATGGGCTGATGATGAAGGGAATTTAGGACCTATCTATGGGCACCAATGGAGATCATGGAAAAATAATCAAGGAGTTGTCATAGATCAATTAAAAAATGTCATTGAACAAATAAAAACGAATCCAAATTCTCGTCGCTTGTTGGTTTCTTCATGGAATGTGGGCGACTTAGAGGCGATGCGTTTGCCGCCTTGTCATATTTTATACCAATTTTATGTCTGCAATGGTGAACTTTCCTGTCAATTGTATCAACGAAGTGCCGATGCATTTTTGGGAGTACCTTTCAATATAGCATCTTATTCTTTGTTGACAATGATGATAGCTCAAGTCTGCGGGCTTAAAGCAAAACAATTTGTTCATACTTTCGGAGATTTACATTTATATTCCAATCATATAGAGCAAGCGAAATTACAAATACAACGCAAGCCCTATTCCCTTCCTCAAATGGAAATTAATCCGGCTGTTACTTCTATATTTGATTTTCAGTATTCGGATTTTACACTTAAGAACTACGAATCACACCCGCTTATAAAAGCAAAAGTTGCTATTTAAATTTTTTTAGAAAAATCATTAAACATAAAAATATTTTTAATACTTTTACAAATCTTAATTTTAACCATAAAAATTATTTGTCATGAAAAACATTATTGTAGGGATAGATTTTTCAGCCGGATCCATCA
>JAGOKS010000036.1 GCA_017994425.1 Bacteroidales bacterium | reverse complement strand
CTACAAGGCAACACTCTCACAATACGCGCTACCGCCAAGTCTCCCCAGTTGGGGAGATTTAGAGGGGTGTAGCCTTAAAACTATGATGTTTGAGAAATATCCTTCCATTTCACCGTATACCTATTGTGCGAATAATCCGGTAATGTTTGTTGATCCGACGGGGGAAAAAGTTGTTTTTGCTGGTGATGCAGAAGAGGAAGCATATAATAAATATAGAGCTGAAGTTTTTTCAAGTGATGAATATAAAGATATTCAAGATGAATTAACAAAATTAGAGACGGTAGATGAGATATTCAGAATAAGGATGGGCGACAATGTAACAGATAAAACAGGAGGGGGTAATTTAAAGTATAATTTTGACACAAAAGAAATTGATGTAAATATTGTCAATGAAGGACCAAATGGATTTTCTACAAAGGAAAAGTTGTCGCATGAATTAAAACATGCAGATCAGTATTTAAACAGAAAAATAGGATTTGACCTTGCAAATGGTAATTGTGAAACAATAGCTTATGATAAAGAAGATGAATATGAAGCGTATGCTCGGCAAGGCTTGTTTGGAAATACTATGGAAAGACATGATATTTTTACTTCTGAAACTTATCAAAAATTACCTGATTACGGTTACCAAGTTACAATAGATAATATTTTCGATAATAATTATAATTTTAATTTAATCGTTGACTATAATAAATATTCTTATAACAAATACGAAAAACCAAGATTTATGTACCACGGATGGAAAGATGATTTAAAAAAATGAAAAAAATATTTATTCTTTTAGTATTTTGTTTTTTATCATGTAGAATAGTATATGATAAGACTAATATATGTGGGCAATATAATCATTTAGACACCGACAGATTTAATAAGGAAGTAGTATGTACATTAATCTTATATAATGATGGAACATATTCCTACTATAATAATGTTATGTCACATCGGAAAGAAATGGATTGTAAATCTAAAAGTGGAAAGTGGAAACGAAAAGGGAATCTCATTTTGTTAAACAGTTATTTTCCGGAATGTGCAGTAGAAAAAATTAAACAAACAGAAAAAACTAAAGATTCCATTCAAATTGAAATTCTTAAATTTTCAGATTATACTCCTAAAGAAGGAGCAGAAGTTATCTTTAAAATGAACGATTTAAGTTATGTAGAAAAATATACAGATAGTAATGGTATAGTTGTGTTTCCACGAAAAAATGTAAATAAAGTAATGTTAGGTTCTTATGGGATATCTGTTGTTAAGCCACCTCCGAATAATTATTATTATAGAGCTTATTATGAGGATTGTTTTCATTGGACATTTAACAACAAAAAATTTATTATTTTAAATGATAGTACTTTAATACAAACAGAGGTGTCGAAATATTACGATTCAAATAAAAAGAAAGTTAAAATAAAGAGTGAAGAAAAATATAATAAAGTTGAATAGAGGGTAATTCCCCCTCTATCCCTTTTATTATAAGTGTATGGGAGAATAAAGGATTAAAAACAGAAAAACAAAGCTAAAGCAAAGCGATGAAGGAATATGTAGTTAATAATTTCAAGGTAATAAACTATCAATACGCTGTGGAGCAACTCTCTACTTGTATTGATTTAGAAGTGTGCAGCCTTAAAGCTATGATGTTTGAGAAATATCCTTCTATTTCACCCTATACCTATTGTGCGAATAATCCGATGAAGTATGTTGACCCGACAGGGGAAGATTGGATTGAAAGAGAAGTAGAAGGAAGAAAAGAAGTTTATTATGATAGAAAAGTAAAATCTCAAGCTGATGTTGATAAAAAATACGGAAAAGATACAGGAGTTAGACACCTTGCAGATGGCTCAAAAGTAGGTAATGGACAATATACAGTATATAATGACCATAAAGAAAATAAATATGGAGTTGTAAAAGATGCTGATGGAAATGTGGTAAATAATGACAAAACAATAATATATGGCAAAAACTTTACTTTATTTGCAGGAGTAACAGATAAAAGTGTAGATGCAACAACTCTTTATAACAATTTATTTAATTCAAGTTATATAGGACCATATAACCCGAAAAATTATATAGGAGACCCTAATTATGATTATCTACCTACATGGAGTCCTACTGAAATGGCTGCATATCGTCATGATGTAGCATATGATGTCACAGGAGCTAAAGGTTCATTTGATGCTTTTACGAATACATCTCATCAAGTTTTAAGTGCTGATAATCGATTAGTGTTTGATTGTGATCGAATTAAAAGAGATCCTTCTGTCTCTAAAAAAGAACGAATGCGAGCATCCGCGATTTCTGAGTTTTTTTCTACCGTAAAGTATTATAAAGTCAAATGGTCAAGATGAAATATATTAAATATATAGTTGTTTTTGTGGTAATTCTTATTATAATTCGCTCTTGTATTGGATTTATCACTAAAATTTCTGGAACAAATCGTAGTTTTGCAGAATCTTATATAATTATAGATAAAGACTTTAATGTAATAACAGAAGAAGAAATTACAGATATTTTATATGAATTTCAATCTACCTATCCCGAATATCGTTTAATCACAACTAATGAAAAAGGTGAACAGTATCACTATTTTGGAGACACTAATACTGATGGTGTTTATTCAAATCTTGTCTTTTTTTATTTTAAAGAGATAGATAAAACGGTTTCATGCTTTCCTGAAATATCTATCAAAGGCGATGCTGTAATTAGTTTAATTAGATTGTATGCGGTTAATGATGGAGTAATTTTTAGAGGATGGAGAGGAATTAATAATTACAAGGAAATAACTCGTAAAGAAAACCGTATGATTAAAAAGAAATTTGAAACGGAAATTTTAGACCATTTAGGAGTTAAATGGAAACATAAAAGGTGGTGGAATTAGAATGTTGGGTAGTGCTTCAAATTAGTTCAAGGAGATTAAAGTGTTAAAAACAGAAAAATAAGGCTAACCCAAAGCGATGAAAAATTATTGCTTCAATAGTTTCGGGTTAGATATTTAATTCTTTACGTTTGCAGTAAACAAAAAAAAGAGAGTGCTCATGTTGGAACACTCTCTTTGTATATACACTAACTTTTCACATAAATTTAATGCTGTAGGATATTTTTAATGTCATCCTGCATCTCTTTCCAGGTGGTATCAGGAAATTTAGGTCCCATTACACCAATGACTTTCGAAGAAAGGTAGGAGCCTAATTTTCCGCATATTTCCAAGGGATAATTATTTACATAGGCATATAGAAATCCGGCAGCATAGATGTCGCCGGCACCGGTAGTATCTCTAAGTACTGATTTATACGGCTGAATATAATGTTTTTTGTCGACATTTTGTATCATGGAACCCTTAGCGCCAACTTTAACCACTGCAATCTTACAAAGTTTGGCTATTTCGTGTAAAGCTTCTTCGGGTTCTTTATGGGTAAAGGCTTTGGCTTCTTCTTCATTGGCAAAGACAATGTCAACAGAATTTTGTACCAAGTCATGGAGAAATGGCAAATTAGCTTCTACTACATTATAACTTGCAAGATCTAACGAAACACACAAGCCTTTTTCTTTGGCTAATTCAACAGCTTTTTTTATCAATGCATGGTTTTGCACCAAATATCCTTCAATATGAAAAACAGCATAATCATCGAAAAGGGAGGGACTAATGTCTTCCGGATTCATTTCGGCGGCAGCGCCTAAAAAAGTAGCAAAGGTACGTTCTCCATCTTGAGAAACGAAAGCGGTAGCAAAGCCGGTCATGGAATCACTCTTTATTAAGTGAGGGTTGATATTGCCGGCATGCATATCGTTATAAAACAATTCCCCTTTTTCATCTTTTCCTACTTTGCCAATAAAACCGGTCTTAGTGCCTAAATGGGCAATGCCATGGATGGTGTTTGATGCGGAACCTCCGGTTGTTATGGTTTTTGATAAATGAGAAGTCGCTTGATTGATGATTTTGGCTCTTTCAGTATCTATCAATTGCATGCTGCCTTTCGGTAAGGAGAATTCCGATAACAATTTGTCTTCTTTTAAATCCATGAGAATGTCCATCAAGGCATTTCCCATTCCTAATACTTTTTTCATTATTCTTAATATTTATGGTTATTCAAAGGATGATGTCTTTACAACGCAATAATATGCAGTAGTATAAAAATTGCGAATATACGGTAATGCGCTAAACAAAGGGATTACTTTGCGTGGTGTTAAGTCAAATTTGATTTCATAATTAGGGTTTATGAAATAATAATCCCGTTTGAGAATGATGTATTTTTCTTTTTTTAAAATACGATGAAACCGTTCGATAGAGATGCCTGTTGCTTTTATCTCTAACAAGGTAGAAGGTTCTTCATTGTTTTTAATCAATAGTTTTCGATACAAAGAGGTAGGCAGTAAATGGATATACGGTATTTTGGATATCTTACTTTGACATACTTGTTGATGTCCGCCGAAAGGATTTTGCCAGGGAGGAAAACCAAAGAATATGACACCTTCGGGGTTTAAAAATTCTTTTACAATTTTCATAAAAACATCTTGATTGGGAATGTGTTCAATCACATCGCGAAGCATGATGATGTCAAATTTTAAGTCCGGTCTTTTAACTTTATAAATATCGGAACAAATAAATTCTATTTTATTGTTTTCAGGATGGGAAAGATAGAACTCTTTAGCATGATTGATTTGAGCTTCGCTGATATCGATGCCAACACATTGACAGTGCATATCCAGAAAAGGTTTGAGGTTGCCACCTTCGCCGCAGCCGATTTCCAACACTTTTGTATGCTCATTGATAGGAAATATTTCTTGGATATAAGGAATTACATATTTTTTTGTCGTAAAGTCTTGTTCATGAAAGTAAAGTTTTCTGTCAATGTATCGTTGCTGCATATTAATTAGTTCCTTTTTTGTTTACACTAATCGACAGTTCTTTCAATTGTTCATCGCTGATAGCAAAAGGAGCGTTAATCATCACATCGCGACCGGCATTGTTTTTAGGGAAAGCAATAAAATCACGGATAGATTCTATACCATTGAATACGGCGCACATACGGTCAAAGCCGAAAGCAATACCTCCGTGTGGCGGTGCTCCGTACTCAAAAGCATTCAGTAAGAACCCGAATTGCTTTTGGGCTTCTTCGTCTGTAAATCCCAATACCTTAAATATTTGTTTTTGTAAATGTTGATCATGGATACGTATAGAGCCGCCTCCGATTTCCGTTCCATTGATAACCAAATCATAGGCATTAGCACGTACTGCTTCAGGCTGTGTGTCGAGCAAGTGAATATCTTCGGGCTTAGGCGATGTAAAAGGATGATGTTTGGCATAAAAGCGTTGAGTTTCATCGTCCCACTCAAACATAGGGAAATCTATAACCCATAAAGGTTTGAAATCATCGCGTTTGCGTAATCCGAGGCGTGTTCCCATTTCTAAACGCAGTTCACACATTACTTTTTGTGTCTTTTCTTTTTTTCCGCATACCATTAATATCAAGTCGCCGGCTTTGGCGTGGCAAGTATCGGCAAGGGCTTTCAAATCTTCCTGCGAATAAACCTTATCCACTGACGATTTAAAGGTACCGTCAGCTAAGCATAAGACGTATACCAATCCGCTTGCACCTATTTGCGGACGCTTAATAAAATCGGTAAGTTCATCTAATTGTTTACGTGTATAGGAGCCGCAGGTAGGGGCTACTATACCCAGTATCAATTCCGCTTCATTGAAAATTTTAAAATCACGATGTTGCAACATATCGTTTAATTCAATGAACTTCATATCAAAACGTAGGTCGGGTTTATCACTTCCGTAATATTTCATGGCATCGTGATAACTGATGCGTTCGAAGGAATCGAAAGTCATGTTTTTCATTACACGAAACAAATGTGTAAACAATCCTTCAAAGGTTTGGAGTAAGTCTTCTTGTTCAACAAACGACATTTCGCAGTCTATTTGTGTAAATTCCGGTTGACGGTCGGCGCGTAAGTCTTCATCTCGGAAGCAACGAACGATTTGGAAATAACGGTCCATGCCGGCTATCATTAATAATTGTTTGAAATTTTGCGGTGATTGCGGCAAGGCATAAAACTGCCCTTCATTCATACGCGACGGCACCACAAAATCGCGTGCTCCTTCGGGAGTAGAACGGATAAGAAAAGGAGTTTCTATCTCTAAAAAATTTATGTTGTTCAAATAATTACGTATTTCTATTGCCAGTTGATGGCGAAAGATGATGTTTCTTTGATTGGGGTTACGACGCAAATCCAGGTAACGGTATTGCATGCGTAAATCATCGCCTCCGTCAGAAAGGTCTTCAATGGTAAACGGAGGTGTTTTGGACGCATTTAAAATATGTATTTCAGAAACTTGTATTTCAATTTCTCCGGTAGAAAGGGCTTTGTTTTTACTGAAACGTTCTACGACTTCACCTTTCACTTGTATAACATATTCTCGTCCCAGTTTGCGGGCTTGTTCACAGAGGGAGGCATTTGTTTCCATATTGAAAGCCAATTGCGTAATGCCATATCTGTCGCGTAAATCAATAAAGGTCATTCCACCAAGATTTCGTATGCGTTGTATCCATCCGCTAAGGATAACGTTTTGGTGGATGTGTTGTATGTTTAATTCTCCGCATGTATTTGTTCTATACATTGTTCTATAATATTTGAATCCATTCGATGTGTTAATGCAAAAGTACTATTTTTTTTTATGCAGAATCATGTTTTAATGCATAGAAAACAAGATAGCATGCCTTCTTTTGAAAATGAAATTAATGGTATGCATTGTTTTTTTTTATACATTTGCAAAGAATTAGTTAATGATATACATTTAATAAAAAATATTAAATATGAGAGTATTAGTAGTAGGAACAGGATATGTGGGTTTGGTAACGGGAGCTTGTTTTGCGGAAATGGGAATCCCTGTTGTTTGTATAGATATAGATGAAGAAAAAATAAATAAATTAAAACAAGGGATTATTCCTATTTACGAACCCGGTTTAGAATTTATTGTCGATAAAAACGTAAAAGCCGGTCGTTTAAGTTTTTCCACTTCTTTAAAAGATTCTTTAGAGGATATTCAAGTTGTATTTTCGGCTGTTGGTACGCCACCGGATGAAGATGGAAGTGCTGATTTGCAATATGTCCTGGAGGTAGCTCGTACGGTAGGACAACATATGAAAGATTATAAGTTGATAGTAACCAAGAGTACTGTTCCTGTCGGTACGGCTGCTTTGGTACGTAAAGCGGTTCAGGCAGAATTGGATAAACGCAACGTAAAGATTGAATTTGATGTGGCTTCTAATCCGGAGTTTTTAAAGGAAGGCGATGCCGTCAACGATTTTATGCATCCTGACAGGGTAGTGGTAGGGGTAGAATCCAAAAAAGCAGAGGAAATAATGACGGGCTTGTATCGTCCTTTTCTGTTGAATAATTTCAGGGTGATTTTTATGGATATCGCTTCTGCTGAAATGACAAAATATGCTGCCAATGCCATGTTGGCAACTCGTATCAGTTTTATGAATGATATTGCCAATTTATGTGAAAAAGTAGGTGCTAATATTAATATGGTACGTAAGGGTATCGGTAGCGACTCTCGCATAGGGAATAAATTTCTTTATGCCGGTGTCGGCTATGGAGGTTCTTGCTTTCCGAAGGATGTAAAAGCATTGGTGCAAATAGGCGAAAAAGCCGGTTACAGCATGAATATATTAAAATCGGTCGAAGAAGTGAATGACAATCAGAAATCGGTTCTTTTCAATAAATTACAAGCCTTTTATAAAGGAGATATAAAAGGGAAAACTATAGCCGTTTGGGGATTGGCATTCAAACCGGAAACCGACGATATGCGCGAAGCTCCTTCACTTGTATTGATACAAAAACTTTTAGAAGCAGGTTGTAAGGTAAAAGCCTACGATCCGGTAGCCATGCTGGAAGCCAAACGTATATTGGGCGATAAGATTGTCTATGCAAACGACATCTATGATGCTGTCAATGATGCCGACGCTTTGTTTGTCGTTACCGAATGGAAAGAATTTCGTATGCCCACCTGGGCAATTATTCATAAAGTAATGAAATCGCAAGTTGTTTTTGACGGTAGAAATATTTACGACCCCCTGGAGCTTAAAAACATGGGATTTCAATACCACGGAATAGGACTTTAATAAGCTATTAATAATAATTGATTATCATGAAAAAAATCTTTGCTTTATGGCCTGAGTTGTTATGGATTAACGATGAAACCTTAAGAACGAAAACTGCCGAAACATGGAAGTTGGCATTATCAAAAAGTGTATTGACTTTAGAAGATTTACAGAAGATACCTTTCACTTTATTATGTGGTCCCGATTTAAAAGTGAGTTTTATGGCACATAAACGTTGTGTAGTACAAGTCGCTTATGAATCGACAAAAAAAATGCAAGCGTTTTTCAAGGATGAATTACCCATCAATATAGATTATGTTATCGCCGGTGCCATCTTGGCGGATGTAGGTAAATTGCTTGAATATGAAATGAAAGACGGTAAGTCATGCGTGGGAAGTTACGGCAAATACTTACGGCATCCTTTTTCGGGAGTTTCGCTTGCCGAACAATGCGGTGTTCCGTCTGAAGTGTGCCATATCATTGCTGCTCATGCCGGAGAAGGCGATTTGGTAAAGCGGAGCACCGAAGCCTATATTGTGCATCATGCGGATTTTATGACATTCCTGCCGTTTAAAGACCGGTTAAAACTATAAAATTTTAAGCTATGAAACGTTCGGATATAATTACAATAGTAGGAGTAATCCTTTTCTTTGCTCCCTTTTTTGTTTTTGATAGTGTATATCAATTTTATAATGATTGGAATCAATCCAATTCCATGTCAATGGCGTTTTTAAAATTTGCCATCCTGGCTACTTTTGGCGAAGTGTTGGGATTACGTATTAAAACAGGAAAGTATTCAGCGCCGGGTTTTGGATTGATACCTCGTGCCATTATATGGGGATTTCTCGGTATGTGGATTGCCGCTGCCATGGGTATTTTCCGTAGCGGGGTGCCTGCTTTTATGGATAAATTCGCAGTTTTCAATGGAATTAATGAGGCGATGTCAGCTGAGTTTTCGGGCATGAAATTACTCGGAGCCTTTTTTATAAGCCTTATGATGAATACGAGTTTTGCCCCTGTCTTTATGACGCTTCATAAAATTACCGATACACATATTTCGCAGCATGCCGGTAAAGTAAGCTGCCTGTTAAAGCCTATTCCTATCCGGAAAATTATTATCGGATTAAATTGGGATGTGCAATGGAATTTTGTTTTTAAGAAAACCATTCCTTTTTTCTGGATTCCGGCACATACCATTACTTTTATTCTTCCTACACATCTGCAAGTGCTCTTTGCCGCTCTTTTGGGGGTAGCTTTGGGAGTGATATTGTCAATTGCAGCATTGAAAAGTAAATAAATGTAATTACGCATTTAAAAATTAAAATTCAGAAAAAATTTCGGATTTCAGGTTTGAGATTTCGGATGGAAAATAAACTGAAAACTTCTCAGAACTGACAAATTTAAATTACCACGCATACTTCGTGCAATTTGTACGCATACAAATTCTTGAGGGAGAGAAAATGTATTTCTCTTGTTTTTTTAGCTTAATCTAAAAGTGCTAAAAAATTATTGCGTCAATAAGCAAAATTATTGCGTCAATAAAATTAATTATTGCGTCAATAAATGAATTTATTGCGTCAATAATTTTAGAGGGTAAAGCAAGACGTGGAAATACTGCCTAACGCACTATTAAACAGATATTTTTATTTTAATTTCAACAATGCTTCTTTGATTCTGCGAACGGCTTCGATAAGTAAGTCGTTGGAAGTAGCGTATGATAAACGTATGCAATTGTCATCGCCGAAAGCGGCACCGGGAACCAAAGCTACGTTGGCTTCGTACAAGAGATACATTGCCAAATCATTGCTGTCTTTGATGTGATACTCTTTATAAGATTTTCCGTAATACGCATTTACTTCAGGGAAGAAATAAAAAGCTCCTTGAGGAAGAATCACTTTTATGTTGGGAATATCTTTCAATAGTTTGAACATCATATCGCGTCTTTCGCGGAACTTATTTCGCATATCGATAATGTCTTTGCTGTTGGAAGGGTCTAATTCCATCGCTGTTATGGTAGCTCGTTGAGCAATGGAGCAGGTAGCCGAGGTAACTTGTCCTTGTAATTTATCGCAGGCTTTGGCAATTAGCAAAGGAGCCCCGATAAAACCTATACGCCAACCGGTCATGGCAAAGCCTTTGGCAAGCCCGTTTATAGTAATTACTTGTTCTTTAACGTAATCAAATTGAGCTAAGCTTTCATGTTTGCCTTCGAAATTAATATGTTCGTAGATTTCGTCAGCCATAACAAATACATGCGGATGTTTGGCTACTACATCGGCAATACCTTTTAACTCTTCTTTGGTGTAAAGCATGCCGGTAGGATTGGAAGGACTGCTAAACATAATAAGCTTGGTTTTAGGAGTAATGGCATCTTCCAATTGTTGGGGAGTTACTTTGAAATTGTTTTCCAAGGTTGTCTTTACAAACACACTTTTGGCTTCCGCAACTTTCACTATCTCTTTGTAGGATACCCAAAAAGGGGTGGGGATAATCACTTCTTCGCCCGGGTTTACCAATGCCATAACCGTTTGAAAAATGGATTGTTTCGCTCCTGTAGATACTACAATTTGCTCCGGTTTATAATCCAATCCGTTATCTCTCTTAAATTTTTTACTGATGGCTTCACGTACATCGGCATAACCCGGAACAGGAGGATAATGTGTGTAATTATCATCAATGGCTTTTTTAGCAGATGCTTTTACGATTTCAGGAGTGTTGAAATCAGGTTCTCCGATACTTAAACTGATAACATCTTTTCCTTGTGCTTTTAATTCTCTGGCAATTCTTGTCATTGCAAGCGTTTCCGATTCCGACATTTGCAATACTCTATGTGATAATATTTCCATATCTGATGTATTTATTATTTTTTAAATTTCTAAAAAACGCAAAGGTAGTAAATTAAAAATTCATTCGCTATCTTTTCAGTATAATTTTTTTGTTGTTGTCAGTGAATTAGATAAGTGCTTAATGCTTGTTTTTGGCGGATTTCATAAATAAATATAAATCTTTTTTTAGCATATTATGAAGAGGAAAATCAATTTTATTCGAAAGCGAGAAGGAAGTAATGTAAATAAAAAATACTAAACAATATGTATTCACGTTTAAGATTTTCGTACTTTTGCAACGAGAAATCAGCAAGCATGAAAAAAAGAATAGCCGTTTTAGGTTCAACAGGGAGTATTGGAAAACAAGCACTTGAGGTTGTCGCAGCACATCCTTCTTTTTTTACTATTGAAGTGTTGACAGCTCAAAACAATGCCGATTTGTTGATAGAACAAGCTATACAATTCGAACCCAATGCCGTAGTTATTGAGAATGAAGCTCTGTACGACAAGGTAAATACGACCTTACAACCTTACGATATCAAAGTGTTTGCCGGCACATCTTCCATAGAACAGATTGTAGAAATGGAAACCATTGATATGGTATTGGTTGCTTTGGTGGGTTATGCCGGGTTGATACCTACTTACAATGCCATCAAGCATAAGAAAGCCATCGCATTGGCAAATAAAGAGACCTTGGTTGTTGCCGGTGAAATCATCACACAATCCGCTATAGAAAATCGCGTGCCGATTATTCCCGTCGATTCGGAGCATTCCGCTATTTTTCAATGTTTAAACGGAGAAAATAACAATCCGATAGAAAAAATCATTTTAACGGCTTCCGGCGGTCCTTTTTATGGTAAAAGCAAGGAAGAATTGACGGAAATAACAGTTAAACAAGCCTTACAACACCCGAACTGGAAAATGGGAAATAAAGTAACCATCGATTCGGCTACCTTGATGAATAAAGGACTCGAAGTAATTGAAGCGAAATGGTTGTTTCAACTTGAGCCGGAACAAATTGAAGTAGTAGTTCACCCACAAAGTATTATACATTCGATGGTGCAATTTAACGATTCCTCTATCAAAGCTCAAATGGGACTTCCCAATATGCGTTTGCCCATCATCTATGCCCTTTCTTTTCCGTATCGTTTACCAAATTCGTTGGAACGTTTTTCCTTTTCCGATTATGCCACTTTTAGCTTTTTCAAACCCGACAGGGAAGTGTTTAGGTGTTTGGATATTGCTTATCAAGCTATTAAATCCGGAGGAAGCTTGCCTTGCAGCTTGAATGCCGCCAACGAAATGGCTGTCGCTGCTTTTTTTAACGAAAACATCCAATTTTTACACATTCCCGACGTTATTGAAGAGACTATGGCAAAAACAAGCTTTATCAAGCACCCAACCATAGAAGATTTTATACATATAAATAATGAAGCAAGACAAATTGCTGATAATATAATAAAAAGAATATGACAGGTTTTATCATGGCAGCTCAATTGATTTTGGGCTTATCGTTTTTAGTATTGGTACACGAATTCGGACATTTTATTGCAGCACGTATCTTCGGTATACGTGTCAATAAATTTTATATCTTTTTCAATCCTAAATTTTCACTGGTGAAATGTAAAAAGATAAACGGGAAGTTGCGATGGAAATTCTTTACAAAAAATTTATCGGACACGGAATTAATGCTTGACGAATCGAACAATCCAATATTGGATGAAAAAGGCAAAAAGAAATTTAAATCTATTGACATTAGTACATTAGATGATAAAGACTGGCGTAAACATCCTGAAAATACGGAATACGGTATGGGATGGCTGCCATTGGGTGGTTATTGTCAAATAGCAGGGATGATAGACGAAACGCAAAGTATGGATAATTTGGCGTCCGAACCGCAACATTGGGAGTTTCGTGCCAAGCCGGCATGGCAACGTCTGATTGTTGTTTTGGGGGGTGTTACTATTAATTTACTGATAGGAGTTCTTTTATTTGCCATCATATTAGGAGTGTACGAAAAAGAATACTTGCCCAACAATGCGGTTAGCGATGGTATTTATGCGTATCAACCCGCTCGTGAATTAGGCTTCCAAAGTGGAGATAAAATTATAAGTGTTCAAGGCGAAACTCCGGTTCGTTTTCAAGATGCGGTTTCTTCAAAAATGTTTTTTGGTGCTATTGTAACCGTAGAAAGAAACCATAAAACAATCGATATAGTAGTAGGAGAGAATGCCTATCAGTTATTAAAAACAGAGAGTAATTTCATTAAACCTACGAATTTTCCTTTTGTTATTGATTCTGTTATCCCCGACAGAGCTGCTGATGCTGCCGATATTCTAAAAGGCGATGTGATACTTTCAATTAATGATTCTATCAGCATTACCTCTTGGGGAAGTTTTTCGGAGAATATCCGAAAATTCCCTAATCAACAAGTCGAACTATGTTTGCTCAGAAATCAGGATACTCTTATTAAAAATTTACTGTTAGATTCTGCGGGTGAAAGCGGCATCGCTATTTTAAACTATCCCTATCAACTGAAGAAATATAGTTTTGCGGAATCGTTTAAATATGGCTGGAAAGATGCCATGACGATGCTTACATTAAATATTAAAGGCTTGAAAAAAATTGTTAGCGGTGAAGAAAAAGCAACCGAATCGGTTTCAGGTCCTATTGGCATTGCTCAAATATATGGAGGAGAATGGATATGGGCAAAATTCTGGTATATAACCGGTTTGTTATCGCTCATATTGGCATTTATGAATATTTTGCCTATCCCGGGTTTAGATGGTGGCTATGTGTTGTTTACTTTAATAGAATTAATCATAGGTCGTAAGTTACCGGACAAGTTTATGGAGTATGCCTTGACATTCGGATGGATATTGTTAATGTTATTGATGATATTTGTTTTCGGAAATGATATTTTTAAATTGTTTGGATAATAGCTTAGCATGGAACAGAAGGATGTTTTAAGAACAGAAGGTCTTTTTAAAAAATATCATAACCGCATGGTGGTTAATGATGTTACTATTCAAGTCAAGCAAGGCGAAATAGTCGGCTTATTAGGACCTAATGGAGCCGGTAAAACAACTTCTTTTTATATGATAGTTGGACTAATCAAGCCTTTAGACGGAAAAATATTTTTGAACGACACTAACATCACCAAAGAGCCCATGTATAAACGGGCACGATTAGGTATTGGTTATCTCGCGCAGGAAGCATCCATTTTTCGTCAGCTTTCGGTTGAAGATAATATTCGTGCGGTTTTGCAATTTACCAAGTTATCACGTGCTGAACAAAAAGATAAACTGGAAAACTTATTGGAAGAATTCGGATTACAAAAAATCCGTAAAAGCAAAGGTATACAATTATCGGGAGGTGAGCGCAGGAGAACAGAAATAGCACGCTCCTTGGCGACAAATCCTAAGTTTATCCTTTTGGATGAACCCTTTGCCGGTGTAGATCCCATTGCCGTTGAAGATATTCAAGCCATTGTTTCCGGACTAAAAACAAAAAATATCGGCATCTTGATAACCGACCATAACGTGCACGAAACTTTAGCAATTACCAATCAGGCATACCTACTCCTCGATGGGAAAGTCTTTAAATCGGGGACTTCTGAAGAATTAGCAAACGATGAGACCGTACGAAAAGTTTACCTTGGTAAAAATTTCGAATTACGATAATTTTCCGACTTTATATATTCCTCCTGTTTAATAGTATTTTTAAAGACAAAGGGTTGGTTTTAATCTGAAATTCTTTCTGGCGTTGTAAGGGTGTACCGTCTAAGTGTACAGGCATTTCTTCTGCATCAATGGTTTGTATGCGGAATTCACTTAATTTATATATATTGACGTAATTTGCCACTAAATTAAGATTTTTGCTTAGTATAAAAAGAAAGAAAAAAGGTAAAGATAAAAGGGAAGGTTTTTTAATGAAACAAACGTTTACCAAACCGTCTTGTACCGATGATTCCGGAGATATTTTTACATTAAAACCCCATTGGGATGAATTAGCAAAACAAATTAGAAAAGCTTTGATTTTATAGGTGTTGTCTTTTGTAGTTATCAAATATGTTTTTGATTTATAAATAAAAATATACTTTAAAATTAAACTAAAGTAAGAGAAGAATCCTCTTTTCTTTTTTTTGTCGAATTCTTCGGCTATAAAAGCATCAAATCCTATACCGGCAATACTGGCGTAGGTATGTTCATTGAGTGTAACGGTGTCGATAGATTCTATATGTTCTTCATTGAAAAGCTGAATAGCTTTTTTTACTTTCATGGGAATATGTAAGTGATAAGCCAGTCCGTTGCCTGAACCCGTGGGAATGATACCTAATACGCAGGAAGTATTCTGTATGACTTTAATTATTTCATTAATAGTACCATCGCCTCCAACAGCTATGATAATGGAAACATTGTTCTGTAATCCTTGTACAGCTAGGTCAGAAGCATGTCCTTTGTGTGTAGTGTGAACAATTTCAGGAATAAATTTTTCCAAATCTAAATAAAGCAAAATTTGGCTTTCAATTTTTTTATTTCTGCCTTTACCCGCAATGGGATTAACAATAAATAAGATTTTCTTTTTTGTCATTAATTAATAAATGTATGCATTCTTTTCTATATGCAAAAATATATTTTTTATCAGTATAAAGTCGGACATAAGGAGATTTAATTTTTGTTTAGTCAAGAAAATTAAATTTTTATTGTTATTAGAGGAAAATTATGGATTTAAATAAGTTTTAAAACGAATCAGGTTTATTTAATATGTTATAGTTTTTAAGTGTTTTCTTACATTTACATACATAATCTTGAAAAAAAATATGTATTCGATGTATTTGTATATATTTTTTTTATACATTTGCACACCAAAAATTCAACTAATTAATAACAAAGAAAAGAGGTTTAAAATATGATTGTTGTTCCAATTAAAGACGGTGAAAACGTGGACAGAGCGTTAAAAAAATTAAAAAGAAAGTTTGAAAAAACGGGTGTTGTAAAAGAATTACGCGAACGTCAAAAGTTCACCAAAAAGTCTGTTAAAAAACGCGAACAAATCAAAAAAGCAATTTACATACAGCAATTGCGAGAACAAAAAGACGAATAATTTTTTTAAAAATTATTGTTTTAATCGGGAAAAAGTGTTACTTTTGAATTTCAAAAGTAACACTTTTTTTATGGAATGGATTCAAACATTTTTATCCTATATTACAACAGAAAAACGATTTTCAAAACACACTATCAAGGCTTATCAAACCGATTTAATGCAATTTACAGTCTTTATTGAAAATGAATTATCCCTTGAATCAATCAAAGAAGTTTCTTTTCAAGGAATACGGTCATGGATATTTTATTTATTGGAAAATGGGGATAGTCCGCGCAGTGTGAATCGCAAAATTTCAACCTTGAAAACTTTTTACAAATTTCTACTCCGTAATGGATATATAAAAAGTAATCCAATCGATAAAATCATTGCTCCCAAGCAATCGAAACGTTTGCCTTCCTTTGTGGATGAAGGCGAGATGACAACGATGTTTACTAAAATTGAGTTCCCCGATACGTTCGAAGGTATCAGAGATCGAACGATTTTAGAAACTTTTTATGCTCTCGGATTACGTTTGAGTGAATTGATGCAGCTTACTTTTCAAGATATAGATTTTTATAATCGTAATGTCAAAGTGTTGGGAAAGAGGAATAAAGAACGTATTATTCCCTTCGGGCCTCATTTAGAAAACTGTTTAAAGGAGTATTTTAAAGTATTTGAAAATAATTTCGGAATACTACAACAAAACATGCCAATCTTTGTTACTAAAAAAGGAGAGAAGGTATATTCTATGCTTATCTATCGTGTAGTTCATAAATATATTGAAATGGTATCGTCCATAGAGCAAAAAAGTCCTCATGTGATTAGACATACGTTTGCTACTCATTTACTAAATCAAGGGGCAGACTTAAATGCCATCAAAGAATTACTTGGACATTCCAGCTTAGCAGCAACGCAAGTGTATACCCATACGTCTATCGGAAAACTAAAAGAAATTTATAAAAACGCCCATCCAAGGGCATAATAAAAAGGAGGTTATATGAATATTTACATTAAATCGGTACATTTTAAAACCGACAAAGGCTTAGAAGATTATATCAGTAAAAAATTACAAAAAATCGGAAAACTCCATGAAGGAATCATTCGTAGTGATGTAACCTTAAAATTGGAGAATGTAGATACTCCCGAAAATAAAATTGCAGAAATCAGATTAAAGATTAAAGGAAATGATATAATGGCAAGTAAGCAATGCAAAACTTTTGAAGAAGCTACCAGTTTAGCAGTTGAAGCTATTCAAAAACAATTAGATAAAACGAAAGATAAAACTATAAATTATAAAGCAAAACTAAAAGCAAAAGATAAAATCGATGATATCCCCGATGAAATATAAGTAATTGATAAAAAGAGGCTTGTTACATGCCTCTTTTTTTTTACCATTTTTTTTAGATTAATAAAAAAAAGAGTATTTTTGCAAAAAAAAACACAGATGATGAATGTAGAAAAATTAAAAGAAAAGAAACGGAAACTCATACGCGCTTTTTTCGGACTCTTCAGTTTTTCAGCTGTAATGTTTGTTTTCCAAGCCTGTTACGGTATGCCCAATGACTATGGTTTGGATGTGTCTATTGAAGGCAATGTAGTATCTAAAGTCGACAATCAACCCATTCAAGGGATTAGAGTAACAGTAGAAGGTTATAGTTACAATTATGGCATAACTGACAGTAACGGGCATTATTCATTCTATAATCAGATTGCCGATAAATATACGCTTAAATTTACCGATGAAGATTCCTTGGCACATGGAGCGTATAAATCATTGGACACAACGATTGTTACAAGTGCTGATATTAAAAAAATAGTTTTGAATATTGCTTTGGAAGAAGCTAACTAATGAGTTTATTTCAAAAAATAATCCGTCGTCAATTTAGAAAAAACGAAACTCTTTTACATCCCTTAAATTATTTATTTTGGGAATGTACTTGGCGTTGTAATTTAGCATGTTTGCATTGTGGTTCGGATTGCCAATCCGATACAACTGTAAAAGATATGCCATTTGAATATTTTTTAAAAGCTATTCAACCCTTAAAAGAAAAATACAAACGAGATAGTATCGTTGTTGCTATTACAGGTGGAGAACCTTTATTGCGTTCCGATTTGGCAGATTGTGGTTTGCGTTTGCGTAAAGAAGGCTTTCGATGGGGTATTGTTACCAACGGATTTGCTTATACAGAAGCCATGCATCACAAATTGTTGGCTGCCGGCATGGGTGCGATTACGTTGAGTGTAGATGGATTAGAAGAAACGCATAATTGGTTACGCAACAACCGGCATAGTTTTCAAAAAGCTATGCAAGCCCTTGATTTAATTGTTTCTTCACCACGCTTGAATTATGATGTGGTTACGTGTGTGCATCAACGAAATATACATGAATTGGAAGCACTTAAACAATTATTAATCAAGCATAAAGTAAAAACGTGGCGATTGTTTACCATCGCTCCCATAGGAAGAGCAGCCAATAATCCCGAAATGATGTTAGATGGGAAGGCTTTGCATCAACTAATGGATTTTATAGTAAAAAGCAGAAAAGAAGGAATCATTGATGTGAAATTCAGCTGTGAAGCCTATGTTGGTAATTATGAATTTAAAGTAAAAGATTCCTTTTTCTTTTGCAGGGCAGGAATCAATATAGCGTCTGTGTTGATAGACGGAAGCATATCAGCTTGCCCAAATATACATCGTAGCTTTGTTCAAGGAAATATTTATCAAGATAATTTGTCGGATGTTTGGGATAATAAATTTGATTGTATGCGTAATCGCACGTGGATGTTGACAGGGATATGTAGCAATTGCAAAGCATTTAAGAATTGCGGTGGAGGTGCCATGCATTTATGGAAAGACAAGAAAGAAAGCATCCTTTGTTGTTTGTATCAAAAAATGAATAAAATATAAAAAAAACAACACTTTCCTTTAGCTTAAATTTCATCAATAAAATATTAATGTAAAATTTTTAAAAAAAGCATTTAATTATATACATTAATTTATTACATTTGCAGTCCGTTTCAAAAAAGGCTCTTTGAAGCGGTTTATTAAGATAACCTTATAATTATTAACAATTTAGCGTGAGCACATAAGCCCACAAATTTAAAAAAAATGGCAGAAGAAAATAAAATTGCTGAAAACAACGAAAGCGAACAAGTACAAAACGAACAACAAATCGAAGAACAAGCCCAAGAATTAGTAAATGAAACTCCCAATGTTGAAGAAATTGCGGAAGTTGAAGTAGAAAACCCTGTTGAAGAAACTCCCGTTATAGAAGAACGTGAGATTTCGGAAGTTAAAAAAACAGAAGTTGAAACTCCGGTAAATAAGGAAGTAAAACCATTGGAAGATTTCAATTGGGAAGAAATCGGAAAGGACCAACAAATTTATTCCGATACAGAACAAAAAAATCTGGAAGATATATATAGTCAAACATTTAAATCCATCATTGAACAAGATGTTGTGGATGGAACAGT